>DBTH01000058.1:11943-12248 GCA_002306945.1 Methylacidiphilaceae bacterium UBA1321 | reverse complement strand
TTGTTGAACGGATCTTGTTCGGTCAGACTCCAGCCGGAGGTCTGCGAGTGGGTACGCAGGGCCATCGACTTGGGGTTCTTGGGATTGAACTGATGGATGAGTTTGGCCCAGAGCACGCGGGCGGCGCGCATCTTGGCGACTTCCATGAAGTAGTTCTTGCCCATGGCCCAGAAGAACGAGAGGCGGGGGGCGAAGGCATCGATGTCGATACCGGCCTTGATACCGGTGCGGACGTATTCGAGACCGTCGGCGAGGGTGTAGGCCATTTCCAGGTCGGCGGTGGCGCCGGCTTCCTGCATGTGATA
>DBTH01000058.1:11548-11684 GCA_002306945.1 Methylacidiphilaceae bacterium UBA1321 | reverse complement strand
TCCTGCATGTGATAGCCGGAGATGGAAATGCTGTTGAACTTCGGCATGAACTTCGAAGTGAATTCGAAGATGTCGGCGATGATGTGCATCGACGGTTCGGGAGGATAGATGTAGGTGTTGCGCACCATGTATTCCT
>DBTH01000058.1:0-11221 GCA_002306945.1 Methylacidiphilaceae bacterium UBA1321 | reverse complement strand
CGGCGACGATGTAGAAGGCGAGGATCGGGAGAACCGCGCCGTTCATGGTCATCGAGACCGACATCTTGTCGAGCGGGATGCCGTCGAAGAGCACCTTCATGTCGAGGATGGAATCGACCGCGACACCGGCCTTGCCGACGTCACCGACGACGCGCGGGTGATCGGAATCGTAACCGCGGTGAGTGGCGAGATCGAAGGCGATGGAGAGACCCTTTTGACCGGCTGCGAGGTTGCGGCGGTAGAAGGCGTTACTCTCGGTCGCGGTGGAGAATCCGGCGTATTGGCGAACCGTCCAGGGACGGGTCACGTACATGGTCGGATAGGGGCCGCGCAGGAAGGGCGGGATACCGGCCAGATAGTCGAGGTGCTTGGCATCCTTGATATCGTCGCCGGTGTAGAGGGGTTGGACGTCGATGTGCTCCGAGGAATGCCAGATGAGTTCCTCATCGGTCATCTTGGAGATTTTGCGCGCCAGCGCGGACCATTCCTTCTTGCTGGTCTCGGCGGGCGTGGCTGAATAGTCGATCTTGGTAAAATCGGGCGTTGTACTCATGGTGTGTATAGCCTTTCTCGTGTCTTTTATTGCACTTTTTTGAGGAGTTCGGAGAGCACCTGGTAGATGTTGGCGCGGACGTGGATGAACTCATCCACACCGGCCTGCTTGAAGGCTTCGACATGCTCGGTCGGATAACCGGCGAGGATGACGATGCGCTTGGGGTCGGCGGCCTTGAGTCCCTTGACGAAGGCGGGAACCAACTCCGGATAGGTGTCGTCGGTGGAGCAGATGACGGAGACCTTGGAAGGGGATTCCAGGGCGCCCTTGACGGCTTCGTCGGGCGTTGCGAATCCTTTCTTCGGGTAGATGATCTCGAAGCCTGCCACGCGGAAGAATCCGGCGGAGAAGTCGGCGCGGGCCTTGAACTGCTTGAGCGGTCCGAATGGGATCAACTGGATCGCCGGGCGCTTGGGCAACGCTTCCACGCTGGAGCGGAGTTGTTCGAAGGGTTCGGCCTGACGGCTGATCTTGACCGGCTTGATGCTGGGCTTGGCGGAGTCGCCCGAACGGATGGTGCGGGTGATTTCACCGAGGGAAGCGCCGGAGGAGACGGCATTGATGGCCGCATCCAGAACGCGGTTCGGGGCGGAGTCGAGAAGCTGGGAGAGCTTGTCGAGAACGCTGGTGGAGAGTTTCTGATCCGAGGAGGTGCGGAATTCGGCTAGTTCGGCGCTGCGGCGCTTGTAGATGGCGGCGAGGTCGGGCTGGTGCACTTCGAGGAGTTTTTCCTTGGCGTTGGGATAGACGTTGGTGCCGAGGATACGATCCTTGGCGGATTGGGCAGCCTTGTCGCGGGACTTGGCGACTTCGGCGATGGCGTCCTGAGGGAATCCGGCTTCGAGGGCCTTCTGGATGCCCCCCTTGCCTTCGACCTGCTGGAAGAGTTCCCAGGCCTTGCGGGCGACCTTGTCGGTGAGGGTTTCGACGTACCAGGAACCACCGGCGGCATCGACAACGTGTTCGAGATGGCATTCCTTCTGGAGGATGATCTGCGTGTTGCGGGCGATGCGGCGGGAGAAATCGTCCGGCGTGCGGATGACTTCGTCGAAGGGTGAGACGTGCATGCTGTCAGCGCCGCCAACGACTCCGGCAAATGCTTCGACCGTGGTGCGGAGCATGTTGACGTAGGGATCGTAGACCGTCTTGTTACGGTTGGAAGTGCGGACGTGGAGCGAGAGCTTCTGGGCCTCTTCGTTGCCGCCGAAAGCCTTGACGACCTGCGCCCAGAGGAGGCGGGCCGCGCGGAGCTTGGCGATTTCGAGGAAGAAGTTCGTGCTCACCGTGATGGAGAAGCGGATGCGGGGGGCAACGACGTTGACGTCAAGACCGGCCTTGGTCAGCTGGCGGAGGTACTCGGCTCCTGTGGCGATGGAGAAGGCCAGTTCCTGAACAGCGTTGGCGCCGCCTTCATGCCAGGAACGGCTGTGAACGCAGACGGTCTGGAGCTTGGGGGCGTGTTCGGCGGCCCATCCGGTGAGGATGGCCATTTCGCGGTAGGCTTCTTCGAAGGATTGCGGGAGGCTGCCTTCGTGGGCAACGACGCCTATGGGATCCATCTCAATGCAGCCGCGCAGGTCGGAGAGCTGCTTGCCAGCGTTCTTGGTCAACGCGAAGAGAAGTGCCGCGAAGGGCAGTCCGGAAGCGCCGGTGCGGGCGAAGAGAGGGATCCTGGTCAGGTCGATGCCTTCGAGGGCGCGTTTAAGGTCGTTAAGGGTGGCAATGGAGAGGCCGCCCTTGCCGACTTCACCAGCCTTGGCGGAATCGGGATCGATACCGTTGCGGGTAGCCTGGTCGAGGACGAGGTTGATGGCGGTCAGTCCGCGTTCGAGATCGGTGCGGACGGCCGAATTGAATTCCTTGGGTGTGCTGAAGGTGAATTCCTGGGAGATTTCCCATCCACCGAGGTGCTGGCCGAGAACCTTGCTGCCGCGGACGTAAGGGGCGTAGCCGGGAAGGGACTTGGCGTGCTCGATCTTGTCGCCATCGGCGCGCAGGTAGATCGGCTGAAGGTCAATGCCTTCGTAGGTTTTGGAGATCAGTTTCTTTTCGAAGGGTGCGCCCTTGAGGGTCACCTCGGCTTCCTTGCGCCACGCCTCGTAGGATGTGGGAGGAAATTCGGAGAAGTTCAATTCGGTTTTGGTAGGACTGCTCATAAACTTTCTGGTTTAGTTGTTGCTGGCTGCGTTTTCCTCGCCCTGGTCTTCCTGTTGCGGTTTACCTTTGTCGGTTTGGGAGAGCAGGACTTTCTGTGGTTTCGGAGCACGCTTGGGACGCATCCACTGATCTTGGCCGTCAAAGACGTGGGGAATCAAAATAAATTGCATGACTCGTTTCTTTTTCTGACCCCTTGCGTTTGAAGCGCTCCCCTTGCAAAGCGAAGACTCCCGCCTTCCCGCCGCGCGTTCCGCTAGGGAACCGGAGACGGAAAAAGGGGAGTCTTGCCGCATGAGACGATTTAGTTCAATTCCTCGATGGTCACCTCGTGGCGTTTGCCGCCGAGTGTCAGGGCGAACCGGGAGGCCTTGGCCTTGTCGCTGTCTTTCTTGGCCGGAGCCGGGGCGATGTCGTAGGGGGCAATGCCAGCGGCCTTGTTCTTGTAAATCTTTTCGACTTCCTGCGGGAACATCGCATAGAGCGTGACGTTCTCGTCGGAGGGTTCGATGCCCTTGGCCTTGACTTCGGCGCGGAGTTTTTCCATTCCGGGCTGGAGGAGGTCGGCGCCACGGACGGTCACGGCCTGCTGGCCGGTCTTCTTCTCGACGTCCTTGAGGAGGTCGGCGTTGACGGGGGCCGGAGTGCGGCCGTACTTGCCGAGGGCGACGTCCATTGCGGGCTGGGAAAGCATTTTCCAGCGTCCGAACTTGACGTTGAGCATGGCCTGGGTGCCGACGATCTGGGAGGTCGGGGTAACCAGCGGAATCCAACCGAGGGCTTCGCGCACAACGGGGATTTCCTTGAGCACGTCATTGAAACGATCCGACATGCCTTGTTCCTTGAGCTGGTTGCGGAAGTTGGAGAGCATGCCGCCGGGAACCTGATACGCGAGGGTGGCGGTGTCGGTGCGCTCGTTGGCGGTGCTGGTGAACTTGGACATCTCGGCGTAGACCTTCTCGAAGTGCTTGCCGAGGGCGACGAGGCGGGCGCGGTCGTAGGCGGGGCAGCGCGGGTGGCCTTCGAGCACGGCGAGCATGCGCAGGGTGTCGGGCTGGCCGGTGCCGTTGGCGAAGGGAACGATCGAGGTGTCAACCGAGTCGATGCCCGCTTCGGTCGCGGCGTAGTAAGCGGCGGCGGCCTGGCCGGAAGTGCTGTGGCTGTGGAGGACAACCGGGATGTGCAGGTTGCTCTTGAGAGCCTTGACCAGATCGTAGGCCATCGAAGGCGAGATCAAACCGGCCATGTCCTTGATGCAAACGGAATCAGCGCCGATTTCTTGCAGTTCAGTGCCGAGCTTGATGAAGGCTTCGAGGGTGTGAACCGGACTGACGGTGTAGCAGATGGTGCCCTGAGCGTGCTTGCCGGCCTTCTTGACAGCGTTGATGGCGGTCTTGAGGTTGCGGGTGTCGTTGAGCGCGTCGAAAATGCGGAAGATGTCCATGCCGTGCTTGGCCGAAGCCGCGCAGAAGGCTTCCACCACGTCATCGGGGAACGCCGTGTACTGAAGGAGATTCTGGCCGCGCAGCAGCATCGAGTGCGGGGTCTTCGGAGCCAGCTTCTTGAGCGTGTCGAGACGGTCGAAGGGATTTTCGTTCAGGTAGCGCAGACAAGAATCGATGGTGGCACCACCCCAGGTTTCCAATGCGGCAAAGCCGATGCTGTCGAGATCGGCCACCACGGGAAGCATTTCTTTGGTGGTCATACGGGTGGCTGCCAGAGACTGGTGCCCATCACGTAATACGGTATTGTTAAATTCAACGGGTTTGGTCGCGCTCATATATTTATTGGCTAAGTTTAGGATTCTCCGAAGAAGTATTACTAATCTCCAAAAATTTCAGAGATAAGTTATACTTATTCAGGTGTTACTGTCCAGTCTTTCTTCGTTTATTTACCATCTATTTTCCTCTGGTTACGAGGGGCTGTCAACTGACTGGCAGACTTTGTCAACGAGGCATTCCCGCCATAGTTTGTTCCGCCAAACCCCTCCATCTACTTAATGATGAGAAAAATCGGTTGGAAGGCACGCCTTGTGCTTACCCTTTACCTGTAATACAAACATTTACCTTTTAGAAATCGCGTTTCGTATCAAACTACATCATCAACATGAAAAAACTGGAGTTAACGCTCGTCTGCGAGGGGACCACCACTTACGGCAGTCTTCTGGGCGAGTATGGGCTGGCCTGGTTGATCCGCACCGACACACACACCCTCCTCTACGACACGGGTCAGGGACTGGCGCTTGAGAATAATAGCGAGGAACTCAATATCGATCTGTCGAAGCTCGACGCCGTTTTACTCAGTCACGGTCACTACGACCACGTCGGTGGCCTCGCCGATGTTTTCAAATACAACCGCAAGTGTCCGGTCTACGCGCATGCCTCGTCCCTGGTGCCGAAGTTTTGCCGCACGCCCAACGGCAACGGACGCAATCTCAACATCCCCTTGCTCTGCCAAAAGTCCGAACGCGCCAAGTGGGAAAAACGCCTCCGTCTGGTCGACGGGCCAACGGAAATCATCCCCGGCGTGTTCACCACCGGAACCATTCCGCGCGTCGCGCCCTTTGAACGCACGGGTAACGGCTCCTTCTACCTGGATCGCAATCTGGAGAAGGCCGACCCGATGCTTGACGACTTGTCGGTCTACTTTGAAACTCCCAAGGGCACCTGCGTCATTGTCGGTTGCGCACACTCCGGGATCATCAATACGCTCCTCCACGTCAAGAAGCTCACCAACAACAAACCCATCTACGCCATCTACGGCGGCATGCACCTGTCCCATGCGAAGCTCGAACGCATCGAGCGCACCGTGCGGGAATTGCGCCACCTGGACACGCCGACGCTCTACCCCAACCACTGCACCGGCATGGCTGCCATCGAACGGCTCTACTACGCCTTCCCCGGCAAAGTTCACGCCGCATCGACCGGAATGCATTGGGCCTATCGGCTCTCGTAAAAGATAAGAGCGACCACATACGCCGTGCTTCCCTTGACAAGAGTCGAGGAGGGGCTTGCTTATATACAGGGGAAAGAAATGAGTGTTGCGGCCAGAGAACATTCGCATCACAATTTCCACATCTCCCCTCACCTATGACCAAACCCCTATCGAGTGACCTGCAAAGTTACTACGACTTCGAACGGATTGTTGAAATCGACTTTATCCGCGCCACCGAAGCCGCCGCCCTCAACTCCTATTCCTGGCTTGGTCGTGGCGAGAAAGAGAAAGCCGATGCCGCCGCCTGCGACGCCATACGCGGCATGTTCGACCTCATCAACGTCTGCGGCGAAGTCGTCATCGGCGAAGGCATCAAGGACAACGCCCCCGGCATTTTCAAAGGGGAACATCTCGGCCAGTGGCGGCCCAACGCGCCGAAATTCGACATCGCCCTCGACCCCATCGACGGCACCACCAGCATCGCCAAGGGATTGCCCAACGCGATCTCGGTCATCGCCGCCGCTTCACCCGAACCGGGCGTATCGGTCGCGCTTCAAGACATCCCCGCCTTCTACATGATGAAGCTCGCCTACGGCCCGGCGGTGAAAATCCATGCGCAGAAGACCGGCATCGACTGTCTCAAGTTGAACGCGCCCATCGAGGAATCCTTCACCGTCATCGCCCGCGCCCTGCGCAAGCGCGTGCAGGATTTGACCGTTTGCGTGATGGATCGTCCCCGGCACGAACGGCTCATCCACAACATTCGGGAACTGGGCTGTTCCCTGCGCATGATTTCCGACGGCGACGTCTCGGCTGCGATTGCGCCCTCACTGCCCGACAGCGGAATCGACGTCTACATCGGCATCGGCGGCGCACCCGAAGCAGTGCTTGCGGCGGCAGCAGTGAAATGTCTCGGTGGCGATATTCAAACCCAGGTCTGGCCGCGCGATCTGAAAGAACGCGACGAACTGATTGCCTCCGACTATGAGGATCAGCTCAAAAAGGTCTTTACCGCTGACGATCTCGCCCGCGGCAAGAACATCATCTTTTGTGCAACCGGCATCAGTGAAAGCGCTCTTCTCCCCGGCGTGAAGATCAACGGCAACACAGCGACAACTCATTCAATCCTGATGCGCGCCAAGCAAAAGACGATCCGTTACATTCGCACCGTGCACAATCTCTCCGAGAAAACCATCCGCCTGCGCAGTTCCAAACAAGAACATCATTTATAAACGGAGACCGGAAACCGGAGGCGGGAGGCCGGAAAAGCAAAAGGCTTTCTATTCGCCGCAACGCGAAGCAGGAAAATGTTTAGCAGGCTGCTGAAAAAGTCTCGTGCATCCAAAGACTGGGGGCGCTGCCCCAAGCCCCGCTCAAGGAAATGATTTCCTTGAGAATCCTCGTATTAGCAGAAAGACCCTTTACCGCAGCGGTAAAGGGTCTTTCTGCTAATCGGGGTTCCCAGGGTATCATACCCTGGGCAGGTGGTATGGAGGACGGAGTCCTCCAATCACTTACCTTGGGCTTTGAGACAATCGTCGATCCAGCCGAGGAGCTTCTTGATATTCTCGGTGGACTCATCGCCCATGTGCGAGATACGGAAGGTCGCGCCCTTGATCTTGCCGTAGCCGCCATCAATCATGCAGGAGTACTTGCTCTTGAGATCGCTGTTGAGCTTGGGCACATCGATATTGAGGGCGTTCTTCACGCAAGTCAGCGAAACCGACTGATAGCCGTCCTGGGCGAACAACTCGAAGCCGCGGCTCTTGGCCCATTCACGGGTCAACTTCGCATTGGCTTGATGGCGGGCGTAACGGTTGTCGATGCCTTCGGCTTCGATGTCTTCCAGCTTGCTCTTGAGAGCGTAGAAGTGGCCGATGGAGGGCGTGCTCGGAGTCATGCTGCTTTCGCCATTCTTGCGGAATTCGATGAAGTCGAAATAATAACCGCGATCCTTGATCGTGGCGGCCTTGGCGAACGCCTTTTCCGAAACGGTGAACAGGGCGGTTCCCGGAGGCAGGGCGAGCGCCTTCTGCGTGCCGGTCAACATCACGTCAATGCCGAGCTTGTCGAATTCAATCGGCAACGCCGAGAAGGAAGAGACCGTGTCGACAATGGAAATGACATCGGGGTACTTGCGCAGGACTTCGGCCAGTTCATAGATCGGGCTCATCGCGCCGGTGGACGTTTCATTGTGAATGATCGTCACCGCGTCGAATTCACCCGTCTTGAGTTTGGCATCGAGCTGTTCGGGCAGGATCGGCTTGCCCCATTCGACCTTGAGCGAATCGGCCTGCTTGCCACAACGCGTGGCCACATCAAACCACTTGTCCGAGAAAGCGCCGTTCATACAGTTGAGAACCTTCTTGGAGACCACATTGCGCAGGGCACCTTCCATCACGCCCCAGGCGGAAGAGGTGCTGAAGAAAACGGGTTGCTTGGTGTAAAACAGCTTTTGGAGACCGGGTTCAACCGAGGCGTAGAGGGCCTGGAAATCCTTACTGCGGTGACCGAGCATCGGGCTGGAAAAAGCGCGCAGGGTTTTCTCAGAGACTTCGATCGGGCCGGGGATGAAAAGTTTGATGTGCTGGGACATAAGAAAGGCAGTTTAGGGGAGATGACTCCTTTTGGCAAGCGGATGACTTGCCCGTCCGTTGAAAAGCGGTAGTATCAACTAGATAATGACTGATGCGAGATCGAGTCGCAACGGTTTCCGCCACATCTTGACCCTGCAAATTCCGCGACAACTCCAACCGGGCCTACTGCCCCCTTCTCTTCTTTACTAACAATCGTCGCAGTGCTTTGAAGAAGGAGCTTTCTGTTTACTTGGGAATTCCCAATTCCTTACCGGCTCGATTTCGTGAGGCAGTATAACCGGGAACGGTTTTATTGGCACCCAGTACCGTTATATATCGGAATGGGGAAGTTTCCCATACAGTAAATGCGTATTGACGCTCATCAATCATCCCAGAAGTATCAATGTCCATAATACAGACGATTTCATCGCCTCTTGTTCCGAGGGCGAACGTGTCGCCAATCTGAATAGTCTTGATGCTTATTTTGTGAGAAGTTTCATCCAGCATTTTCTCGCGCGACGAAACAGCCATTGCCTTGATTTGAGCTTTATGTTCGACCTCCAAACAGGATACTTTATCTGCTACATATTGTTTTGAAAAATGCCAGCGTTCCAAAAAATCTGACGGAATTTCCTCTAATAAAACGGAAGCCGCACCCTTTTCATAAACTAAAGCGAGATGGGCGGGATAGATGATTCTGGCTGAAGTTATTCCCTTGAAGACCCGTCCATCGCTGAGGACGAAAGAAGAAAACCGTGAAGCAAATTCTTGCTCCACCACGTCAGTGGAAGCAGTCGGTACGAGGGCTATTGCATTATCTTTCCCTACCTTTAAGGAGGTGTCGGATACATCCAATAAATCGACAATTGTTCCGGCGGGATATTGAATACTTCCTGATGGCAGCGCAAACTTCGCGGGCTCTTTTAAGGTCAACGTTTTAGGCCACACCTTTTTATTTTTAGCAAAGGTATCGAGATTAAATAGAGGTTCTATAAAGACCGAATCTTCGATCTTGATCTCATTGGATGAAACGTCCTTTTGTTCGGAAGTTTGGGATGAAATCGGCATCTCTGAAGTCACTGTTTTTTGTGCAGACTGCGTAACTTCTACCGCTGCTGATATTGTTTTTTTCGATTCTTCAGGTGTCGTGACGGTGGGCGTTGGAGTGCTGGGTTTGATGTCGCTTTCAGATTTTTTAAGGAGAACAGAAAATAGGCACCCTACGAAAATCAATACAACCAATGTTGATCCACACCCGCAACCTTTCCGCTTCTCCACGATCACAATTTTATCAGCCATAAATTCCTTCCTATTTTCCCATTTTCACTCATCGTCGGATTTTATCGGAAAGCATGATATTGATTTGAGTATCTACGCGCTAATTCTTGCGCGTATTCAAGAAGAATTACTGCCTTGGCTCATTCGCCGTACTCAGGACAATTCAAGGGGCAGTTTGTTTGGCCGCTACGTTCCGTAAATGCAATCAACTAGGGGACTGACCTCTCTGGCTTTCCTGGCATCTGGCACGTTCCCCTCAGAATGAAGGGAGTTTTATTTTAGAAAGAATTGCGTATCAAATTGCTTGAGCTGTATTTTTTCAGCCATCGGAAGGGAAAGTGGTTCCAGACCCGCATTTGTTCCTGACATCCACACACGTCCGAGAAGTATCAAAGTTCCGTGTTTAATATCTCCAAAAAAAGGGGAATGTCTTTCCCGAAAGTCGTGAATGAAATCCTTTGGGAGATTTAAAACGTGGGAAGTGCGGATATTGTGAATTACGAGACGATTTCTGTCGCAACTATATATAATCCACTCATCGTCCTTTAATGGTAACCTCCTGCCTGCGCTATCTATGCGATCTGGAAGCGGACGCAGAGTCACTCGATAATAGCGCATGTTCGCCATTTTAGATCTATTCATAATTTTATTTTTGTAGCGGCATTTCAATTTATCGGGTCGAGAGATCTGTCGCTTACTTTATTATATGCATTAGGTTTTGGCGTGGCGGGTCGATTCAGTAGCGGGGTAGGCGGCCTTCGTCGAGGTCGATGAAGTCGAACATGGTCAATGCGGCGTTGGCGGGCATATCGACTTCCTGAAGGCGGGAGACGAGGCGGTGGTGATTTTCATCGCGCCAACAGCGTTTTGTCGCCCAAGCGTTCCAGGCTAAGATTTGTTCGTTGTCGGGCTGTCCGCCGTGAGCGAAGGCCCAGCTCAGAAGCGTTTCATCGGAAGCGCCCTTGACGGTTTCGACCTTGAGCGCGGCGTAGTCGATTCGGAGAAAACGGCAACACCAGTGGTCGAATCCATTCGGCGCATTCATCGCCGCCGTCCAGTCGGGCGGCAACAACCCGGCCTTGTCGAGTCGGATCTTGTCGAGCATGCGGCCAAAGTGGACGATGCCGCCGACGTGCTCGTAGGGGCTGCGTAAACCGTGAATATCCACGCTCGCTTTGACGATCCCCTTGTAAAGCGCCGGATCGGGAGGGAAACGCAGGGGGCGGCCTTCGTCGAGATCCATGTTGTCGAAAAAGGTGGAAGCCGCATCGGGCGCGAATCCGTTTTTGACGAGAATCTTTTGCAGATAGCCTGAAGTCTCGTCGCGCCAGCCACGCTTGGCGGCGCAAGCGTTCCAGATTTCGATTTCCGTTTCTGTGGGAAATTGCCCGTGGGCGCGAATCCAGTCGAGGAGTTCGTCGTCGTTGCGGCCTGCGCGGATTTCGGCAGTAAGCGCGGCGTAATCGATTCTGAGCAAACGGCAGCAACGGCCATCGAGCGTGGGGGATTTTTGCGTACCGAGGAAGGGATGATAATCGGCGGGAAGTTTGCCCTGGGCGAAGAGCCGGGCCTTGTCAAACATGCGGCCAATGGCGTGAATGCCGCCGATTTTTTCGTAGGGACTGCGTAATCCGGGAATGGGTTCGTGCATAGACATAGTCAAAGTTAAGGACTATTCGAATGGCGTCAAATGTTAGAGAGATGTCAGAAACCTCCGGCAAAGCCG
>DBTH01000059.1 GCA_002306945.1 Methylacidiphilaceae bacterium UBA1321 | reverse complement strand
TGAACGCCCCTTTCTCGTGGCCGAAGAGTTCGCTCTCTAGCAGGTTCTCCGGGATCGCCGCGCAATTGATCGCGACGAAGGTCTTCGAACTGCGGGCGCAGTTCTGAAAAATGGCGCGGGCAATTAATTCCTTGCCGGTGCCGCTCTCGCCGGTAATGAGAACGGTGGCATTGGTGGGAGCGACCTGGCCGATGAGTTTGTAGACCTGCTGCATCGCGGCGGAACTGCCGATGATGGTTTGGCGGATGTCCTCGGCGGTCAGCTTCGGCACGAGCGGCGCTTCCTGATGGCGCTCGGCCTTGACGGTTTCCAGCGCCTGGAAAAGCATGTCCTTGAGCTTCGGAATATCGAACGGCTTGAGAATATAATCGTAAGCGCCGAGCTTCATCGCCTCGATGGCCGTCTGCGATGTGCCGTAGGCGGTCATCATGATGATCATCTGCTTCGGGTTGAACTGCCGCAATTCCTTCAAGGTATCGAGACCGTTCTGGTTGCCCATGCGGATGTCCATGACGATCAGGTCGGGATTGGTCTTGCGGGCGATGCGCAGCCCCTCGTCACCGGATTCGGCGCTGAGAACTTCCAGCGGTTCGGATTGGAGCAGGCGGCGGAAGGAATAGTGGACGTCCTTTTCGTCGTCGATAATCAGGATTTTCGGAAGAATATCAGTCATGGGTAAATGAGCTCGGTCTGCGATACTATCCAGGATCCAACGCTAGCTTGGACGGCCCACCGCTGCAATGAAAGGCTTCAGGCTGCGGCACAATTGTGCGAACGCCTTGAAGTCGACCTGTTGCTGGCCATCGCTCCAGGCTTCCGCCGGATTGGGGTGAACTTCCACCAGCAAGCCGTCGGCGTTGAGGGCAGCGGCGGCCTTGCACAATTCGATCACCAGATCGGCCCGTCCGCAACCCTGGCTCGGATCGATGATGACCGGCAGGTGCGTCTCCTGCTTGAGAATGGCCACCGCCGACAGATCAAGCGTGTTGCGCGTGTAAGTCTCGAACGTGCGGATGCCGCGTTCGCAGAGGAAAACATTCGGGTTGCCGTTGGAAAGAATGTATTCGGCGGCCAGAAGCCATTCCTCGACGCGCATCGACATGCCGCGCTTGAGGAGGATCGGCTTGCCGGTTTTCGCCGCCGCCGTGATGAGGGCAAAATTCTGAGCGTTGCGCGCGCCGATTTGCAGGATGTCGGCGTAGGACGCGACCAATTCGACGTCCTTCTCGGCCAATACTTCCGTAATGACCGCCAGACCGAATTCCTTGCGCGCCGCCGCAAGCAACTTCAACCCGGTCTCGCCGAGACCTTGAAATTCGTAGGGCGATGTCCGGGGCTTGAAAGCGCCCCCGCGCAGGATCGTAGCTCCGGCCGCCTTCACCGCTCGGGCCGTCGTCATAATCTGCTCCTCGCTCTCGACCGAACACGGACCGCCCATGATACAGAACGGTTGTCCGCCGCCAATCTGTTGACCATTGACGTTGATAACCGTCGGCTGCGGGTGACCTTCCTTGCTGACGAGCTTGTAACGTTTCTGGACACGCAACACCGTCTCGACCTGCGGCCAGGCCGTCAACGTTTCGAGGGAAGGATTGACCCGTTCGTCGCCGATGGCGGCAATAACAGTCTGAATGGCGCCGCGGATCGGATGCGGTTGATAGCCCATCTTGGCCACTTCCGCAACGACCTTGTCCACTTCCTCAGCAGGTAAATTGGGGCGTAAAACGACAATCATGTGAAAAAGGACTCTATCTGGAACACGAACCGGTTTCCATGAAATTTGTATACTGTTGCCCGAAATGCGCTTCGGGCGGTGCAAATACAGCGAACTGATTCGTTTTCATTAAAGCCATGGATGGCCAACCTCTTCTTTATCCAGCAGTCGGATTCGAGTACTTCGGAAATAAAGGATTAGACAACCGAAAGACTCTTGTTAATACTTGGCAATACATGGGTATCACCTTAAAAGTGTCATCGTTTTGTAGTTGTTTGATACACTTTTGCCTGAATATCGTACACTCCCGCAATAATTTATTTTTCATAATTAGCTAATAAATAGCAACTTACTAAATTTTTACATTTTAGGCATTCAAGTTGCGTTATGGTGATGAAAACCTTTACCCCCTCAACTCCATGCAAACGAAATTCAATGAACTGACCGCTACGGGACTTTCCAATGTGGCGCAAACGGTCGTTCCGGCAAATCAAAGCCTCGACGACAACTTCCTGTTGCACCTGGCTCCAGTAAGCATTGGAGTCTTTTTCTTCGGCAATTTTCATCCCAATAACGAAGACAAGGTTCAGGCCCAGCGCGCCCTCTACAAGACCTCCTTTCTCTACCGGCACTTCCTCCAACCCGGCGGATTGAAGACCGTCATCGATTACAAGACCCTGACCATGACCGGCAAGACCACCAGCGCCACCGTCTCCCTCATGGGCCAAATCCTCGCCACCCAGATCATGGGCCCGGTCGAAGTCTCCGATGAGACCACCCGGCAGGAATCGCTCCCCGGCACCGGCAAAGCCGAAAGCGCCGAGGACAACGAACGCCGTGCCCGGCTCCAGCTCATGCTGGCCACCGACGAACGCCTCTGCTCCGAAGGCATTGAAATCAGCCTCAGCGACGGCATCGCCAAAGTCAGCGGCCAAGTCAGTTCGACCGAGAACAAGACCTGGGCCGAAACACTCCTGCGCGCCATCGAACCCGAGGCGAAATTCTCCCTGCGCGTGACGACGCACAAAGTCATCGCTTCGACGGCGAAAGCACCGTTCTGGATCGACGACGACTCGCTCCAGGCGCTGGCCTTGACCCGCCTCAAGCTGGCTGTACCGCTGGCCGCACTCGAATTCCGCGCCTTTTCGCAACGTCAGGGCATCACCCTCAGCGGCTCGGTTCGCAATACCACGGAGAAGACTCTGGCCGAATCGATCGCCCACAACACTTACGGCCTGCGCGAATTCAAGAGTTCGTTGGTCGTGAAAAACTGATCCGAAAGACGCTTTCCCGTTGTTGCAGTAACAGACATCCCCCCGACTAACGAAAAGCTCCCGCCAGCCTCTCTCTGGCGGGAGCTTTTTTACGCCTCATTTGGCCTTGCAAATTTGCGACTATTTAAATGGAAAAGGCTCTATCGTTTTTTTGAAAAAAACTACTCCATCACGAGCGTGTTATTCTCGATGCGGATCGATTTGATCCGCTTGAGAATCTCGGAAGATTGTCCCTCTTCGTAGAGCGAATCACTCCAGCGAAAACGCTGAACCGCCAGCAAGACTTCCGGCGGCGCTTCGCGGTCGCCGGTCTTGATCGCACGCGGCACAATCGAAAGCTGCTGCTCCTCCAGTTTCAAATCGAATGTCATCGTTCCGTTGAACCAGCGCCCCGCAAAGCCGCGCACGCCGTCGAGCGGAATACTCACCTGCGCCGTAATCAGATTGTTTTTTATCTCGAAGTAGATCCTTCCCCTGGCCGCAGCGAACTGCGGATCACCGGCCACAAGCGCATTGAGATTGTCGGCGGTCAGAACGAGACGCTCGCCTTTCCCTTCCTGCAGCGACGCAGAGAAATCCTCCACGCGCTTTTTAACTTCGGAATAATCGCTCCCCGCGTAAGCCGGAATCGGCGTGCCGCTGTCGACGGTCAACGCGTAGAAATGTTTGTAGACCGTGTAAGCGCCCCAGCCTGCAAAGCCGAGCATCATGAAAAACACGATAAGCGCCAGGAGACAGCCGCGCATCAGACAACCGTCCTTGCCCTTCGCCGTTTTCACTTGCGTTTCTTCACTCATAATTCTGTCCACATCCTATCCAGAAAAACCCTCCCACCGCACGGCAATTCGATCTTACAACACCTTCTCCAAAAACGGTCCCGTGATCGATTTCTTCGATTTGACCACTTGCCCGGGCGTTCCGCTCGCGATGAGATAACCGCCCTTGTTGCCGCCCTCGGGACCGAGTTCGATCAAATAATCCGCTTCGGCGAGCACATCGAGATGATGTTCGATCACGACAACCGTATTGCCCGCATCAACGAGTTGATGCAGCACCGAGAGCAACCGCTTCACGTCGGCCAGATGCAGTCCGATGGTCGGCTCCTCCAGCAGATAGAGATGATGCGTCTTGCCGAAGCCGGGCGTCTTCAACTTCTTGTTGATATTCGCTCCAAGCGAGCGCGCCAGTTCGGCCACGAGTTTGATGCGCTGCGCCTCGCCACCAGAAAGCGTCGGACTGCGCTGACCGAGTGTGAGATAGCCGAGTCCCGTGTCCTTGAGGAGTTGAAGCGTCCTCTGCAAACGCGGCACATCGGCGAAGAAATCGACCGCGTCTTCAATTGTCAGATCGAGCACATCGGCGATGCTCTTGCCGTTGTATTTCACTTCGAGCGTCTCCGCATTATAGCGGCGGCTATTGCACGCCTCGCACGGCACATAGACCGACGGGAGGAAATTCATCTCCACCTTGTTGGTTCCCTGTCCGAGGCAGGTCTGGCAACGGCCTTCGCCGCTGTTGAACGAGAACCGGCCCGCCGAATAACCCCGCTGCCGGGCCAGCGGCAATTGCGCGAACAGGGCGCGAATCTCGTCCATGAGTCCGATGTACGTTGCCGGAGTCGAACGCGACGTCTTGCCAATTGGCGATTGATCGACCTCGTAGACCGCACTGAAAAGATCACCGTTCTTGACGCTGTCCCAATCGGCCGACTTGGGCGCTTTCTGGCCGCGTTTGCGGGGCGCGAGTGCCTTTCTGAAAATATCCTGTACGAGTGTGCTCTTGCCAGCACCGCTGACGCCGCAAATGCAAACCAGCCGCCCCAGTGGAAGCGAAATGGACAGGTCTTTCAAATTATGCGTGCGCGCTCCGGTAATCTCGCAACGCAGCACGCTCTTGTCGATGGGACGGCGCGAACCGGAGAGCGGATGTTGCAGTGGCGAACCGAGAAGTTTTCCCGTGATCGACTTCTTGTTCTTCGCAATCTCCTTCCATGTTCCCTGCGCGATGATCTCGCCGCCGTGCGTTCCCGCGCCGGGACCGAGATCAATGATGCGGTCGGCCACCTTCATTGTGTCCTCGTCGTGTTCGACGACGACAAGCGTATTGCCCAACGCGCGCAAGTCGGCGAGCGACTGGAGCAAACGGCGATTGTCGCGCGGATGGAGTCCGATGGTCGGCTCGTCGAGGACATAAAGAACGCCTTGAAGATTTGACCCGAGTTGCGCCGCGAGCCGGATACGCTGCGATTCGCCGCCGGACAACGTCGGCGCGGGACGATTGAGCGTGAGATAACCGAGCCCGACTTTTTCAAGAAAAGCGAGCCTCTGCTGAATCTCGGGCAAAATGTCGCGCGAGATGGTGCCTTCGCGTCCGGTGAAATGCACGCCGCGGAATAATTCCGCCGCGTTGTGAATCGTCAACGCGCTAATCTCCGGCAATGTCGGCTCCGTCAACTGGCCATTCTTTCCACTCTTCCGTCCGCTCTTGCCGGGAAGCGGAAGCGTGACCGCTCGGGCCGCATCGTTCAGACGTTCGCCTTTGCAAACCGGGCAAATCTCAAGCGCCTCCTCGTGCTGTTCGCGGGCGAGTTCGATAGCGGCCTGGCGCTCGGCTTCGGTCTCCGCATCGACGCGGATGTTGAGAATCGTGCCGTACCCTTCGCAATTCGGGCACCAGCCGTGCGGCGAATTGAATGAGAACAGGCGCGGATCGAGTTCGTCGAAACTGCGACCCGATCCCGGGCAGAACAACGCCGTGCTATAGATTATTTCCTTCTTCCTGGAATCGATGGCAAAGAGCGTGCCGCGTCCGATTTCGAGTGCAGTCTCGATCAGGCGACGGCGTTCGCTCTCCTTTTGTTTCGACGTGAGCGTGCCGACGACGAGTTCGATGGTGTGTTCGGAATAACGGTTGAGCGCCTTGAAATTCTTCGGCTCAATCCATTTTCCGTCGACGCGCAGGAGCGTGTAGCCTTTCTTGTCGGCCCACTTGGCAATCTCCGTGTGAAAGCCTTTGCGCGCGCGAATGAGCGGAGCCAGCAGCGTCAACTCGCCGTTGCGAACGGTGTGAATGCGGCGGACGATTTCCTCCGGCGTCTGACGAATGGCTGCTTCGCCGGTATCCGGATCGTGCGCCAGTCCGAGCTTCGCGTAAAGCAGGCGAAGGAACTGGTGAATTTCCGTCACCGTCGCAATCGTGCTCTTGCGGCCGCCCTGGGTAAGCCGTTGCTCGATGGCGACGGCGGGCGGAATGCCGGCAATCGAATCGACCGACGGTTTTTCCATCTGCTCGACAAACTGCCGCGCGTAGGCGTTGAGACTGTCGAGATACCGGCGCTGGCCTTCGGCAAAAAGGAGATCGAATGCGAGAGTCGATTTGCCCGAACCGCTCAAGCCGGTGATAACCGTCATCTTGTTCAAATCGATGTCGAGCGAAACGTTCTTGAGATTGTGATGAGTCGCCCCGCGAATCTGGATGCATTCGGGCAGACGACCCGCTCCGTTGCGCGCGGCCAGCGCCTTGAGCGCGGGCTTGGCGAGCGACGCCGGAACGGACTTACCCAGTTTTTCGCGCAGATAAAGCCCGGTGTAACTGCCCTTGACCTGAGTGAGTTGTTCGGGAGTTCCCGATGCAATGACTTCGCCGCCGCCATCTCCCGCTTCGGGACCGAGATCGATGATCCAGTCGGCGCATTTGAGAACGTCGAGATTGTGCTCGATGACGATGAGCGAATCCCCCCGGTCGACGAGCCGTTGCAGGACGCCGACCAGCAACCGAATGTCCTCGAAATGGAGGCCCGTTGTCGGTTCATCGAGAATGAAAAGCCGGGTGGTGTTCGCTTTTTTCCCGTCGTTCGGCCTGGCCGATTCGGAAAGATAACTCAGGAGCTTGATGCGCTGCGCCTCGCCGCCGGAAAGTTGGTTCAGCGGTTGACCGAGCCGGAGATAATCGAGTCCAACCTCGGTCAAAAGCTCAAGCGCGTTTGAAATCGACGGATCGACCGGAGCGAAAAACTCGCGCGCCTCACGCACGGTCATGTGGAGCACATCGTTGATCGAGCGTCCCTGAAAATGAATCTTGAGCACGTGCGGCTGGAAACGTTTCCCCTCGCAAACGGGGCAGGTGACAAACACGTCGGCGAGAAACTGCATCTCGATCCGCTCGTAGCCCATGCCGGAGCAACGCGGGCAGCGGCCCATGCCGCCGTTGAACGAGAAATCGCCCGGCGTGAGTCCCTGCGCCTGGGCCTCCTCGGTTTCGGCGAACAGCTTGCGGATTCGGTCGAAAATGCCGAGATAGAGAGCGGGATTGGAACGCGGTGTCTTCGACAGCGGCGATTGATCGACGCGGACAACTTCGGAAACAAGACCGGCGTGAACCAGTTCGTCGAGCTTCGGCGGCTCGGAGGAACCTTCCTCATCGGAACTCGTCCCATTCAAATGAGAGACCAATGCGCGATAGACGACATCGTGCACGAGCGTGCTCTTGCCGGAACCGCTCACACCGCTGACGCCGACGAAAAGCCCGAGTGGAATATCGAGATCGATGTGCTTGAGATTGTTCGCGTGCGCACCGCGCAGACCGAGTTGAAACCCGGGCCGCAACTTGCGCCGTGGCGTGACCGGAACAGCCAGCTCATTGCGCAGATATTTTCCCGTAAGCGATTTCTTGTCGCGCAACAGTTCCGCATACGTGCCCTCGAAAACCTTCCCGCCGCCCTGCTCGCCACGACCTGGGCCGAGGTCGACGATGTGATCGGCGTTGCGCATGAGACTTTCCTCGTGCTCGACAACGACCAGGGTGTTGCCGCGATCACGGAGTTGATGAATGACATTGACCAGTTGTTGCGTGTCGCGCGGATGCAGCCCAATACTCGGTTCGTCGAGGACAAAGAGCGTATTGACCAACGCGTTGCCCAGGCAGGAAGTCAGATTCACGCGCTGGATTTCACCGCCGGAAAGCGTCCGTGTCGGACGGTCGAGCGTAAGGTAGCCGAGACCGACATCGATCAGATAGGCCAACCGCTGGAGAATCTCGCGCTTGAGCATGGCGGAGGCTTCATCGGCTTTCGGCAGCGGCAACGCGTCGAAAAACTCCCGCGCCTCGCGCAAGGAAAGCGTATTGATTTGAGGAATGCCCAAGAGCCGTTCCGGTGTGCCGATGCGGAAATTCAACGCCTCGGGCTTGAGCCGTTGTCCCTTGCAGACCGGGCAGGTGCGATAGGCGCGATAACGCGAAAGAAACACGCGCACGTGCATCTTGTAGGTCTTCGTTTCGAGCCAGTCGAAATAACCCTTCACGCCGTACCAGCCGCCGTTTTCCCAAATATCCTGAAGCGAGCGCCCCTTGGCCAATTCCCCTTCGAGGACGAATTTCTGATGCGCCTTCGACAAGTCGCGGAACGGAACGCCGGTGGGGACATCGTTCTGGCGGCAATGGCGCAAGAGATCGCGCTGGCATTCCTGCGAGAACCCGCTCTGCCACGGCTTGACCACACCCTCTGCGATGGAAAGCTTGCGGTCGGGCAAGGCGCGTTCGTAGTCGATCTCAATCGTGCGTCCGAACCCACGGCAGACCGGGCATGCGCCGATGGGATTATTGAACGAGAACAGCGCCGGACTCGGCTCGGGAAATTCCGTGCCGTCGTAGGGGCAGATCCAACCGCTCGCAAAGCGGAGTTCGGCGGGCTGTTTTTTGCCGCCTTCCCCGATGCGCGCGTCGAGGAAATGAACCACTCCCTTGCCCTGGCGCAACGCATTCTCAATCGCTTCGGTCAGGCGGGTGCGGTTGGACTCGTCGGCGGAAAGGCGATCCTGAATGACGAAAAGTTCGGCGGGCGCGGACGTCTTCGGATCGACTGTGTCGTCGGTGCGCTGAATTTGGCCCGCACTCCAGACACGCAGATAACCCTGCTGCTGCAACGTGGCGAGGGCGGAGGCCAGCGTGGGCTTCTTCTCGAATCCGACGCGGAACGTCACGAGCAGTTCGCGCCCCGCCCATTGGGCGAGCACTTCGCCGGCGATTTCCTGCGCGGTGTACGGCTTGACCGGGCGGTGGCAATGCGGGCATTCGAGCGACGCGCGGCGGGCGAAAAGGAGTTTCAGATAGTCGGCGATTTCGGTCATCGTGCCGACCGTGCTGCGGGAGGTCTTGACCGGGTTGGCCTGTTCGATGGCAATGGCCGGAGGAATGCCCTCAATCGAATCGACTTCGGGTTTGTCCATGCGTTCGAGGAACTGGCGCGTGTAGGGCGAGAAGGTTTCCACGTAACGGCGCTGGCCTTCGGCGTAAAGAGTGTCAAAAGCGAGGGACGACTTGCCGGAACCGCTCAAACCGGTGATAACGGTGAGTTGATGGTGCGGAATATCGAGAGAGAGATTCTTGAGATTATGCTGCCGCGCACCGCGGACTTTTATACAACTGTATTCCATTTCCTTTACAATAGCGCAATATGGAAAGATGCAAGTTGCAGCTTCGATTTTCTTCTTTTTTTCATAACTCGTTGATAAAAGCCATTTTTTCCCAATTTGCCCCCCTCCCAGAAAACTGAGACCCCCGCGACGATCCGCAACAAGGGGCGACAAAGCTCTTTTCTGTGGCTGTCTTTTGGCGGCTTTGCGCCGGTAACATCCGGAAGAAAAAGCCTCCAGCGCCGCTCGATTTTCCGGGTTGGCGGATGATAAGAGATCTCTCCATTTCACAACACGAGGTTAGGCGATCAACGCGGAATGGAGTGAGCCTTGCGTGCGCTCGGTGTGCTGCGTGCGCACTTTATTTACGAAAAGCACCTGAAAAGAGAGAGCGGCGGCGAACTCCGACTTTTACTCTGAAGGCACGGCCCCTGTTTGATTCCAGTCGAGGTGATGTTCCTTTGTGACGGCCATCAATTCGATGTCGCTTAACGTGGTGAAGTATTGGAGCGCCGATTCGTAGTCGGGCAGATAATTCCACAAGGGCGGCAGGACGTGATTGGTCGCGGCGGCACAAGCCCAAAGGACGCGAGTGGCCTTTTCGATGGCGGCGCAACTGGCCTTGAGATTGTTGAGCGGGGCGATGTCATTGAAATCGACAACATGTGCCGGGGCATCGACCGGGCCGATGATTTCCCGCACGCGGCGATAGGCATCGATGGTGATCTCGCAGGAGGAATGGGCGCGGGCATGCTCCTCGAACTTTTGAAGATTGGGAACGTCGCGAAAATTCATAATTTCTCCCTACCGCTCGCCCTTAAGTAAAACGTCTATCCTCATCTATTGACAAGTCTAAAGTCTAAATCTTGAATAAAAGCTAATCTACGCTAACAATAGGCCATTGAGTTCATCCGCTGTTTCACCATGACGGCATATCACGGCACATACAACAAAACGGGGATGTTATTGTTTTCATCTCGATCCCTTTCCTTCCGACCTAATTACCCATGAAGAGCTTACTAGATCAAACCCTCGCCCAGATTAATTCCGTCATCCTGGGCAAAGAGCAAGTCGTGCGCCTGACTCTTTGCTGTATCCTGGCCCGGGGCCATCTCCTCATTGAGGACGTTCCCGGCGTGGGCAAGACGACCCTCGCCCAGGCGCTGGCCAAAAGCCTCGGACTGACCATGCGACGCGTGCAATTCACCAGCGACCTGCTGCCCGCCGACATCATCGGCAATTCCATCTTCGACCGCAGCGAACAGAAATTCGTCTTTCACGCCGGGCCGATCTTCGCGCAAATGGTTCTCGCCGACGAAGTCAACCGCGCCTCACCCAAAGCCCAGAGCGCCCTGCTCGAAGCGATGGAAGAACGACAGGTGACCATCGACGGCACCACCCATCCGCTGCCCGCGCCGTTTTTCGTCATCGCCACGCAAAACCCGCTCAACCAGGTCGGCACCTACCCGCTGCCGGAATCGCAACTCGACCGCTTCCTCATGCGGCTCGAACTCGGCTTCCCCGACCGCGACGCCGAACGCGGCATGTTGATGGGCGGCGACCGTCACGATCAGGTCAAGGATTTGAAACCGGTCCTGACAATCGAACACCTGCTCCACTGGCAACAACACGCGCGGGAGATTCACGTCTCCGAGCCGATCATCAATTACGTCCTCGACCTGCTCGAAGCCAGCCGCCGCAATCAACCCGCCGGAGGAGGACTCTCCCCGCGCGCCGGAATGGCGTTGCAACGTTGCGCGCAAGCGTGGGCCCTGATGGAAGGCCGCCAGATGGTCTATCCCGAAGACGTCCAGGCTGTCGCCTCCGCCGTCATGGCGCACCGGCTCGGCGGTTTCGGCAGCGATGGCAGCAGCGACGGCGCAACGATCGCCGAGCGGCTCATCAAGTCCGTACCCGCACGATAAATCCGGCGAAGGCAAACAGAACAGAATCAGGACAGCAACCGCGTTCTTTCCGGAAGGAAATGCGAACAATGGGACAGAGCATGAAAAAAGCGTCTGGAAACGTGAGCTGCTTTGCGTTTTGACTTTTTACTTTTGACTTTAAAACCATGCGCACCCAACTCTATCTGAGCCGCTACGGGCTGGTATTCATTCCCATCCTGGCGGCGATGCTGTTGGCGGCGATCAACTACGACAACAACCTCGTCTACATCGTTCTGTTCCTGCTCATCAGCCTGATGGTGGTTTCGGTCGTCTACACCTACCGCAATCTCGCGCGGCTTGAAATCCGCCCCGGTCACATGTGGCCGGTCTACGCGGGCGGAACGTTGCGTTACACCCTCGTCGTCATCAACCACGCCGCCTACCCTGTTTACGGCATCACCTTCCGCCGCCCCGACGCACCGCCGGATTTCCGCGTCATCTGCGAATCGGTTCCGCCCGAAGGCACGCAGACGGTCGAATTCATCGAGCAAGTCCACACCCGCGGTCGCTTCCACATCCGGGAGATGCAGGTGGCGTCGATCTTCCCCCTCGGCCTGTTCCGCTCCGTGCACAACGTGCGCTTGAACTGGGAATACGTCGTCTACCCCCAACTCAAAGGCCCGCGCCAATGGCCCTCCAGCGAACCGGACCCGCGCACCCAGGACGACGGCCATTTCCGGGGCGGTGAAAATTTCTACGGCCTGCGCAATTACCAGCAGGGCGAATCCCAGCGCCACGTCGACTGGAAAGCGGTCGCGCGGGGACGCCCCATGATGGTCAAGGAATTCGGCAGCGGCGGCATGGGCCGGTTGTGGTTCGACTGGCGCCAACTCGGCGACATGGACAGCGAATCGAAACTCTCCCAACTGGCCTACTGGGCCGTGCAAGCCGACCAGATGGGCGTGCCGTTCGGTCTGCGTCTGCCGCACCAGGAATTTCCACCCCTGTCGGGTGCGCTCCATTTGCAGAAATGCCTGACCGCCCTCGCCACTTATAGCCGGAGATGGCCATGAGCTGGCTTTGCGACACACACGGGGATCAAATCGTCCGGGTCACCCCCGCACAGGTCTACCGGTTGCTGGTTTGCTTCGTCATCAGTGTGCTGCCCCAGCTCGCCAACATCCCCGTCTGGCTGGCCGTGACCACCGGAGTGCTCATCCTCTGGCGCGTGCAAATCGAGATGCAAGGCCACCCCCTGCCCTCCAACATCGTCAAGCTGCTGCTCGGCTTCGCCCTCTTCCTCGGCGTCTACGTGGAAAAGCAAACCCTCGCGGGCAAGGACGCCGGCACCGCATTAATGGTCGGCCTCATCGCCATCAAGTTCCTCGAACTGCGCGGACGGCGCGATTACATGGTGCTGACCTTCGTGCTCTATTTCATGGGCATGACCGCCCTGCTTTTCGAACAATCGATGTCGGTCTTCGTCTACGTGATAATCGTCTGCTCACTCCTGACGGTCAACCTCGTAGGCCTCCACCTGCCCGCCTCCGAAGCGACTCAGAGCGCTTCGTTCTTCACCCTGCGCATGCTGCTCCAGTCGTTGCCGCTGGCCGTGATTTTGTTCCTCTTCTTCCCGCGAATGGACGCCACCCTCGGTCTCAACCTCGGCGGTGAATCGACCGGCCTGCCCCGCTCGATCCGGGCCGGATCGTTCGATTCGCTGACCGAAAACAACGCCATGGCCTTCCGCGCCGATTTCGCGGGCAATCCCCCACCCCAATCGCCCGACCTCTACTGGCGCGGTTTCGTCCTGGGCAATTACAACGCCGCCACCAACGAGTGGACCGAAAGCCAGTACCTCATGGAGGCAAACCTCTCCAGGAATCTCCAGGGCGGCCAGGTCGTCGAACAACACATCACCCTGCGCCCCCACGCCAAACGCTGGCTCTTCGCCCTCGATTACCCGATCGACGACACCTGGAACGGACAGGCCGAATTGCGCTCCGGTTACGTCCTCCAGATTTCCCGCAGCGAAGAACTCCGCCGCAAAATCCAGTACGTCGTCTATTCGAGCATCGGCAGTCATCCCACCACCTTATCCCCGGCCATGGAAAAATCCTCGCTGCTCATCACCGGCGAAGACCAGATCAACCGCAAGGTCAAGGATCTCGCCCGCAGCCTGCGCCCACCCGGCGCCACTGACATGCAGGCCGTCACCAACGCTCTGGCTTATTTCCGTTCCAACAATTTCTCCTACACCACGAAGGCGGAAAACTACGGCTCCGATCCGCTCTACGAATTCCTCTTCGTCAAACGGCGCGGTTTCTGCGAACACTACGCCTCGGCCTTCGGCGTATTGATGCGCCTGGCCAAGGTTCCTACACGGCTCGTGGCCGGTTATCAGGGCGGCGAATACAACCCCTACGGCAATTTCATCGTCGTGCGTCAACTCAACGCACACGCCTGGGCCGAAGTCTTCATCAAGGGCGTCGGCTGGACCCGGATCGATCCCACCACCATGGCCGCTCCCTCCGACGCCAGCCCGGCCAGCCCAAATGCCGCCACCCCGAACAACAAGCCCGAGACCCGGCAGCCCATCCTCTCGCGCTTCGAGAATAAACTCACTCCCGACTGGATCAAACGCTTGTCCACCGAATGCCGTTACCGCTGGCAGCTCGTCGAGGAAATCTGGGACTACTGGATTCTCTCCTACAATCCCGAGTTCCAGGCCGAACTCCTCAAGAAATTTCGTCTCCAATCCTTCGCGTGGGAACTCTTCATCCTCTCGACCGCCACCGCCTTCATCGCCACCGTCGTCATGGTCGCCCGCTCACTGCGCTGGAAAGTCACCCCCGAAGACCAGCTCCAGCAGATCTACAACGAATTCTGCGCCACCCTCGAAGAAGCCGGAGTCGTCCGCCAGGATTGGGAGGGCCCCGCCAAATATGCCGCCCGCGCCGCAAAAGTATTGGATCATGCAGCACAACCGATTAAAAAGTTCTCACGTGATTACGCTTTCCTGCGCTACGGCCGGATCCGGCACCTCGAACCGGCCCTCGAACCCCTGCGCGAAAAGCTAGTCCTGGTCAGGGAAGCCCTGGCCCAACCGGAAACCAAAACGCAACCATGAATTCTTCCCGTCAGGATTTGGATCAACTCGTCGCCTCCCTTCTGGCCTGCAAACGCTGTCCCGCCATGCACCGCCCCGCCGTCAGCGGACTGCCCGTTCCCAGCAAGGTTTTCCTCGTCGGGCAAGCCCCAGGCGACAAGGAACCGCTCTTCGGCAAACCCTTCGCCTGGACCGCGGGCAAGACGATGTTCAAATGGTTCCTGCAGGAATGCGGCCTCGACGAAGAGACCTTTCGCCACGTCATCTACATGGGCGCCGTCTGCCGTTGTTTCCCCGGGAAGAAACCGACCGGAGGCGACCGCGTCCCGGACGAAGAAGAGATCGCCCGTTGCGCCGAATGGATGCACGCCGAGTTCGACTTGCTCAAACCCGAACTCGTCATCCCCGTCGGCAAACTCGCCATTCTTCAATTCATGGAAATCCCCAAGCTCGACGCCGTCATCGGCAAAAGCTTTCGCTGCGAACGCTGGGGCCATTCCTTCGACGTCATTCCCCTGCCGCATCCCTCCGGCGCATCGCCCTGGCACCGGATCGAACCCGGCAAGACGCTTCTCAAAAAAGGACTCCAGCTCATCGCCAAACATCCCGCCTGGCCCAAGGTCAAATCCAAAACCACCCAACAAGCCACGCTCAATCTGTAGACATGGGGGCTTCTGCCCCCAGACCCCCGCTCAAGGAAATGATTTCCTTGAGAATCCTCATATCAGACGAAAGACTCTTTTCCGTTGCGGAAAAGAGTCTTTCGTCTGATTGGGGTTCCCAGGGTATCATACCCTGGGCAGGAGATTTGGAGGACAGCGTCCTCTAATCACTTTCTCCTCGCAAACTCACGCTGGAGGCGGTGGTGGCAAGGGCTTTGGTGCTGGAGGAACTGCGGGAGACGGAGTCACTTCAGGAGCAGCGGTGGTAGCGGATACTGCGGCAAGCGCCGGCTCGCCGTCGTGTTCGGTCGGAGCGGGCGCATGCTTGCGGTGGCGGGACGAACGCAGGAACGGAACCTTATCGAGCACATCATCCTGGATTTGCTCCATGTAGAGGAACAACGCCGGGGTGACATACAAGGTAATCAACTGCGAAACGATCAGACCGCCGACGATGATGAGACCGAGTGGCTGGCGGGAAGAGCCGTCGTTGCCCCAGCCCATCGCCAGCGGAACCGCGCCCATCAAGGCGGCAAGGGAAGTCATGATGATCGGGCGGAAACGTTCGACGCAGGCTTCCTTCACCGCGTCAGTACGCTTGAGTCCCTCGTCCATGCGTTGCAGGGCGAAGTCGATCATCATGATACCGTTCTTTTTCACGATACCCATCAACATGAACATGCCGATGAAGCCGTAGAGCGAAAGTTCCTGATTGAACAACAGGAGCGTCATCAGGCCACCGATGGACGCCACTGGCAACGCCGAAAGCACCGTGACCGGGTGCAGGTAGTTCTCGTAGAGCACGCCGAGAATCACGTACATCACGAAGATCGCAAAGAACAACATCGACGTCATACCGTCGACCATCTGCGTGAACAAGTCGGCCTGCCCCTGCAATTTGGCCAGCACACCCGGAGGCGTAAGCTCTTCGCCCATTTTCGTAATCTTGTCGGTGACTGTGCCGATGGCCGCATCGGGACTGAGGTCGAAGTAGATTGACGCCGAGACGAACTGATTGACGTGATTGACCGCCTGCGGCCCCATCGTTTCGCTCCAGGTCGCCACGGCGGAAACCGGCACGGGCGTTCCGGCGGTAGAGTTCACGTAAAGAAGTCCGAGATCGTCCGGGCGGCGGCGATATTTATCGTCGGCCTCGACGATGACCTCGTACTGGTCGGTCGATTTCTTGACCAGATAGACGTAATTCTGCGCACAGGCGTTGCGCAACACCGCTTCGATGCCCTGGGCCGTCACGCCATAACGTGATGCCTGATCGCGCAGGATGTTGATCTTGAGCTTGGGCGCGTACTGCATGTCGGAAGACACGGAGGAGATTTCCGGCATGGGACGTATCTTGGCCAACATCTTCTGGGCCATGTCGTAGACCTCATCCGGATTGACTCCGGAAATGGTATAGGCGTACTGCCCTTGATTGTTCGACGTGGCACCCGTACTGATGTCGAGCGTCGGTTGCGGTCGCATGGCCGGGAAAATACCCGGAACACTGAACAATGCTCCGTTGAGTTGCTGCGTCACCTCTGCAATCGAAGGCCGTTTGGGTTTTGCGCTGGAATCATTCAAAAACGCCATCGCCATACCGAATGACGACGGCAACATGCCGGAAAGATTAGTCAGGGTGATGGTTTGCTGCACGTTGGGATTCTGCTGGATGACCGCGTCGACCTGTTGCTGATAGGCCTTCATCTGGTCGGGGGAGCTTCCGTCCGGGGCTATAAACACACCGTGAATGAATCCACTGTCACCCGTCGGCAGAAATGTCTTGGGAACCAGCGTGTAGAGATAACAGGTTCCGACCATACAAACCGTCCAGGTTACCGCCGATACCCAGCGATGGTGCAGGAAGAAACCGAGCGAATTGCCGTAGCTCTTGATGATCTTGCCGATGATGTTGTTGAAATGGGCTTCCAGCCAGGTCTTCTTGTCGTGCTTGCCGCGGGAGTGCAGCATCCGCGAGCACATCAACGGCGTGACTGTGATCGAGACAAATCCGGACGCGAGAATCGATATGACGATGGTGATGGAAAATTCGCGGAAAATTCGCCCCACCAACCCGGCCATGAACACCAGCGGAATGAAGACGGCCGCCAGCGAAAGCGTCATGGAAACAATGGTGAACATGATTTCCTGAGCACCATTGATCGACGCCGTCATGGCGTCTTCGCCGCCTTCCATGCGGCGGACAGTATTTTCAAGGAAGACGATGGCGTCATCGACGAGGAACCCGATGGACAGCGTCAACGCCATCAGGGACAAGTTATCGAGACTGTAACCGAGAGCGTACATCGGAATGAACGTCAGCAAGAGCGACAGCGGTAACGCCACCGCCGGGATGATCGTATCAGTGAGACGGCCCAGGAAGACGTAGATGACGATCACGACCAGCACAAACGCGATGATAAGGGTTTCCTCGACGTCGTGAACGGAACTGATGATCGTATTGGATCGGTCGTAAAGGAGATACAATTGCATCGACGGCGGCGTCTCTTCCTTCAATTCCTTGAGCAGTTCCTTGATCGAAGCGGAGACCGCGACGGCATTGGATCCCGCAGCCTTGAATACCGCAATGACCACACCCGCACTGGGGGGATTGATTCCGCGCATCCAGATGGAGAAATTAAAGCGTTCATCCTGCAAGCTGTCATGGGCCGTGGCGACATCGCGCAAACGCAGGATACCGCCGTTTTTCTGTGCGATAATGAGCGTCTCGTACTGGCTCGCGTCCATCAACTGTCCCTGCGGATCAAGCAGGAAGGTACGTGTCGTGTCGTCGAACTGGCCCGCGCCCTGATTGACCGTCCCGGACTGCACGGCGGTGACAAAGTCGTCGAAGGTCAGCCCGTGAATGGCCAGTTTGGAGGGATCGACCTTGATGCGGGTGGCCGATTTCTGGCCGTATACCTGCACCTGGGAAACACCGTCCATGATGCTGATACGCTGGCCGATCTGGGTATTGGCGTAGTCGTAAAGCTGGCCGGTCGTCTGCGTGTTACTGACCAGCGCGAGATAGACGATGGGCTGGTCGTTGGGATTGGTCTTGGTGTAGGTCGGCTGTGACGGCAAATCCGCGGGCAACTGGCCCGAGGCGCGCGTGATGGCCGCCTGCACGTCGGTGGCTGCCGCGTCGATGCTCTTGTTGAGATTGAACTGGAGGGTGAACTGCGTGTTGCCCTGCGAACTGCGGGACGTAATCAACTCCAGCCCGGAAATCTGCATGAACTGGCGTTCGAGCGGTGTGGCGACGTTGGAGGCCATCGTTTCCGGGCTCGCTCCGGGGTAACCGACCGTGACGCTGATGACCGGGTAATCGGTCGCGGGAAGGTCATTAACCGGCAGTGATATATAGGAAATGACGCCGAATACAATAATCGACGCAACGATCATCATCGTCATGACCGGGCGCTCGATGCATGTCTGGGAAATACTCATTGGAAGGCGGCGTTGGAAACGTTACTTGGACTCTTCCTTCTTTTCGTCCGGCTTCGACGCCGCGGCGGCGGGATTTGCCTGGGCTTCGGCTCCGGCGGGAACGACGGCGACCTTGGAGCCGGGTCCGATGCCGAGTTGTCCGGTGGCCACCACTTCCTCGCCTTCACTGACGCCACGCGTAATGACCACGTCCTCGCCCTGCCGTTGACCGGGCAGGACAGGACGCATTTCGGCCGTCTTATCGGCTTTGATTACGAAGAGATAGGGACCTTTCTGGCTGATCTGCACCGCGCTGTAGGGAACGACGAGAGCGCCGGACAATTCCTGCAAAATGATCCGCACGCGGACGAATTGGCCGGGCCAGAACATCCGATCCTTGTTGGGCAGAATGGCGCGCAACTTGACGGTGCCGGTGGCCGCCTGAACCGTGTTATCGACAAAGAAGAGTTCCGCCGTGCGGGCCTTTTTCTCGTCGTCGGCAAAGTAGACCTGCGCGTTCAACTTGCCCGAGCCGAGGAAGGATCGCACCTTCGGCAAATCGTTTTCCGCAACGATAAAGTCCACATACATCGGATCCATCCGCTGAATCGACAGGAGCGCGGTGCCCGTGCCCGAACCGGACACCACGTTGCCCGCATCGACCAGACGCACGCTGGCGCGACCTTCGATGGGCGAGTTGATGTAGCAATATTCCAGATTGATTTTGGCGGTCGCAATTGCCGCTTCGTCGGCCTTCACCTGGGCCTCGGCCGTTGCGACGCTGGTCTTGAGCGTGTCAAAATCGTCGGGGGAAATGTAGTTGCCGGGAACGAGATCCTTGGAGCGGTCGAGCTTGGACTTGTTGTATTCGAACGTGGCTTTGTCCTTCTTCAGGGCCGCTTCCGCCGAATCGAGTTCGGCCTGGTAGGGACGCGGGTCGATAGTGAAAAGCTTGTCGTCCTTCTTCAAATCCGCGCCGTCCATGAAGTGAATATCAGTGATCTTGCCCGAGACCTGGGCCGAGATCGTCACCGATTCGACGGCGATACAGTTACCGATTTCTTCAAGATAGAAAGGCACGCTCTTTTTCTCCACCTTCGCCGAAGTGACCGGGCGCGGCGGCATTTCACGGGACGCCTCTTTCTTTTTCGCGCAGCCTTCGCTGGACAGCAGGAAGAGGGCGAGCGCGGGCAGGATGAGATAAAATATTTTACTGTTCATAAGCTTACCGGTTTTGAGCAGGCAACGGCAAATAGGTGTCTGTCGAATTATCCGATGGAGTGTTCCTGGACGTGTTATTCGTCGAAACCGACGGACGCGGAATGATGTCACCCGTGGCGTTGGCGAGAGAAGCCGCCGCCGTGTAAAGGGCCGAACGCGATTCGGAGAGCGAAGTCTTGGCCGAGGCCAGGTCGCTCTGCACGGTCAGCAGGTCGGTGATGTTTTTCAAGCCGCTCTTGTAGCTGATATTGACCGAGTCGTAACTCTGCTGCGCCGAATCGACCAGCGCCTGCGCCGCATCGACAGCCTTCACCGCCGTCTTGAACGCGATGAAATTGACCACCACGTCGGAGATCGCACTCAACTCCGCCTGTGCCAGCGCCGCCTTGTACGCCTCGGCCTGCAACTTCGCGCTCTTGGCCGCGTTACTCTTGTTGCCACCGTCAAAAACGTTCCAACTGAATGTCAGCAACGCCGCCGCCGAATCGGTATGGCCGTCGCCGTTGTAGGACTTCTGCCCTTCGCCCGGATTCATATGCGCGCTGTAGAAATCGCGTTCCAGACTCACGCCGCTGGTCAGGGTCGGCCAACGGTCGGCCTCGGCCTTGTTGGAGAGGGCCAGTTGTTGCCGCCAGGCCGCGTACTTCGAGGCCAGATCGGGCCGTTGCCGCAAAGCACGGTCGATGAGTTTGTCCTCTTCCTCTTGGAGAACCTTTGTCGAAGGCAATTCCGCAGGCGGGGCCACTTCCAGTTTGGAATTTCCCGCCATGCCCACGCTGGTGAGCAATTGCACCTTGGCCTTGCTGTAGGAACCTTTCGCGTTCTCCAGATTGTACTGGTATTTCGCCACGTTTTGCCGGGCCTGATAAACGTCGGTGACGGCGGCCAGTCCGACTTTCGAACGAATATCGGTCGACTCCAGAGTCGATTTCGCCAATGCGAGGGAAGCTTCCGCATCGTCGACGCTCGCCCGAGTGTAATCGACGTTGTAATAATTCGTCATCACGTTGAGGGCCACCGTCTGGAGTTGCTGGTTGAAATCAAAGTTCTTCGACAACAGCGCGAACCGCGACGCCTCGACATTGGCCTTGCGCGCGCCAAAGTCCAAAAGCAGGTATTGCACCGACAGGGCTGGCCCCCCGCTCCATTGATCTGTTGTCGAAGTCCCCGGATAATTCGCCGACGTGTTATGCGACGGCCCACCCGAAGCCGAAAGCGTCACGGTCGGATAATACGCGCTGCGGGCCACCGCTACATCCGCTTCCGAGGATTGTGCGCTCTTCCACGCCTGACTCGTCGCTGGATTGCGCTTCAACGCCTCATCGACCAGTTCGGGCAAAGTCCAGGTTTTAGCCGAGTCCTTTACTGCCAAAGTCACGCCGGATTTATCCGCATTTTCCCGCTCCACGACAGGCAGACCGGAGGGCTGCGCCGTGAACAATTCGTTCGGAGAAGAGGCTGGCGCGATGTTGCCTTTTAGCGGCGGTAGAGAGGACTCTTCCGCGCACGCCATTCCCACGCTGACTGCCATTGCAGCAACGATGCCTAAATTAGCACGCCTTGAAAATTGTAACCATGAAACCATTGCAACTTCTCGCGGAAGCCAGACGATCATGCCATCTAAGTCGCTAATGGCAAGCTCATAGGCAAGAATTTAATACCCATTAACGGGCAATCGTTTCTTAACATTTTAATAAATTGATTTCTTCTATCTTACCACCTCCCTATCCGGCATGAAATCTCAAGACCGTACCTTTTGCTCCTTGTCGCCGTTGACTCGACTCGCTAACCTGCATCCTTCCTATGCTGTCTTCTGTCGCTGAGCATTTTGGCCAATCCGCACTGAGTCTCCTCCGCTCCAGCGGTGAATTGGTGTTAATGTTTGTCGACATCACCCGGTCGATGTTCCGCTACCGCCTGCGCTGGCCGCTCCTCCTTCAGCAAATCTATTCCATCGGGATGAAATCCCTTCCCGTCGTCATCACCACCGGCGCCTTCACTGGAGCGGTATTCGCCGCCCAGATCCAATTCCAGTTCGGCCCCCTCGGCATGGCCTCGGCAGGCGGCCCGGTCAATGCCCTCGCCATGTGTCGCGAACTTGGCCCCGTCCTCTGCGCCCTCATGATCGCCGGACGCGTCGGCTCCTCCCTCGCCGCCGAATTGGCCACCATGAAAATCACCGAGCAGATCGACGCCCTCCGCTCGTTGGCCGTCTACCCCACCGAATACCTCCTGGTTCCCCGCTTCCTCGGCATGGCCATAGCCATGCCGATCCTGACCGTCGTCACCGTCACCTGCGGCATCGCGGCCGGTTACTACGTAGCCGTCGACATGCTCAACGTCGATGGCGTCTACTACTGGGACAACACCCTCAAATACACCATGGCCAAGGACATCTGGATGGGCACCCTCAAGGGCTTCTTCTTCGGCATGCTCATCACCCTCATCTGCTGTCACAAAGGACTCAACAGCGGTCACGGTGCCGAAGGCGTTGGCCGCGCCACCACCGACGCCGTCGTCGAATCCTCCCTCGCCGTCCTCATCGCCAACTTCTTCTTCACCTTCCTCTTCAACATCATCTTCCCCGCATGAGTGCGCACCTGCTTGATCTCATCGACGTCCACAAGACCCTCGGGGCCCAGAAAGTCCTGCGCGGCGTCAACCTCCAGATCGCCGAAGGTGAAAACATGGTCATCATCGGCCGAAGCGGTGGCGGCAAAAGCGTCCTCCTGCGCCACATCATGGGCCTGGTCCGGCCCGACAAGGGACAAGTCTGGTACCGCGGCCACGACCTCGCCACCATCTCCGAGGAAAACCTCACCTTCGTACGCCGCGAAATGGGCATGCTCTTCCAAAACGGCGCCCTCTTCGACTCACTCAACGTCGGCGAAAACGTCGCCTTCTCCCTGCGCGAAGAAGGTAAACTCGCCGAAGCCGACATCCAGAAGGAAGTCCAGCGCGCCCTCAAAATCGTCGACCTCCCCGGTCAGGAAAACAAAATGCCCTCCGAACTCAGCGGCGGCATGAGAAAACGCGTCGCCCTCGCCCGCGCCGCCATCAGCCGGCCCAAACTCATGCTCTACGACGAGCCCACCGCCGGCCTCGACCCCATCGTCTCCGACAGCATCAACAAGCTCATCCTCCGACTCGGCGAAGATCTCAACATGACCGCCATCATCGTCACCCACGACATGGTCAGTGCCTACGAAATCGCCGACCGCATCGCCATGCTCCACGAAGGCAAAATTTACTGCGTCGACACCCCCCAAACCATCCAGAACTCCGAAGACCCCATCATCAAACGCTTCGTCCGGGGCATCTCCGCCGAAACCGACGCCATCTTCTAACCCTTTCATCCTCTCATCTCGCGAAAAAGGAAAACGCATGCAAAAAAACAATCTCGAACTCAAAGTGGGACTATTCGTCGTCGTCGGCCTCGTCATCATCTGCACCCTCGTCATCATCTTCGGCCGCGTCGGCGAACAATTCCGATCCTCCTACACCCTCGACATCACCTTCCCCAACGCCAGCGGACTCCTCAACGGCTCCTACGTCTACCTCTCCGGCGCCCCCATCGGCCGCGTCACCACACCACCCAAAGTCGTCGACAACGGCAACTCCGTCCAGGTCACCGTCAAAATCTTCGACGACCTCAAGATCAGCAAAAAATCCCGTTGGGTCATCGGCTCCGCCGGACTCCTCGGCGACCGCTTCATCGACGTCCAGCTCCAGAGCGGCAACAACCCGCCCTACTACGACGGCTCCGAATCGGTCCGCGGTGGCCGCAACCCCGGCATCAACGACATCACCGAAAACGTCGAGCCCCTCATCGTCGACGCCAAGGACGCCGTGCGCGAACTCAAAAAAGCTCTCTCCGCCTTCAACACCGACGTCATGACCGAAGACACCCGCATCGACGTCAAGGAATCCATCGTCCGCGCCAAATCCCTCATCATCCGCCTCGACGACCTCATGGCCCAGGCCCAGAAAGGCCAGGGCACCATCGGCCTGCTCCTCAACAACAAACAGGTCGCCGATAACGTCGCCGCCTTCCTCTACAACATCCGCAAAAACGGCGTCCTCTTCTACTCCGACACCTACAACAAAGATGTTGAAGACAAAGACGCTCAAAACAAAAGCACTCGGGATAAACGCAAATGAGCGACCAACTTAGCGCCGTCGTTGTTGCCGCTGGACGCAGCCGCCGTATGGGCTTCGACAAGCTCCTCACCCCCCTGGCCGGTAAACCCCTCCTCGTCCACACCCTTCAACGGCTTCTCTCCGTCCCGCAAGTCAAAGAGGTCATCCTCGTCATCCGCCCCGACACGGAAGAAAGCGTGCGCGAAATCCTCCCCGAGCCGATTGACCATGGAAAAATCCATCTCACCCACGGCGGCGAACTCCGCCAGGATTCCGTCCGCAACGGCCTCGCCGTCGTCTCACCCAAGTCCAACTACGTCATGATCCATGACGCCGCCCGTCCCTTCGTCACCGAGACCCTCGTCTCCCTCGTCTACGAAGCCGCCAAAGCCAACGGTGCCGCCGTCTGCGGCAACCCCAGCAGCGATACTCTCAAACAGGTCACCGCGGAAAACAAAGTCGAAAAAACACTCGACCGCAACATCGTCTGGTCGGTTCAAACTCCGCAAATCTTCGAGAAAAACCTCCTCCGCGATGCCTACAACCACGTCGCCTCACTCGGCAAGGAAGTCACCGACGACACCGCCGCTGTCGAACTCTTCAGCAAGCCCGTCCAGATCGTTCACTACCCCGGCATCAACTTCAAAGTCACCACACCGACCGACTGGAAACTGGCCACTAGCTACCTCGTCATGGGCGAACCCGATTCCCCCACCGGCCAGCAAGTCCGTCACCTGCTCCACGACCTCAACAATCATCTCACCCCGTTGATGGGCTACTCCTTCCTCATCAACAACGAATTTCCCGAAGACAGCAAGGGCAAGCGCTTCTCGCAAAACATCCAGACCGCCAGCGAAAAGTGCACGCAGGTCGCCGCTCAACTCCAGAAAATCCTCCGCGAACTCTTCCCCCGCAAAGAGGAACTCCACCACTCGGAAAAGTAGGAGCGCTTGGAGGACGCTGTCCTCCAAACCTCCAGCCAAGGGTATGATACCCTTGGAACCCCGTAAAAAAGAAAAGAGCGTTTGCCTTAATGGCAAACGCTCTTTTCTTTTTTATTGAGGTATCCAAAGGAAATCATTTCCTTTGGTGGGGGTGTGGGGGCAACGCCCCCAAGCACTCCTACTTATCCGTCTTAGTGTCAGCCGGGGCAGCAGCGGGAGCCGCTTCCTTCTTGGCCTCATCCTTGGCGGGCTTTACAACGGGCGCATCGACGACGATGTCGGTCCATTCGATATAAGCTTCGAAGGTGGCGTCGCTGGTGCGGGGCCCGATCTTGATGATGCGGGTGTAACCGCCCTTGCGGTCGGCGAACTTCGGAGCGATGTCCTTGAAGAGCTTGCTGACGGCCTTGACATCGCCGATCTTGGCGATGGCCAGACGGCGGTCATGGAGCGTGCCCTTCTTGCCGAGAGTGACCACTTTTTCAGCCAGCGGGCGGACGGCCTTGGCCTTGGCCAGGGAGGTCTTGATGCGGTTGTGCTTGATAAGGCTGACGACGAGGTTGGCCAACAGCGACTCGCGATGCTTGGTCGTGCGGCTGAGTTTGCGAATTTTGACGAGGTGACGCATACAGAATTTATTCCGGTTTTACTTCGGCGGGAATGTCGAGCAGGTTGGTGTCGAATTTCATACCGAGGGACAGGCCGAGTTGTTGCAGCTTGTCCTTGATTTCGTTGAGCGACTTCTTGCCGAAGTTGCGGTACTTGAGCATTTCCGCTTCCGTCTTCATGGCGAGTTGACCCACCGTGGTGATGTTGGCGTTGTTCAAGCAGTTGGCCGCGCGGACCGACAGCTCGATTTCGTTGACGCTCATGTTCAAAAGCTTCTTGAGCTTGGTGTTCTCCTGGCTGACGGCCGGGGCGGCTTCCTCGAATTCCACCGGTTCCTTGTCGAAATTGACAAAGATGTCGAGGTGGTGGCGGAGGATCGCAGAGGATTGAAGGAGGGCTTCATCGGGTGTGAGGCGGCCATCGGTCCAGACTTCAAGAACCAGTTTGTCGTAGTCGGTGCGCTGGCCGACGCGGGTATTTTCCACCGCGTACTTGACCTTGCGAACCGGGGAGAACAGGGAGTCGATCGGGATGACGCCGATGGATTGTTCCGCGCCCTTGTTGTGCTCGGCGCTGCAGTAGCCGCGGCCAATGCGAACCTGGAATTCGGCTTCGAGGCGCTGCTTCTTGTCGAGAGTGCAGATGAGCTGGTCGGGGTTGAGGACTTCCACACCGGTGTCGAGCTTGATGTCGCCCGCGGTGACGGCGCCGTCTTTATTGGCGCTGAGGAAAAGCGTGCGGGGTTCGCGGTTGGGAAGCTTGAAAAGGATCTTCTTGAGGTTGAGCACGATGTCGGTGACGTCTTCGACGACGCCCGGCAGGGTGCAGAATTCATGTTGCGCGCCCTCGATCTTGACGGTGGTGATGGCGGCGCCTTCCAGTGAGGAAAGCAGTACGCGGCGCAGTGAGTTGCCGACGGTGTGACCGTAACCGGCTTCAAACGGTTCCGCCACGAACTTTGCGTAAGTGGGGGTGGCGCTCGCTTCGTCTTTTTGCAGACGATTCGGCATTTCGAAACGACCTAAACGAATTGGCATTTATTTCTCCTTCGATCGGGTTACCCAGAACGACCAGCCTAGCCGTACTGGACCTACGATCTTTTTTTAGTGCCTTCTTGTTTTCAGCCGGTGGGTGGCACCATTTTCCACCGACTGTTTTTAAATCCTGATTGCAACGCCGCTTTTCTCCGTTGGGATGAAAAGCGGCGGATGCGGCAAGCCCGTTGCGGCTCTGCTCTCGCTAGGTATTAGCGAGAGTACAATTCAACGATGAGCTGCTCGTTGACGATAGGCGCGATTTCGTCGCGGGTGGGGATGCGCTTGACTTCACCTTTGAAGGCTTCCTTGTCGAGCGTAAGCCAGTCCGGCACGGGGGAAATCTGGGTGGCTTCGAGTCCCTTGGTGGCCAGGGCGCGGGCCTTGGCGTTGTCGCGAACGGTGACGATGTCGCCGATCTTGACGCTGTAGCTGGGGATCGTGACCTTGCGGCCATTGACGCGGATGTGACCGTGGCCAGTCATCTGGCGGGCACCGCGGCGGGAATTGGCAAAGCCGAGGCGGAAGACGACGTTATCGAGACGGGTTTCGAGCGCCTGGAGGAGCTTTTCACCGGTGATGCCGCGTCCGCGGAGGGCGATTTCAAAGTAGCGGCGGAACTGCTTTTCGAGCAGGCCGTACATGAGGCGCAGCTTCTGCTTTTCGCCGAGGGCGATAGCGTAGTCGGATTGCTTGCGGCGGCCTTTGTCGCCATGAACTCCCGGAGGATAGTTCTTGCGTTCAAGTGCCTTGGATGGGCCAAAAAGCGGAACGCCGTAGCGGCGGCTCTTCTTTGTGCGGGGACCAGTATAACGTGCCATAGTGTCGGGAATTTAAGTTTGAATGGGATTACACGCGGCGTTGTTTGCGCGGGCGGCAACCGTTGTGAGGAACAGGAGTGACGTCGGTGATCGAGGTCACTTCCAGGCCGATGGCCTGGAGGGCGCGGATCGCGGATTCACGGCCTGTGCCGGGTCCTTTGACCTTGACGGAGACTTCTTTGAGTCCGTGACCCATGGCCTGACGGGAGGCATCCTGGGCGACGACCTGGGCGACGTAGGCGGTCGATTTCTTCGAACCGCGGAATCCGCATTTGCCGGCGCTCGACCAGCCGATCACGTTTCCGTTGAGGTCGGTGATGCTGACCAGGGTGTTATTGAAGGTGGCCAGGATGTTGGCGATGCCGATGGTGATGTTTTTGCTGCCCTTGGCCTTGACGATCTTGGGTTTTTCGATGTCGTTGGGGTCGAGGGACAAGTTGGAGGGAAGCGCGTCGGCCGGTTTGACTTCAGCGGCGGGGGCTCCTGCGGTTTTAGCGGGAGCGGCTGCTGTGACTTTCTCTGTCTTGGGCTTTTCAGCCTTGGGCGCTTTCGCGGGTTTGGCTGCGGGTTTCTCGTCTGCCATAAAAAATTATTCGGTTAGTGGGTTCAATTAGACTTTGCCGGCCTTCGCGTCCTTATTGCGTTGGACGCCGACTGTCTTGCGCGGGCCCTTGCGGGTAC
>DBTH01000080.1:4012-4896 GCA_002306945.1 Methylacidiphilaceae bacterium UBA1321 | reverse complement strand
AAATGGCTACAGTTTTATTTAAAACACTCTGAAAGAGGGCATGACGATAGAGAGTCCTGCCCTCTTTTTATTTACTCCAGGTGATCGTTTGCGAAACCGACGAGGTTTTCTTTCCTGAGTCGTCCCAATATTGAACTTCCAGCGACAGCGGCCCCGAATAATCATTGGGGACTGTGAAAACAGTACCGTTAATGCCAGGGTCCAATAACCGAACGAAAGTAGTATCAGCTTTTAGCACTCCCTTGCTGGAATCTGTAATCTGTGCCCTGGACGAATAACCTCCCTTACCTCGGTGAGAACCTTCGGCATAGATACATAGATTTGGCGGTACTCGGCAAACGGCCCAGTAAACAAGTTCAGATTCCCCGGAAGCAATGACCTTCACGCTCGGCTGTTTCAATCCGGAAAGAAATTCGCCCAAGGACACAAAATTATCGGCGTTATCAAATTCCTCATCCGAATCGATTTTGCGTTTATTCGGTTTGATCCCAAAATTTTTCGACTTATCGAACGGCGGAGGGACGGCTCCAATAATTTCTTTGACTCCGATCATCATGAGCTGATTATTTTTAATGCCCAACGGTATGGTTGTTTCCTTGACGGCAAGGTCTTTTGGAGCCGGATGGTCCGGTATTGCAAATGTGATCTTCAAGGCCACCACAGCCGGCAGATAAGCATCATACATTTTACCGCTGAATTCGGTTGGCTGGCTCTGCTGCCCTGGAGTGACCGGGACAAAAGCGTAAGTCCGGTTTGGATTTGAAGCAGCCAATGCGGCACCAAATACCTCCCAGCCCTTTATTTCTTCCATTGTCTTAGGATCTATATTGGGATCGTTGGCAATCAGTGAAAAGTAGGCGTCAGGAGTTTTCTCTTCTAAAGCG
>DBTH01000080.1:2745-3747 GCA_002306945.1 Methylacidiphilaceae bacterium UBA1321 | reverse complement strand
CCTTAAATTTCCCAAGAAACGCTTGTTCCATTTCTGTTGTGACTCCTGCAGGCAAGGCTGCATTGGCATCGCTTGTTGACTGCCTGTTTGGTGAACGCAACTGATCGGCTACGTCACTCGACGAAATCTTGGAATTGCTTGATATGGCCACCGCTGCGGTCAGCTCTGTATCGGCTGCATGAATATAATCGATGGCTTTGTGATCCGCATCACCTCCCTGAATGGCGGCAAGAGCGGCTTTAATGTTCTGAATAGCCTGTACCCGGTGCCCCTTCAGTCGATGATTGGGAGCCTCCTTGGCCAGCGTGAGGGCCTGCGTCAGCAAATCGATTCGTTGAGCCTCACTCAGAGGATTGCCCGTCGGGTTCTCAACCTGATGAACCAGATCGAGAGCTTTCTTCAACTTATCCGAATCCTCACCGAAAACAGACGAAGGAAAACAGATTGCGGTGCCGATGAGAGCCGCCAGAAATACGTTGCGGAGTAGTGATGTTTTCATTGATTACTTGGGGAAGTGGCGATTCCTTTGCGATGGTAAGACTGGTGGCTTGATAAAGCGCCAGACGCTGCCTGACTATAGCGATATCTTCTGGCGCTAGATTGAGAGATTCAAGAACTTTATTTTCCCACTTCACCGCGTTTTGGAAATCGCCTTCTTCTGCATAAGCGGCAGCCAGCGTATCCAGTTGGTTCATGTTGCCGCCTGGATCGTCTTGAGCGCGTTGCCTTCGAGGCGATTGTTCACAAAGACAAACGAGTTGCGGCGCTTCTTCTTTTTGAGAAGTTCGCGGATGGTTTTGCGCGCGGCGAGATTCGGCTCTTTCGTCTCGCGGTAGGGTGAGAACAGCTTCACCGCCTCGGAATAACTGCGGCCCGGCTTGAGCAGAAAACGCGCCGCGACAAAATCGGTTGTTTCGCTCCCGGAAAGTTTCATTTGATCTTCGACCGGAGGCATCCGGTTCCAGCTATTGTAAATGTGGGCGACGCCGTGGCGGCGCAGGC
>DBTH01000080.1:1629-2501 GCA_002306945.1 Methylacidiphilaceae bacterium UBA1321 | reverse complement strand
TGGGCGACGCCGTGGCGGCGCAGGCATTGGAAATATTCCGGTCGCAGAAAACTCTCGTTGCGCACTTCGACACCAAACTGCCAGTCGTTCGGCAATCGTTCCAGAAACCGGTCGAGATCATCGACGAACTCCCTCCCGCGCGCGTAGTCGGTCGCTTGAAACGTGGAGAATTCGAACATGAGGACGCCGATCTTTTCTTTGAAAGCCGAGCAGGGGCCGAGGAATTTTTCGGCAAAGAGATCGGTGTTGAGGAAGTTTGGATTCGCTTGGCCCGCGCGGCTGCCGTGACGCTCAATTGAGTGAAAATGTTTGAGTGTGATTTCGTCCGTCACCTTGAAGCTGAAACGAAAGTCGTCGGGCACCGGATCGCACAGTCGCTTGAGGGATTCTTCCGTGGGGAACTGGTAATAGCCCGCGTCGACACTGACGGTCTTGAAGGTCTGCGCGTATTCGGCGAGACAGTTTTCCTGAAAGCGTTTCTTGCTGACCTTGCCGCGATGGAGATAGCACTGTTCGTCGTAGAGAAGTCCGAGCCAGCCCTCGTATTTCCACGACGAAGTGCCGACGTACATTCCCTCCTGCGCCAACGCCGCAACGCGACGGCGCACGGCATTCAAATCAAAATCCGAACCTGAGCCCAGAAGAACGTCAGGTATCATGTCGCCGCGCGCGAAAAATCAGACCTTCGCGTTTTGCTGTGAAACCGGCTTCGGATCGACCCACTTGCCGTTTTCGCGGATGAGATCAACGAGGCGATCAACTGCTTCGTCGGTGGGGATATTGAACTTCACCGCCGTCTTGCCGATGTAGAGATTGATCTTGCCGGGAGCGCCGCCGACATAGCCGAAATCGGCATCGGCCATTTCGCCGGG
>DBTH01000080.1:560-1356 GCA_002306945.1 Methylacidiphilaceae bacterium UBA1321 | reverse complement strand
CGTTGACGATGCAACCCATGACGGCGATCTTGACGCCCTTGAGGTGCGCCGTGGCGGCACGGATGCGGGCGGTGGTCGATTGCAGATCGAAGAGCGTGCGACCACAGGACGGACACGCGACGTAGTCGGTCTTGAAAATGCGGTTGCCCGCCGCCTGAAGAATGTTAAAGGCCAGCCGGATGCTGGCGCCGGGACCGGGTTCGCCACGAACGAGAATGCCGTCACCGATGCCGTCGCAGAGCATCGCGCCGATGTTGGTCGCGGCGTTGAGCAAGGTCTTGAGAACGTCCGGCTTTTCACCGACAGCGGGGGGATTGAACGTGTCTTTGAGCAAAATCGGATGCCGGGCCGGAATCTGCGCGGCAAGATAACGGAACGCGACTATCGGGTTGAGCGGACAACCGTCCTTGATGGTGACCAAAACCGGTTCAACCGCTTTGTCGAGGAATTCGATGGCCTGCTTGTCAAAGGGATCGACCTCGACGAGATTGACGCTTTCGATGTCAAAGTCAGGGAAGAGATCGCCCAACTGTTCGCGCTTCGGTTCGAGGGCCTGCCAGACATTTTTCATCGAAGCCACACGGGTGGTTTCGCTGCCGCCAATCGACTGGTCGGCGTTCACCTTGACGACAGCCGCATCGCGACGCGCGAAGGCATAAGGATCGAAACTGAGCTTGGGCTGAGTGGGCGTGCTCTCGCTCTTCGTGTTCTTTTCAGAAAGTTCAACCAGGGCGCGCGCGACGGGAATTTCGTGCACGCTGTCCTCGGTCAACGAAACGCGGATGGTGTCGCCGAT
>DBTH01000080.1:0-216 GCA_002306945.1 Methylacidiphilaceae bacterium UBA1321 | reverse complement strand
GTCACGCCGAGGTGCAGCGGATAGTTCCAGTCCGCGCCTTCGGAAATGAGGCGGGCAGTGAGCAGGCGGTAGGCATTGATCATCACCTTCGGATTGGACGACTTCATCGAGAAGACGAAGTTGTGGAAATCGTACTTGCGGGCGATGCGGGCGAATTCGATGGCGCTTTCGACCATGCCTTGCGGCGTGTCGCCGAAACGGTTCATGATGCGGTCG
>DBTH01000342.1 GCA_002306945.1 Methylacidiphilaceae bacterium UBA1321 | reverse complement strand
CGGTCGAAGCCTCAGGAATCTCGTATGACGGCATTCGCAAATATCGCGACTGGTCCAAGGAACGCATCATCTCCACCATTCAGGAATTGGAAAAACAAGGGGTCGACCTCTCTTTCCGTTCCATGATGTTGAGCAAATACGCCCCCATGGTGTATGCCGCCATCCGCCCGAACCATTTTGGCTCCTGGAAAGAAGCCCTTACCGCCGCCGGACTGGCTCCGGAAGAAATCTACCGTTACCGCTCTTGGGACGATGACCAGATCATCGCCGAGATCCTCCGCCTCAAGGAATCCGGCGCCGACCTCAGCTCCAAGAAGATGGACGAAACCGCCAATCCGCTCATCGCTACCGCCCGTCGCCGTTTCGGCAACTGGGGCGCGGCCCTCGAACGTGCCGGCATTGATTACAACCTGATCCGCCGCCGTCGTCGCTGGACCCGCGAACAGATCGTCAACGAGATTCGCGAATTGAGCGAAAAGGGAATCGACCTGCGCAGCGGTGAAATCCGCCGCCACAACCCGGCCCTCTTCGCCGCCGCCTGCAAGCCCCGGTTCTTCGGAAGCTGGAGCAAGGCCCTCGCTGCGGTCAAAGTCGGCGAAGTCCCCGCTGGCAACGGCATCACCCTGTGATGATCGCCCACGGCAAATAACCTTACTTAAGAACCACAACCCCGGCAGCGCTCCTGCCGGGGTTGTTTTTTGGGATTGGGCAGTCATTGGGGAAATTGTGCAATGGCCTCGAACCGAAAATCTCGCGTCATTGAAGAGGCGGCTTGTATTTGCCACTTTCCCGCGTATATATTACCGCCAATGCGCCGCTGGCTTAGCCTTCTGTTATTCTTGTTCGCCGTCTCGACGACCCACGCACAGCTTCGAGTCTCTCTGGAAGGGGATCGAACCACGTTCCTCCAATACGCACCGGTGTCGATCCGGATCGTCATCAACAATAATACCGATCAGGACATTCTGCTCCAAAACAGCGGCGATAATCCCTGGTTGAGTTTTGTCGTCGCCCGTGCCGACGGTTTTCCCGTTCGCGCCGACCAGAAATTCTCCCCGGCTCCGATCGCCGTCAAGGCCGGTGAAACCAAGCAGGTGACTGTCAATATCACTCCCTATTACGCTTTCCGCGACGCGGGTAATTACAAGGTGCAAGCCTCCGTCGACGTTCCGGGCGGACAGCCCATTGCTTCCGGCAATCTCATGTTCAACGTTGTCAAGGGACAGGTCGTCTGGCAGAAAGCCCGCCCGGTAGACGCCTCGGAACGAACCTACACCCTTTTGCGTTTTTCTCCCAATAACCAATCCACCGAACTTTACCTTCGGGTCGACGATCTCAAGGAAAACCTCGTCTACTCAGTCCAGAATCTGGGCCCGATCATCGCCATGGTGACGCCCAAGGCCGGATTCGACAAGGAGGGTAAGCTTCATGTTCTCCACACCAGTGCGCAGGGCAATTACTGCTATAGTCGCCTCGACGCCAACGGTGCTCTCGAAAACCAGGCCCATTACGAGGCCGAACCTGAAGCGCCGCCGTCGCTGGTGCAGACTGCCGAAGGAACCGTCATTGTCCTGGGAGGGCACGTCGACGACAAAACGACCCAGCGGGAGAAACTCTCCGAGGCCACTTTCGGATTACCGGATGCGCCCGCCGCTGTACGCATCGATCCGAGCGCCAAAGCCGCAGCCAAGGCGAATTAATCGTTCCATGTCAGTTTTTTCGTCTGTTTGATTAGACTCATTAAGTAAATCGTTCTTGCCCCAGCGTCACTCTCTATCAAGAATGAGCGTCTGTGAAACGTCGACATCGGCCCACGGCGGCTCAGTTTTCTTTTGATGATTCAGAGGGGGATTTTCAATCGAGGAAAAAATTAAGCGTCTGGCCGTTGCTGGTGGTTATCGTTCTCCTGGTCTCTCTTTTGATTGCTGGCTACTGGATGTACACGCATCCGTACGTCGACAACCAATCGAAATTTATGTTTCATCATGGCGAATTCCGCTGAAGATTTGTTTGCGCCGGATCCATCCGCATCGGGCGGCAGCCCATCCGTGCCTGGGAGGAATGCGCCTTTGGCGGCCCGGTTCCGTCCCCGCACCCTGGAGGAATATGCCGGGCAGGAACATTTGCTGGGGCCGGGCAAACCGCTTCGTCGCTTGATCGAATCCGACCGCCTGACCTCCCTGATCCTTTTCGGCCCGCCCGGCGTTGGCAAGACCTCTCTGGCCGAGGTGATCGCCCGCCGAACCGAATGCCGTTTTGAACGGCTCAACGCTGTCGAATCGTCCGTTGCCGATCTGCGCCGGGTTCTGGCGGCATCGGCGATGCGGTTGCGTTCGAGCGGTCAGCGCACATTGCTTTTCATCGACGAGATCCACCGCTTCAATAAATCTCAACAGGACGCGTTGCTGCCTGACGTCGAGAGCGGTACGGTTCGGCTCATTGGCGCGACGACGCACAATCCGTCCTTCTACATCAACGGTCCGCTGGTTTCCCGCTCGCAGATTTTCCAACTCGAACCGCTTACCGAAGAGGCCATCGAACGGCTCATCGATTCCGCCCTGCACGACACCGAACGCGGGTTGGGCAAATGGAATGCCGTGCTGGCCGATGACGCCCGCCGCCATCTCGTTTTCACCAGCGAAGGCGACGCCCGTCGCGCCCTCAACGGACTCGAACTCGCCGTCCTCACCACGCCCCCGGACAAGGAAGGCAGGATTACTCTCTCGCTGGCCGACATCGAAGCGTGCGTGCAGAAGAAGCGTGTCCTTTACGACCGAGACGAAGACCAGCACTACGACACCATTTCCGCCTTCATCAAATCCGTGCGCGGCAGCGACCCCGACGCGGCGATTTACTGGCTGGCCAAGATGATCGAAGCCGGGGAAGACCCGCGCTTTATCGCCCGTCGGCTCGTCATTCTCTCATCCGAGGACATCGGACTGGCCGACCCGCGCGGCATCATGGTGGCCGTAGCGGCGGAACAGGCAGTCGAATTCATCGGCATGCCCGAAGGCCGCATCCCGCTGGCCGAGGCGACCATTTATCTCGCCACCGCACTCAAGAGCAATTCGGCCATCACGGCCATCGACGCCGCGCTTGAAACCGTTCGCAAGGAATCCCAGGTGGCCGTGCCCAAGCATCTGCGCGACACGCATTACAAGGGCGCGGAAAAACTCGGCCACGGAATCGATTACCAGTACAGCCACGACTTCCCCGGCGGCATTTCCCCCGACCAGAATTACGGAATCGAAGCCGGGAAGTTTTACAAACCGAGCGACCGCGGCGCGGAGAAATTCATCGCCGAGCGACTTGAATACTGGAAGAGCTTGCGGCGCAAAAAGAGTTGAGCCGCAAGGTTTCGGTTCTTGTTCACGCGACTGATTCGCGACCCGCGATCTTGCGGGCGATTGCCAGAGAGCGGCGCGCACACTCGGAAATCGCAATCGGATGATAACCCGCAATGGCGGAATTGAGCGTGTCGTGAAGAGGCCCGGTCCAGAGGGTAGGGGCTTTTCGTCCACCCGTAATGGCTCCGACCATCGAGCCGACGGTGGCGCCGTTGCAGTCGGTGTCCCAGCCCCCGGCAACTGCGAGGGAAATTCCCGTGGAAAAATCGCCTTGCGAGAGCAGGAGCGCCGCCACGCAAACCGCCGCGTTGTTGTTGGTGTGGACGCTGGAGTAATGACCCAGCGCATTTTGTATTCCCGCAAACACCGCCTCGAATTTCGCGGGATCGTTGTTGTATTGGGCGCAGAGGACGATGACGTCACGCATTTCAGCGTAGAGCCGTGAGGTGGCGGGAATCTCCGCCAGACCGCATTCGACGATTTCGAGAACATCGCGGGTGGCGAAAGAGGCGGCGATCATGGCGGCGCAGAACATGGCCCCGTAAATGCCGTTTTTGACGTGGCTCAGCCGCGCGTCGCGCCAGGCGAACTCGGCGGCCAACTCCGGATTTCCGGGCGCTGCGTAGCCGTAGGAATCGACACGGATTTGAGCGCCGATCCATTCGCGGTAGGGATTGAGATGGGTGGCCACCCAGAGCCAGTCGATTTCGCCGTTTTTCTCCACGGCGCAATGGAATTCATAGCGGTTGACCAGATTGCGATAAGCCTGCGTTTCCGCCGTGCAGACTTGCTTGTAAGGGAGGAGATTGATCCACGTGCGGGCGACGTCCCGGGTGGAGAAAACCGAACCCTTATCGCGTATGAGGATTTGGCCGAGAACGGTGTAGCGGATGTCGTCGTCGCTTTCCATGAAACGGATTTGCTCTCGGACAGAATCGGGGCAGCCGACCGTGCCGGTTCGGTCTTCCGCCGGGGAATGGGCGGGAATATAATCGCGCGGGGGCCATTCTTCCGGAGCGATGGCGGAGAGGTAAGTTTTAGTCCGTTCGTAGGAACTCAGGCCGTTCGCGGGTTCCATGAAACATTCCACCGGCTTGCCCAGAGCGCAACCGCAGCAGCGTCCGAGCCAGGCTCCGTACAATTTGTCTTCGAGCGCCGACACGTCCCAATCGACTTTCAGAGTCGCGGAATGGGATTTGCGCAAGGCGCGGATGGTGGGGAGGTCGTTGGGCTCGTCGAAGGGGAAATCGTTGCGGATGGGCAGGGCGAGGAGTTGTTCGTGGATTTGCCTCAGCCGGGAAGGATCGTTGTGGGCCGATTCGATTTCGTTGCGGATCTTGGCAATCGCGTCGGGGTCTTTGCCTTCCTCAAGGGATTGGGTGAGTTCCAGTTTGAGAAGTGTGTGGAGAGAGTCCCAGCCGGGCATAATCTATTTTCTGGTTGAAGTTAATGAGAATAAGGGGTGATTGAATAGGGCGATCATAATTCATTGCATCTGCGTTATTCTACGAATAAAGTATCAAAAACTATGCGGAAACGATCATCTGAAATCGAAATCCGCTTCCTGGGGGTTTCTCTCCCGGAGCTATTTCCGTTTATCAGCGGCGATCTTTACGTGCAAAAGGACCGGCCCATTACGTTCCTGCATGTGCACCCCTGTCTGGAACTGGGTTATTGCTACAGCGGAAACGGTATTTTCATGGTGGGCGAAAAGGTGTTGCCTTTTCGAGCAAGGGATGTCTCCTTCATCGACCGGACGGAAATGCATCTGGCCCGCAGCGCTCCGGGAACGGAGAGTCATTGGCGTTGGCTCTATCTGAACCCACAGGTGTTGCTGGCCGGAGTGCCGTGCGATCTGCGCGCGATGGACCCGTCGCTGTATTCGGGCGCGGGATTTCATAATCTATTTTCTTCGGCGAAGTACCCGGAAATCTCACGCATTGTTGTGGACATGATCGACGAATGGACCGGGCGCAGAAAGGGCTATGAATCGGCGTTGCGGGCGTTGACGTGGGAATTGATGATCCGGATGGGACGGTTGAAGAGGCGATTGCCGCGGATGCGAGCGGCGCGTCAGCCGTATGACCGGTTAGCTCCGGCGCTGCAGTATTTGGGCGTTCATTATCGGGAGCCGGTCGATGTCGGGAAACTGGCGCGGAGTTGCAGCTTGAGTCTGCCGCACTTCCGGCGCTTGTTCGAACGGACGATGGGGATGGCTCCGAGGCGGTATTGGCTGGGGCTGCGGTTGAAGATGGCGGCATCGCTTTTGCAGAGCACGGGCAAACCGGTTCTGGAAATTTCGGGAGATGTCGGTTTTGAAACACTTTCGAGTTTTAATCGCCAGTTCAAGAACCTGTTTCGGGTCGCTCCCCGCAAATGGCGCCAGCTTCAGGAGGCAGGCGGGAACGAAAAACGGAAGGTCGGGTAAGTACGGGTGAATGACGCCAAAGTTACCGCTGATACTTAAGGTCATAAAAACCCGTAGACGATGTAGAGCAAACGGTATCTAGACATTCCGCGAAGCTTGACACACCCCGGCGCTCACGCGCCACCCCTCTTGATAGAGGGGATGTCTGCTGTCGGAACTCACAGTTGCTGAAATTCCCCTCTATGAAGGGGTGGCGCGTGAGCGCCGGGGTGTGTCAATTCACCAATGAACTTCTCGCTGTCGCCATGGTTACGCTGTCTGGTAACTTTGGCGTCATGCACCCGGTAAGTACCGCTTTCTGAATTTAGACTTTTAATTACGGCTCCGTGTTGGCACAACTACCGGATGCCTATTGTACGTCCCTTTCGCGGTTTGATCCCGCCCGCTTCCCTCGCGCCCCAGGTGGCTTGTGTTCCCTACGATGTCGTCAACGCCAAAGAAGCCGCTGCCCTCGCCCAGGGCAATCCCTTGAGCCTCCTTCACGTCGACCGCGCCGAGATTGATCTGCCTGCCGGAACCAATCCCTATTCCGCCGCCGTTTACGACAAGGCCGCCGAGAATCTGGCCGCCATTCAAGGCAAAGGCGCGTTGGTTCGCGAAAGCAAGCCAGTCTATTATCTTTACCGTCAGACCATGGGCCAGCACGTCCAGCGTGGCGTTGCGGCAGTTTGCGCCGTGACCGATTACGAGAGCGACATCATCAAGAAGCACGAAAAGACCCGGCCCGAAAAGGAAGACGACCGCACCCGGCTCATCGACCGTATCGGCGCGCAGACGGGACCGATTTTCCTCGCCTACAAGGACAGTGCTGAACTCGACGCGATTTTCGCGAAGGTCGAAGGCCAACCGCCCTACGTCGATTTCATCGCGCCCGACGGCATCGGTCACGCACTCTGGCGGATTGAAAACACCGCGCCGGTTGAGGCCGCTTTTGCGAAACTGCCATGTACTTACATTGCCGACGGTCACCACCGCGCCGCCAGCGGTGCGCGCGTCGCACAGAAACGACGCAACGGCCAGGCGCCCGATCCGGCCAAATCGCACGAATACATCCTTTCGGTTCTTTTCCCGGCCAGCCAGTTGAAGATCCTGCCCTACAACCGTCTTGTTCACGACCTCAACGGCTTGAGCGTCGAAGCGTTTGTCCAGAAAGTGCGCGGCATCTTCACCGTCAAACCGGTTGGCGATCCGGTGCCCAAGTCGTCGCGCCACGTCTGCATGTACATTGCGGGTCAATGGTACGGATTGAGCTGGGCGGCCGATCCTGTCGCCGATCCGGCGGCGCAACTCGATGTCAGTGTTCTACAGGATCGTTTGCTGGCCCCGGTGCTCGGCATCGACAATCCGCGCACCAACCCGCGCATCGAATTCATCGGTGGCATTCGCGGCACGGACGAACTCGTCCAGCGTGTCGACAAGGGTGACGGTGCGGTCGCTTTCTCGATGTATCCGACCACGGTCGAGCAGGTCATGGCGATTGCCGACGCGGGCCAGATCATGCCGCCCAAGAGCACCTGGTTTGAGCCCAAGTTGCGCTCGGGCCTGTTCATTCACGTGCTGGATTGAGCATCGGGCGGAAAAATCCACGACAGATCGAAAGACGAATTTTTTCAACCAAAACCGAAACCGAAAAAACTATGAGCAGTCTCAAAATAGGCGTCATTGGAGCGGGCGGAATGCTGCGCTATCACGTGGAAGGATTTCGCAGGGCGGGAGCCGAAGTCGTGGCCGTGGCCGATCCTGCGCCTGGAGCAGCGGCGCGTGCCGCCTCGCAATGGTCCATTCCGAAGTCGTTCGATTCGGTCGATGCGATGCTCTCGTCGGTTCCCGAGCTTGAAGCGATTTCGGTCATTGTGCCGAATAAATTCCACAAGGATCTTGTCGTGCGCGGTCTTCAGGCCGGTAAGCATGTCTTCTGCGAAAAGCCTCCCGGACTCAATGCCGCCGAAGTCGGCGAGATGATCGCCGCCGCCGACAAATCCGGCAAGCGGCTCATGTTCAATTTCAACAACCGCGCCCGTCCCGAATCGGTGGCGTTGACCCAATACCTTGCCGACGGCACGGCCGGAACGATCCGTTCGGCGCAGGCCAAATGGATTCGCCGCACCGGCATTCCCGGTTTTGGCGGCTGGTTCACGACCAAGGCGCTCTCGGGCGGCGGTCCGCTCATCGACCTGCTGCACATGGTCGATCTCGCGCTTTACTTCATGGGTTACCCGGAACCGGCGCATGTCCTGGGCCAGACCTTCTGCGATTTCATCAATGACAAGCGGTTCAAGGGGCCGTGGGGCATTCCCGACCGCGTGGACGGCGTGACCGATGTGGAATCGGCGGCGCATGCGTTCGTGACGTTCAAGACCGGGCAGGTGCTGACGATCCAGGCGTCGTGGGCTGAAATGATCAAGCGCGAGGAAGTCTCGGTGGTCTTCCAGGGCAGCAAGGCCGGAGGCAAGGTCGAACGCCTTTTCGGCATCGACGGAGTTGACTCGACGGCCATCGATAGCTGCGAACTTTATGTCCAGGAAAATGGCAACTCGGTCAACCGCACGATCATTCCCGAGCGTTGCGAAGACATGGGGCGGAGCAACTCGGCGGCTAATTTTGTCGAAGCGATCCAGGGCCGAGCCAAGCCGTTGAACACGCCCGATCAGGCGCTCAAATTGATGCGCATCATCGATGCGATCTACGCCTCGGCGCACAAGGGCCAGCCCGTTGCCCTGTAATGCTAATAAGCGTTTTAGAATTTAAAGTATCGCGCACAAAGACTGGGGGCGCAGCCCCCATATCCCCCGCTAAAGGGTATGAT
>DBTH01000131.1 GCA_002306945.1 Methylacidiphilaceae bacterium UBA1321 | reverse complement strand
TGCGCGGCGGCAGCGAAGCCATCCACTCCAATCTCGCCCTCGCCGAAGCCTTGCAGGAAGGCATCTGCGCCGCCGGCCTACCCGCCGCCAGCGTCCAACTCATCCCCACCACCGACCGCGAAGCCATCACGATCCTCTGCCAGCAGAGCGAAAACGTCGATCTCCTCATCCCCCGCGGTGGTTACGGCCTCATCAAGACCGTCACCGAAAACGCCCGCATGCCCGTCATCAAACATTTCAACGGCATCTGCCATCTCTACGTCCACCCCAAGGCCAATTTCGACACCGCGGAAAAAATCATCCTCAACGCCAAGTGCCAAAAGCCCGGCGTCTGCAACGCGCTCGAAACCCTCCTCATCGACGAAGAGATTGCCCCCGCGTTCCTGCCCCGCATCGTCGCCGCCCTCCAGCAAAGTCACGTTGAAATCCGTGGTGACGAAACCGTCCAGAAACTCGGCGGCGAAAAGATCAAACCCGTCGAAAACTGGGCCACCGAATACCTCGACCTCATCCTCGCCGTAAAACTCGTCAAGGGCCTGCCCGAAGCCGTTGCCCACATGGATCGCTACGGCTCCCACCACTCCGACGGCATCCTCACCGAAGACGCCCAGGCCGCCGCCGACTTCTTCCGCATGATGGACTCCGCCGCACTCTTCTGGAACGCCTCCACCCGGTTCAACGACGGGTTCGAATTCGGCTTCGGCGCTGAAATTGGCATCAGCACCGACAAGATTCACGCCCGTGGCCCCATGGGATTGGAAGAACTCACTTCCTACAAATATCTCGTCTCAGGCAACGGCCAAATTCGCACCTGAATCAACAGTCCAGTGCTCATCAAAATCGGGCATTACAGAGCAATCCCGATAGACTTTCTCTTTGACAGCAGGTTAAAACCCGCTTTCTTAAATCTGTGCACACTGCGGATCATTAACTCACTGTCCTACTCATGACCACTTCCCGCCTCGAACAAATCCGCAGCCGCTTTCCCCAGAACGGTCTCTTCGCCGAAAAAACCTGGCGCATCGCCGCCAACGCCTTTCCGTTTTCGCCGAAACATCTCGAACAAATCCAGAAGCTCGGCCACCTCCTGCACAAGTTCAATCAGGCCTGCAACCTCCTCTACCGCCAAAGCTGGCAGGGCAAAAAACCCGCATGGATTGCCGAACTCCTCGACCGCGGCAAACCGCCGGAATTGATCGCCCTGATGCGCGACGATAAACTCAAAACCCTGCTTCCCGCAGTCATTCGTCCCGACCTCGTTCTCACCGAAAACGGCTTTGCCATCACCGAACTCGACAGCGTTCCCGGCGGCATTGGCCTCACCGCGTGGCTGGCCGAAACCTACACCGCCCTCGGCGACAACATCGTCGGCGGCCCCAACGGCATGCGCGATGGCTTCCAGCAAATCTTCCCGCAAGGCGACGTCGTCATCTCCGAGGAAGCCGCCTCCTACCGGCCCGAGATGGAATGGCTCACCTCGCCCGAGCGGGTGAAAACCGCCGAGTCCTACACCGCCAACGGCGCGCCGCTCTACCGCTTCTTTGAAGCGTTCGACTGGCCCAATCTGAAAACCTTGCGCGAATCGTGGACTCCTGCCACTCCGATGACACCGCCGCTCAAGCCGTTCATCGAGGAAAAACTCTGGCTCGCCTTGTTCTGGATGCGTCCGCTTCAAGAATTCTGGCGGCAGGAACTCAGCGAACGCGGCCAACGCACCCTCCAGCAATACATCCCCTACTCCTGGGTGCTCGATCCCACACCGCTCCCGCATCATGCCGTTATCCCCGAACTCGGCATTCACGACTGGACGGAAATGGGAGCCTTCAGCCAGAAACAACGCGATCTCATTCTCAAAATCTCCGGATTCTCCCCGCTCGCCTGGGGCGCGCGCGGCGTCTACGTTGGCTCCGACATGCCCGCCCACGAATGGCAAAAGATCATCGCCCAGGCTCTCGCCGAATTCGAAACCCATCCGCACGTCCTGCAACGCTTCATCCATGGCGACGTCTACACACAGGATTACTTCGACGACAACGGCAATCCCGTCAGCCTCAAAGGCCGCGCCCGCGTCTCGCCCTATTACTTCGTCCATCAAGACAAAGTCACACTCGGCGGCGTCCTCGTCACCCTCTGTCCCGCCGACAAAAAACTCCTCCACGGCATGACCGATGCAGTCATCTCCCCCGGCAGCATCGCCGCAGACTAATCGGAACGAGTTTCCCTTCCGTAAATTTCGTCCACCGCCTCTTATTTTCCCCTCTGCCGTTAATTCCATAAATTCCGTCAATTCCCATCTAAACTGCCTTTTGCTTTCCCAACTCTCCGTTAATTCTGTTCTGTCTTCCGTAAATTTCGTCAGTTGCCTCTCGCCTCTGCCTTAATTCCATAAATTCCGTTAATTTCGTCTAATCGCCTTTTTGGCTTTTTCCGAGTCGACTCACCATTGCAAAATCTTTTTTACCGATTTACCCTCGACCATGCTTCAACCCGAGGACCCGACCCCAACCCTCCCCACATCTCCGCACGAACTTCCCCCACTCGCCCAACTCGGAGCCGTCACAGGTCGCTTCATCCACGACCTCGCCAACGAAATCTCCTGCGCCGCCACCGTCGCCAGCCTCCTCTGCACCGGAGAAAACAACACCCCGCCTGAAGAAGAAGACCTCAAAGAACTCAGCGCCGCCCTCGAACGCTCCTCCCGCCTCATCCACCAATTCGGAGCCACCGTCCGCTCCCTGCGTCCCCCCCCACAACCCGTCCCCGCGACCACACTCCTGCCCGAAATCCAGAAAGTACTCGTCACCTCCCCGACGCTCAAATTCCAACCCGCGTCCAAGGCCCCCTACAACACCACCGCCGTCATCTGCCACCCCACCTGGCTCGCCCACTGCATCGACTTCGCCGCCCGCGCCTACGCCACCCTACCCGGCAGCATCGTCACCCTAGACATCGTACCCGTCGCAAGCGTCAAACCACCCGTCGAATACTACGCCTACGACAAACCCAAGTTTTACCTCAAAATCGCCTTCATCCCGCCCAAAAACGAAATCCCCGAAGACCTCCAAAACACCAACCCGCAGGAAAACCTCCCCCTCTTCATCACCCGCGAACTCCTCCGCCACCTCCACGGCTTCACCCTCCTCCCCACCGCCGACATCCCCACCTTCAGCCTCTACCTCGGCTGCTCTTAATAACCCTAATAATCTACTATGAAAATACTCATAACTGGCGCTACTGGCTTCTTTGGAACCATCCTCAAGCAACACCTCAAACAGGCTGGACACCAATACATCAACCTCGACCGCATCAATGATGCAGACGATGAGAATGCCCAACTCATGGCTACTGCCGACCTTCGCGACAAGAATGCGATTGAGCAGGTCTTCCAACAACACGGCCCCTTTGATGCCATCTGCCACCTCGCGGCCGAACTCGCACACGAAGCCCGCAACCCTCAAGCCCTCTGGCAATCGAATGTAGACGGAACACAAAACCTCGCGGAAACCGCAAAAAAACACGGCATCAAAAAACTTATCTTCACTTCCACCAACTGCCTATGGGGAAAGCCACTCAACCGCCCCGTCAAAGAAGACGACACACCCTGCCCGGTAGAAATCTACGGACGGTCAAAAATTGCCGCTGAAGAAATCCTCCAAAAATACACCATCAATTTTCCCATCATCATCTTCCGCAGCCCCACCATCATCGCCCCCGGACGCATCGGATTACTCGGCATGCTCTTCGACTTCATTCAGGAAAATCGCAAACTGCCCGTCGTCGGCAAAGGCAAGAAACCCTACCAATTCATATACGCAGAAGACTACGCCAGGGCCATTGAAGAAGCCCTCACCTACCCCACATCCGACATCTTCAATATCGGCAGCGACCACCCAACCTCCCTCGAAGACTCCTACAAATACGTAATCGAACACGCCAAATCCCAATCCAAAATCTACCACCTGCCCAAGTTTCCCACACTCGAACTCATGAAACTGGCCCACCACCTTCACATTTCACCGCTTGGCCCCTACCACTACGGAATGATCGCCGAAGAATTCGTCTTCAACACAACCCATATCAAAGAAAAATTGAACTGGCGGCCGACCAAAACCAACGGCGAAATCCTCTACACCGCCTACCAATACTATATCGACAACAAAAAATACATAGAAGAACACGCCGACACACTACCCGCCCACCGCAAAGCCAGCCGCCTCGGCATCATCCGTCTCCTCAAGTGGATCTCCTAGATTTCTTTTGGCTCAATAGAATAAATCAAGTACCACTCACGCCTACTCCATCTGAAAGAACGAAGAAGTCTAATCCGAGCATTCTGTGTTTCAAAAAAAAATGGATTTCCCAATCCTGTATTAATAACATGTACTGTCGAAACTAATATCGATGGTCTTTTTTTTATTGTCTCAAAAGGTATATCCTCTATTCGATTCTTTAGCTTTTGCAGATCAACACATTCATGAATGCCACGAAATCTAGCATAGTCCACCGAAGGATCATTCCACTCTAAACGAGTGATGTACTTTCCTCTCGCAACAGAATATACGGGAAGCCTATCATTTAGGTAATAAAGAACCGCCTCACTATTCATCTCTGGATATAAAAGAAGCTCCCCTCCGTAACTTAATATGTATCTAGCCGCTGCAATAGCCGATGTTTTAGGAAGAATGACCCGAGCAATCAAATAACCTTCGAATTCATAAATCAAAAAAGGACACATTAAAAAAAGAAAAATTAAAAGACCTCTTTTTAAAATTCGAAAGTCATAATTTTCTGTTATAAAAAATATATATATGAGAATAAATATCGTCCATGAAACTAAATACAAATGACGCTCACATTGAAGATATTTTAAAAACATTATAGCTGAAACAGCCGTTAATACAAAAAATACACTCAGAATAGATGCCCAAACATTCAATCCCATTTCATGCCTTTTCACTAAAAAAATAGTTATAGCAATCAAGCAAACCCCACATAACACTCCTGAAATATTATGCGTTAAAAATACAATACCTAACATCCACACCAATCCCCAAAAAAATTCCTCTACAGGAATAATATTCCATCCTTTTAACCCAACAACTAGGTCTTGCGCGGGGATTAATTGAACCATTGTAACTACACCGACAATTCCTCCGATAATAACATCTCGATAAAAATATCTTTTATTTTTATAGTTTTTAACTATTAACCAAAGGAATAAGGAGCCGCTTATAAGAAATGAAGTTACACATACCTGAGCTAGTAGAAATAGCCAAACTCTCACTTCTAGTGACTGAGGCTTTTTTATATAGGCTAGTGCAAACAATAACAGAGCCAATATAGCAGCCGGATATTGTCTAATATTTTCCACGTATTCAAATAGAGCCGGCGAAAAAATAACTATGGCCGCTAAAATTGCAGACAACCGCATTTCCATACAAATTAGCCATCCTATTGCCAGCAATATAAAAACATGAACGAAGAGAGCGCTAATCCAGACATTTCCTATTAAAATATTTAATATATAGATGATTGTATGAATAAGCCATGGAGTTCCTTCATAGCGCATAGCCTGAATAAATTGAAGCCAGCTCTTACTTTCTCTAATAATGAGAAGTTCGTGCCCTTCATCAAACCAAGCAATATTTAGCCCTTGAACTAAAATTACACAAAGGCAGTAAAATATAAACAGCACCCATTTCGTTCGAAAGCTTGAACTAAACAAGTCGACGTAATAATATGTCCTTAAACATACTTTCTTAAAATACGTGGCCATTAATTTCCTTTTTAATAAGAGTTCTGCCAATCAAAACATCAGAAGTGTTTTAACGATTGTCTTTCTAAGCTTGCTGGCATGCTTCTTCATTTTACAAATAACCATCCATTACCCTCTTAATACCACTAACGAAATCCAACAACCACATCAAACAATAATTTTTCAAACTGTTTCACTAGACAATAATATTTGGGTACATGGGGCGTTAACTAATGGAGGTTTATGTTCAACGAACGGCTGCCAGTTAACTTTAGCGATTACAAATAAACTCAGCGAGACGCGAAAAAACATCTCAAGCTATTGGGCATATTTTCATATTCGCCTGTTAAAAGATGGGAAATTAATGCATTCTTACAATCTATCTTCACATGATAACGACTTATCAAAGTACTCAGTAAATTTAGGAGATTCTCCTGAATTTTTTAATCTCGCGGATTATTCTGCAACTACTGCCGCAGGTATTTTACTACCCAATGAATTCGTCATTTGTGAATTATTTTTTTTTAAATCTACTCCCACTCTTTATCTAATTAGAGAAAACCCAGGCCCATTTCTCATCGTACACAGTCCAGGAAAGTATCGACTACAAGTTATTTATAATAGCAATCGATCAGAAGAACTTATCTTTGATTATCCTGATTTTACAGTCGAATAACATTTTTACCTATGATCACCATGCTAGATATATCATTGATTTTAGATACCCAGTGCTGATAGCTTCAAAATAAACTACAGAATCTAGATCTGTATATTCATCTGCTTTCTACATCAAAAAAAATCACGTTATTAGAATCTGTATATATCACCAGCTGCCGGGGAGTTCCTTGGTGAGGGCGAGGAGGAAGGCGGTGAGGTTTTGGCGGACGGGAGGGAGGTTTTTGACGAAGCGCCGGAAGGGGGCTATTTCCCAGGGGTGGATGAGGAAGCGAAGGAGGAGTTTGCAGGGGGTGGGGCGGTTTTGTTGGGGATCGAAGGCCGCTGCGAGGGCTTCGGCAGGGAGGGGGTCGTTGAGTTCGTCGCTGATGGCGCGGACGACGAGGTAGGGTTTTTCTCGGCTCTGGACGATTTCCACGACGGCGGCGGATTCCATGTCGACGACCTGGCATTGGGTGGCTTGGGCGTATTCGGTCTTGCGCTGGGGGGTGGCGACGACTTCGTCGGTGCTGCAGAAGTTGGCGAAGTTGAAGTTGGGCAGGAGGCGGACGAATTGTTTGAAGTCGTCCTGGGTGTAGTTGTCGGCGACGACGACCTGGCCGCGCTTGAGTTGGGAAACGAGGGCGCCACCGTAGCCGCCGAGGATGAGGGCTTTGGGGCGGAAGTGTTCGAAGAGGGTGGTGGTGTTGACGGCGGCGTTGGTCAGGCCCATGCCGATGCAGGCGACGAGGACGTCGCGGCGGCCGAGTTTGCCGGTGGTGCAGTGAAGGCCGTGGAGGTCGAAGGTGTCGGTTTCGGTGAGTTGGGCTAGGAAGTCCTGGGCTTCGTAGGGAAGGGCAAAGGCGTAGCAGATCATCGGTGTTTGATTGTTGTGGCGGCCACGCGGCGGAAGTCGGATAGGGCGATGAGTGGCCAGTTGTTACGGTACATGTCGTATTTGAGGTAGAAGACGCGGGGGAATCCGGTTCCGGTGATGTAGTCTTCTTTCCAGGAGCCGTCGGGTTCCTGGGTGCGGGTAAGGTATTCGATGCCGCGCAGGACGCTGGGGCGGTTGACGTCGCCGCAGGCGATGATGCCCATGAGGGCCCAGGCGGTTTGGGAGGCGGTGGTGGGGCCACGGCCTTTGTATTTGGGGTCGTCGTAGGAGGCGCAGGTTTCGCCCCAGCCACCGTCTTCGTTTTGGCAGGATTCGAGCCAGTCGCGGCCACGGAGAACCCAGTCCTGGTTCATGTCTTCGTGGATGTAATGGAGTCCGCGCAGGACGAGCCAGGTGCCGTAGATGTAGTTGACGCCCCAGCGACCGAGCCAGGAGCCGTCTTCACCCTGGGTTTCGCGGATGAACCGGATGGCGTGCTGGATATAAGGTTCGTTGCGGTTGATGCCGAGGCGGCCAAAGACTTCGAGGGCGCGGGAGGTGATGTCGCTGCAGGGGGGGTCGAGGATGGCGTTGTGGTCGGCGAAGGGGATGTCTTCGAGCCAGGATTTGGTGACGTCTTTGTCGAAGGCCGCCCAGCCGCCGTTTTTGCATTGGAAGCTGATGGCCCAGCGGAGGGCGCGATCCATGACTTCCTTCTGCGATTTTTCGTCGTCCATCTTGATGCCGCTGAGGGCGAGGAGGACTTTCCAGGTGTCGTCGACGTCGGGGTAGTATTTGTTGTTGTATTCGAAGGCCCAGCCGCTGTTTTCGGGATGGGGATTTTTGACGTACCAGTCGCCGCGGAAGCGAACTTCCTTGGAGAGGAGCCATTGTCCGGCTTTTTGCATGCGCGGGTCGTTGGCGGGAATGCCGGATTCAGCCAGGGCCATAGCGGTGATGCCGGTGTCCCAGATGGGGGAGAAGCAGGGTTGGAAGCGGTAGTCGTTGTGTTCGGGGTCGTCGACTTCGAGGTCGAAGAAGTCTTTGGTCGCTTTGCGCAGGAGCGGATGGTCGTCGTGGTAGCCGAGGGCTTTGAGGGCGATGATGGCGTATTCCATCGCGGGGAAGATGGCGCCGAGGCCGTCGCAGCCGTCACCGACGCGGGAGACAAGCCATTCTTCGGCTTTTTTCAGGGCACGGTAACGCCACGGTTTCCAGGGCAGGCTATCGATGAGTTTGAGTCCGGCGTCGCAGGCGAGGAAGAAGTTGCGCTTGGAGCATAATCGTTTGTCCCAAGGCTGGGAGAAGTCGTGGTGTTCGGTGCCGTAGGGGAAGAGTTCGTGAAGTTGCTTTTCGGGAGGCAGGTGGCGAACGGGCTTGAAGTGGTTGATGATGGAGAGGGGAACCACCATGGCGCGGCTCCACGAGGACATTTCGTAGAGGTTGAAGTAAAACCAGTTCGGCAGGAGAACGATTTCGCTCGGGATGATGGGAAGGTATTTCCACGGGTATTGGCCGAAGAGGGCCAGCATGAGCTTGGTGTAAGTGTTGCAGTGGGGAATACCGCCAAGGCGCAGGATGGTGGCGTGGGCCTTGCGCATGAGGGGTTCGTCGGGGTGGAATCCGGCGAGTTTGAGAGCGAAATAGGCCTTGAGGGTGGCGTTGAGTTCGCTGGGGCCGCCCACGTAAATATTCCAACCGCCATCGGGGAGTTGATGATCGAGGATGTGTTTGACGCACTTGGCCTGGCGGTCGAAATCGACTTCTCCGGCCCAATGCATGAAGATGGCAACGTCGGAAACCAGCGTGCAGTCGACGATGAGTTCGCCCACCCAATAACCCTCAGGCTTCTGGAGCCCAAGGAGATATTCCTGAGAGCTGGTGATGCTTTTCTGCGCTTGCGAGAGCATTTCCTCCATGGCGGGCAAGGCGGCACGGAATTCGTGTTTGGCCACGGGAATGGTTTTGGTCTCTTCGGCAAACAAGGTCTTGGCTAATCCAAAAGGCATGCGGGAATGATAGACAAAACGGCGTGACGGTCAACATGGCACTATCCGGGAGCTTGTTCACCTTTCGTATTTTTCGAAACCCGCTTGCAATATGTTCCAACCTCGGGTTTATTCCCTCAAGTGAAATATAAAGCGATTCTGCTTTTTGGCGCCCCAGGTTCGGGCAAAGGCACTCAGGGTAAGATATTGGGGGCCATTCCCGGATTTCGTCATTTTGCCTGCGGCGATGTTTTTCGTTCCCTCGATCTCACCAGTCCGCTTGGTCTGCGCTTTCTGGAATATTCCAGCCGCGGCGAACTCGTTCCCGACGATCTCACGATTGAACTCTGGTCCCACGAAATCGACAAGCTGGTCGCCTCCGGCGCTTTCAAACCCGAGACCGACCGGCTCATTCTCGACGGCATTCCGCGCAATATCCAGCAGACCCGGATGCTTGACGACCGGATCGAACTCCAGCACATCATCCATCTGACCTGCTCCGACAAGCAACAGCTCTACGACCGCATCAAACGCCGTGCGTTCAAGGAAAACCGCATCGACGACACCAACGACGAGGTCATTCACCAACGCCAGATCGTCTACGAAAAAGAAACGCGGCCCGTGCTCGAACATTACGGCCACGAACTCATCGCCACCATCGAATCGAGCCAGCCGCCCCACATCGTCCTTCGCGATATCCTCTTTCACCTCGATTAAAGCCAAAGACTTTTTTTTGACGGAATTTACGGAATTTACGAAAATTAAAAGGCAGCGGATTTTATCAGGAACTCAGCCGTAACTATTCAAAACCTCACG
>DBTH01000095.1 GCA_002306945.1 Methylacidiphilaceae bacterium UBA1321 | reverse complement strand
GGATGCCAGCGCCAAGGCGGTCGAACTGGCCAGTCACTTTCCCAATATCGGGGCCGCCGTCGGCGTTCATCCCACCGAAGCTCACACTGTAAATGAAAACTTCATCGACCGGCTGCGCGAACTCGCTTCCAGCCCGCGCGTTGTGGCCATCGGAGAAATTGGACTCGACTACCACACCCTTCCCAGCACGCAGAAAGAGAACAAGCCGCAGGACGTTTTTGCCGCCACCGTTTCCGTCGATCCGAACACGCTCACAACGCAGATTGCCGACGACGATTACAAAAATCAGCAGGCAATCATCTTCCGCCAACAGCTCGACCTCGCCGTTGAGTTGAATCTCAACGCGGTCATCCACCAGCGCGATTCGTGGGACGATACGATTGAGATTTTGAACGACTACACCGGCAACCTCCGTTGTGTCTTTCACTGCTTTGGCGGCACCGTCGAACAAGCCCAGCAGCTTTTCTCCATGGGCCACATCGTTTCCTTCACCGGCATTGTGACCTTCAAGAACGCGAAGGACGTCCAGAAAACCGCCGCGGCCGTCCCACTCGGACATTTCCTCGTCGAAACCGATTGTCCCTATCTCGCGCCCGTTCCCCATCGCGGCAAGCGTTGCGAACCGGCTTACGTGCGCCTCGTGGCCGAACAGATCGCCAAGCTGCGCAACTCCACGGTCGAAGAGATTGCCGAGGCGACGACGACAACCGCCCGCCGCTTCTTCAACTTCGGCCGCGCCACAGCTCACGGTGAAAGGTCTGGGGCGATTTAGTCGAAGGGAGTCTTTTTTTCAGATCAGGGGAGAGCTATGAAAGGATTTGGATTATTGTGGATAGGATTTTGCGCGTTGACATTTGCTCTGCCACTAAATGCGGAGACTACTGCTCAGCAGGGACAGACCCCTGCCAAAGTTCCGGCGATAAATTTCGCCAGCCCTCAAATCGAGATAGAAGTTTCCGTAGTGAAAGCGTCACGGGCAACGATGGAATCTCTGGCTCAAAATGCAGCCACACCGAAATCGCTCTCATTTTTGCTTTCCTTGCGTAAACAGTCCAATGAGCAGGTGGAGCTTTTAGGTATCTACGGGCATATTCCTGACGAGCAGGTTGCGGAGATTCTTTCGATATTGGGAAAAACACCGGGTGTTGAAGTCGAAACCACACCGAGAGTGCGGTGTTATTCAGGACAAACCGGTCGCGTGGAAGTTGTATCTGAATTACGCGTACCTACTTCGTTTGATCCGGTTCCCGGAAAGGCGGATCAATTGATTGCGTCGGAATTTGAAACACGTGACGTTGGCCTTCGTATGCGCGTAACTCCGGTTCTTACGCCTGACAACAAGTCGACTGATCTGAAACTCAAACTTTCGATTTCCACGTTTGAGGGATTTGTCCGCATCAAAGACGGAAAGCAAGAATCGGTTCCGCTCAAGCAAATCGACTTCAGCAAACAGATCCCCGAAAAAGAAGGAGTACTGCAACCGCTTTTTAACGACAGCCAACTGGATACAAAAGTCATTGTTCCTGGCGGCACCAATCTTGTTCTTGGCTTGCATAGCGTGTCGGAAGTCAAGGTGAACAAAGATAGCAAGACGTCCGCTGACCCAACTCGGTTACAATTCGTTTTCATCCGGGTTAAAAGGCTTCCGGCAGACGCATTGGCCAAGTAATCTGGCTCGCAACTTCCCCAATTGCGCGGGGTTGAATACCCATATGAGCAAATCCCGTCTGACCTGGCTATTGTCCATTCTCTGCGCTCTGGTGCTTGGCAATCTTCTCTACTACCTGATTTCCGGTTGGGGTCTGATTACCGTTCACGTCAAGGACGTGGCGTTGAAGGAAGTCATTCGCAACATCGAACGCCAGGGCCATGTCTCTCTCGTCACCAATCTCGATCCCGAATTGAAAATCAGCATGTACGTCACGCGCGTGCCGTTGACCGATGCGCTGGAAACGCTCGCCGCCACAAGCGATTCCCGCTGGTCGCTTCTGTATGTGGTGGCTCCCGATAAGGCGAAACTCAGTGATGGTCTGTCTCAGGTCACGGCTCCCGCTCCTGCCGACGACTGGAAGCGCATCTTTTTGCCGATCCCGACTTTTGCGTTGCTGCCCGCCGATACACAATCGGCTCCACTCGATCCGCGCGTCATGCACTGGCGCGTCGAAGCACCATCGACCCCCGATCTGCAAACCTACCTGTTGCAGGGATCGAAGAGCGCTGACGTGAGTTTTCTGATTCCCGCCGACTGGAATCCGTCGATGCCGCAAACGCCCGGTTCCGGCACGGTCGAGAGCGTGGTCAATAACATCGCCAGCATGACCAATTCCCGCACGAAAGAGTTCTTTTATCTCCAGGGCCGTAATCGCGACTTCCGCCAGCAGGCGGGAGGTAATAACGGCAGCGGTCGCGGCATGGGGTTCTTCACCGATCCCGATTTAATGCAACGGCTTGATGAACGCATCCAGCAGCAGATTGCAGCGCTGCCTGCGGATGAACAGCCGGATGCCAAAGCGCGTTACGATGCGAACAAGGCGTTCTTCCAGTCGCTGGCCGGTTTGACTCCCGAGGAACGACGACAGAAGATGCTGGAGTATTTCCAGAACCCGGACAATCAGGACCGGATGGACTCACGCGATTCGCGCCGCTCTCCACAGCAACGCGCGACCCGCATGTCCCGCTACGTTCAAAATCGCGCGACCGTGCGCGGCCATTAATAGCCCCTATCGAGAAACACGACATGTCGCCTCTTTTACCCTACAGACGTTCTTCAGGGGGATTTACCCTGATCGAATTGCTCGTGGTCGTAGCCATCATCGGACTGCTGGCGAGCCTTTCGATGCCCGCGTTTCAACAGGCCCGTCTTCGCGCGCGCTCGATGCAGTGCGGCAGCAATCTACGACAGATCGGGGTAGCCGTTCTTTCTGCGGCTCAGGATAACGACAATAAATACCCCAAGATCAACGACCCGCTTGGAAACTACTATCCGGACGATTCCACGGTGAAGAATCTGGCGGACTCCTTGCAGCCCTACGGCATCACCGGAACGGTGCTTCGCTGCCCCGCGGATGTGCTGGCCTCCAATTATTACAAGCAGTATGGATGCAGTTATATGTGGTGCCCCATGTCTGATGACGAAACGACCAATCTCATCAGTCTTTACAGAGGGCAGAACATCTTCCAGGTCTCCTCGGCACGTGTGCGAATCGTCACCGACTATGATACGGTTCATTTCAATCGCTACAACACGCTCTACGCCGACGGGCACGTGACGGTGCGTTACAAGTGACCTGACTGGTGTCGGCGCGGACTGCCTATATAAACGCCAAAAAGCCAGTCCCGATACATGATGATCCTGGACTGGCCTTTTGGTACTTTGTATAATGCTATTTAGATTCGATTAGTCTATTTCGCTCTATACTCCTTTGCTTATTTTGTTGCCAAAAGCGTGTCGAACTTCGGGGACTTTTTCGCGACGGCGACCGAACGGCTGCGGTCGGCGTATTGGCCCGCGAGAGCCAGATCGGTCTTGTGGGCTTTCACAACCACATCGCAACGCGGGGCAAAAAAGTCGGCCCATTCCCGGGGAGTCGTACCGGCCAGCCAGATGGGAGTCTGCTTGAGATTGTCCATGCCCCAGTAGCGGCCTTCCTTGTCACGGTAAACAACGATGGCATGCTTGCCGCTGTTGTTCGCGCTGGTCCAATCGAAAACGACCAGATGAGCTTCTCCACCAGCCTGGGTCATCCGGGAATAAAGATCCTGAGCGTAAGAGAGGCAGGCACCCGAGACGTATTTACCAGTGATATCCTTTTCGCGGGCGATAGAGAAACTGTCGTCGCCTGCAAAGCCGTTGCCAAGAGTGCCCACTAGAAGGATCACCGCTCCTAACAAGGATAATTTCAGAGAATTGTACAACATCGACTCGTCTTCTGTTTTCTTTAGCAAAATTATTAATGCTTGGATCGTGCCAACTCCTTTTTAAATACGTAAGCAAATCTCCTATAATAACTTGTAAAAACTCAGCGTTTTTTCCATCTCTTGAAAATGACAAGTTTCTTTGCACTGCAGACAGTTTTTCTTACAGACAGGATCTTTGTGCGTCCTGGAAGCCTGCGAAAATCGACTGAAGATGGGTCAGTGCGTAAATGAACCTTACACGTGTTTGGAAATTTGGGTTGATCCCTTCCCTTTTCCTCCCTTTAATGGTGGAGTCATGAAGACTTTTATTTCCGACAATTTCCTGCTCGAAACCGAGACAGCCCGCGAGCTTTATACCAATTACGCCGCGCCTCAGCCGATTTTCGATTATCACTGTCATTTGCCTCCTCAGCAAATCGCGGAGAACTATCGTTTCCGCAATCTTTACGACATCTGGCTCGGGGGCGACCATTACAAGTGGCGCGCAATGCGTTCCAACGGAGTCTCCGAGGATCTCTGCACCGGCAAGGCCGACGATTACGACAAGTACCTGGCTTTTGTGCGAACCGTGCCGTACACGCTGCGCAATCCGCTCTATCACTGGAGCCATCTGGAATTGCTGCGTTATTTCGGCATCGACCAGATCATTGAGGAGAAAAGTGCGAAGGCCATCTGGGACCAGGCCAATACGAAGTTGAAGACGGCAGACCTCTCCGTTCTGGGAATCCTCAAGAAGAACAAAGTCGCGGCCATTTGCACGACCGACGACCCGACCGACTCGCTCGATTTTCACGGACGGGTCAAGCGCCTCGGGATCGACACCCGCGTTTATCCGACGTTCCGCCCGGACAAGGCCTTGACGGTGAATAATCCTTCCGCCTTCGCGATCTGGTGCGACAAGCTTGCGGCGGTCACGGAGATGGATTGCTCGGCTTTCTCGTCCTTCCTCGACGCGATCAAGAAGCGGCACGACTATTTCCACAAAGTGGGCTGTCGGCTTTCCGATCACGGTCTGGAATGTGTGCCGTTGGCGACCTGCACCGAAAAAGAAGCGGCCCGTATTTTCAACAAGGCGCGTTCAGGCGCGGTGGCCACTCCGGACGAGACAGCCAAGTTTGTCTTCTTCATGCTGGTCTATTTCGGTCAACTCGATGCGGCGCGGGGCTGGACCAAGCAATTGCACCTCGGCGCTCTGCGCAACAACAACTCGCGCCTGTTCAATAAACTCGGACCGGACATCGGTTGCGACTCGATTGGCGATTTTCCGCAGGCCCGCGCGCTGTCGCGCTACCTCGACAAGCTTGATTCGACGAATCAGTTGCCAAAGATCATCCTCTACAACCTCAACCCGGCGGACAATTACGTCCTGGCCACGATGCTGGGCAATTTCCAGGACGGTTCGCTGGCGGGCAAGATTCAGTTCGGCAGCGGCTGGTGGGTCCTCGACCAGAAGGAAGCCATGGAGTGGCAGATCAACGCGCTGTCCAATCTCGGTTTGCTGCGGCGTTTCGTCGGCATGCTGACCGATTCGC
>DBTH01000254.1 GCA_002306945.1 Methylacidiphilaceae bacterium UBA1321 | reverse complement strand
ACTCATCTTGAAAGCAAGTTAGAATGAGGATCGTCGCCGGGTCAATCGCCCGTTACCACTGGCCAATCGACCACTGCCCGTAACCGTAAGTCGAATCCCATCCGAGAACACCGTCCTCAAAATCAGGATTGGCCAGCACATTCTCGCCGCCGGATATTCCCAGAAAACAGTCATCCAGATACATCGTCGCCGCAGTCGAAGACTGGTCATCGAGCCTCACCTTGACCTGTGTATAGCTTCCCGTATTGAACGACGTGCTGAAGTACGTCCAGCCCGACGACGTTGGACTCAACAACACCGTCGAGTTCAATTGCGATCCTCCGGGATAACCATAAATACGCAATGACGAACGCCCACCACCACGAGCCCAGACGCCATATTCATACGTCGTATTACTGCTCACCGGAGCAACCGATTCGATACGTGCGTACCTGGTCGTTCCGCTCATCACGAGCTTGGCCGATTGCCAGCCGCTGCGCTCATTACCAGGATCGACCGTAGTATTGACGATGGACCAGACCGTCCCGGCATTGGTCATCACCCAGCCAGTATTCCCGCTTTCAAAATCCGGATTAGCCAACAGATTATTCCCGCCGGACACCCCCAGGAAGGCGTCGTCATAGGAAACCACCCCAACATTTACCGAATTATCATCGAGGCGGAATATCAGTTGCGAATTGGTTCCGCTGTTCACGGAAATACTGTAGTACTCCCACGAAGGGCTCGGATCAATGAACGTGCTGCCCAACAACGTCGTCCCTCCGTAAACCAGCAATCGGCAGCGGCCGCTTCCCTTGGCCCAGATGCCCGCCTCATACGTCGTAGTCGACGTGACATTGACCGTCTGGGAAACCCGCTTGTACAAACCCGCCGCCGTATAGACCGCGCGCAACGCCCCGGTTCCAGCATGCGCCACACCGCTGCCCGTCGGCACCGTGCACACTTCCAGACTGTTGGGCCCTTCCACCGTGCCATTCAATGCTGAAACCACGTAGTAATACGTCGTTCCCGCAACCGCCGTCGTGTCGACATAATTCGCACCAGTCGCGGCAATCCCCGTCGTCGCAATCGTCGTATACGGACCACCACTGGTTGTGGCTCTCTTGACGTTGTAATAAGGGGCGTTTTCGGTCAGATCCCACGACAACTTCCAATTCCCCGAAGAAGGCGACACCCGAACATCGACCGGAGCCGTAGGCGTGGCGGGCGGATTCTGATAAACACGCACATAATCCACATCCATCTTGGTCACACTTGTCAGCAATGAACCGTAACCCGCAGCCGGAATCGTCCCACCCCAGCCGCTCTGGATTTCCGTCGTCAGCAACAGGAAGAGACTACGCTGGCTCACTGGACCGGTAACCGTGCTGGCCGTCCCTGTCACGGTCGGAGGATCGGTCTGTGTGTCGTTATTCAACGTATAGAGATAGGTGCCATCGATATAGAATTTCTGATAAGTCGGCGTCCATTCCACAGCGTAAGTATGGAACCCGGAGTTCAATCCGGCACCGCGCAAACCGTTGCTTGCACTTTTCGCGTTCGTACTATAGCCATCCCAATGCAATGCCGAATCAACCAGTGCGGAAATATCAGTTCCGGAAGAATTCACCGACCGGTGCTCCATAATATCCGCCTCGACTCCATCGTTATGCGGATCGAGAGTCGCCCCCATTGTTTCCACCCACATCCAGAACGCCGACCAGTTGCCCGGCGTATTGACCGTGCGGATGCTGGCCTCGATATAGCCATACTTCGGCGTATACTTGAACCGCGTGTCAACATACCCGGTATAATGCACGCCATTCTCCGTATAGGTCGTAATCGTCAGATAGCCATTAGCCACACTCACGGAATTGGTCGTATTATAACCGCTGCGATACCCTCCCAGATGATCGTACGTCCAATGCGTCGTATCGAGCGATGAATCGTTAAATTCATCCGACCACACCAGCGTATAACCTGACGGCGGCGTTGCCTGTAGCGGAAAACCGGCCTGTAGCCCCGCCACAAGACACCCGATGAATATACAGATAAAACTATTACCAGATCGACGATTGACTGTTATCGGAATCATATTTCCTTCGGTTTCGGGTTTAAATAAGTCCAGATCCACTCCCACGTCGCTTTCCCAATGTCTTTTCGGCACGATAGAAATAAACGATATTTTGGAAACACTCCAAAAATTCAACTTATAGAATAAAAATTAAAAATAACCCTCACCGCTCTCATTCGGGCTCTATAAGTAGAACGACAACGCGTGTGACGAATCCCCACCAAAACGCCTAGTGTTCAATTATCCACTCCACCCGCTTTACCATGAAGTATCTTTTGCCAATCCTCCTTCTATGCGGGTTTCTTGGCTGTACAGTACGCGCGCAAAACACCGCCACCGAAACCTCCTCACCCACCTACATCATCCTCAAAGTCGACGACCTCAAGGGCCTCTCGCCCCGCTGGCAGAAGCTCATCGACTTCATCACCGAACGTCAAATCAAGATCGCCATCGGCATCATCTGCAACTCCCTCGACAAGGACAACCCGGACTACTTCGACTGGATCAAAAAAATCCAGCAAACCGGCCTCGTGGAATTCTGGTTCCACGGCTACGACCATCAGATGTGGAAGGAAAACGGGAAGGACGTCCGCGAATTCCAGGGCAGCTCCTACGAACTCCAGAAAGATCATTTCGTCCGTTCTAAAAAGTTGGCGCAGGAAAAACTCGGCATCACCTTTCACACCTTCGGCTCCCCCTTCAACGCCACCGATGCCAACACCAACCGCGTCCTCGCCGAAGACCCCGACTTCAACGTCTTCCTCTACGCAAGCAAACAACTCGCCCGCGACCTGCCGGACATGCTGCTCATCGAACGCACCGCGTTGAACATCGAAGGCCCGATCAAACCCAACTCTCAAAAAGTGCGTGAGGATTGGGCCAAGCTGGCCGGGACGCAGGATTGCTTCGTCCTGCAGGGACATCCCGGCTCATGGGACGACGAATCGTTCGCGGAATTTGTAAAGCTCGTCGACTTTCTGGCCGAACAGAAAGTAATCTTCACCACGCCCATCGACTACTACCGGATCAAAAAAGGAACGCCCTGACGGGTAGCCAACCCCTATCGAATTTTATGCGACACCTCACCCTGTGCCTTCTCCTGTTTCTGACCTTCGGCAGCCTCGCATCGTTATCGGCCGCCACGAAAAATTTCACCATCCAGTGCGACCACCCCAACGGCGTCTACGCTATCGGCGAGACGGTGACATGGTCTATCTCCTACAAAGACCCCGCCGGTGGCACCACACCCGTCTCCACTTTCACCGTCAAGAAAGACGGGCAGGATGAAGTCAACAAGGGCAAGCTCGACCTCTCCTCCGGCTCAACGACAATCACCGGAACGCGCGCCGAACCCGGCGCACTCCTGCTCGAAATCTTCGGGGACGACCCGAAGCAACCGCTGCCCATCGCCGTCGCCGGAGCCGTCTTCGATCCGGACAAGATCCAACCCGCCGCGCCCGCTCCCAAGGATTTCAACGAATTCTGGAAGACGAAACTCGAAGAACTCGCCGCCGTTCCCATCGAACCGGTCGAAGAATCTGCCGAAGCACCAAACTCCGATTCAGTCAATTACTACAAAGTGACCCTCAACAACATTCGAGGCACAAAAGTTCACGGCCAACTCGGCGTTCCCAATAAAAACCGGAAATATCCCGCCCTCGTCGTTTTTCAGGCGGCAGGAGTCGGCCCGCTGGATAAAAAGGTGGTCGTCAATCCCGCCGTAAGAGGCTGGCTCACCTTCAACATCAGCGCGCACGACCTGCCGATCGACGAATCCGACGCCTTCTACAAAGCCCAGAGCGAAAAATGGAAGACAGAACAAAGAAACTACATTTTCATAGGCAATGAAAGCCGCGAGACTTCCTACTTCCTGCGCATGATTCTGGGCTGTGTACGCGCCATCGATTACATCGCCACGCGGCCCGAATGGGACAGGGAAACCATCATCGTCACCGGAATATCCCAGGGCGGACTGCAAACCCTCGCCGCCGCATCCCTCCATCCGCTCGTCACCGGTGCGATGGTGGACGTACCTGCGGGATGCGACAGCTACGCCCCGCTGGCCATACCACCCCGCGCTTTCGGCTGGCCCTACTGGCTCTCCAATTGGGGCCCCCGTGACCGCGACCCCGCCAAGGTGAAGGAAACCGCCGGTTACTTCGACACGATCAATTTCGCCGCTTCAGTCAAATGCCCCACATTGATTGCCGTCGGTCTGGCCGACAACACCTCGCGCCCGGCGGGGGTTATCGCCGCCTACAACGCCCTTCAAGGGCCCAGGGAACTGCTCATCATGCCGTTGTCCGATCACTACGGCTCCGAGGGCACCCAGGCCGATTACTTCAAACGTAACATCGCCTGGGAAACGGCAGTCCTCAATAAACGCAAGTTTCCACCGGCACCGTAATGAGTAGACCCAAATGCTTTTGACGAAATTTGAAAATCATCATTCTGTAAATACCCGTTAGTATTTCAAAGCATCGTGCACAGAGATTTTGCCGTTTTCACGACAACTTACCCGTTGATCGGTTTATCTTGAAAAGACTATCCGCCTTACCCCTTGGCGGACAACACTGCCGCAATGGTGTAGGCGAGTTGGTCGAAGGCGAACGGCTTGCTCACCGCCGCCTTGAATTGATAATGGGCATATTCCGCAACAATCGGATCGTTGGAATATCCGCTGCAGACGATACTCTTGACGGCAGGATTGATCTTGAGCAATTCCTTCATCGTCTCCGCTCCGCCCATGCCGCCGGGCACGGTCAGATCGAGAATAACCAGGTCGAACGGATGCCCCTGTTGCGCGTTTTCACGGTAGACGTTGACCGCCTCCTCACCGGAGCCAACCACCTCCACCTTGTAGCCGAGATGGCCCAACATATCGCAAACCAATTGCTGGATCTCCGGCTCGTCGTCCATCACCAGGATGCGCCCTCCGGCCGATTGGGCCTTGATCGGCGAAGGTTTGGCCGCGGCGCTTTTACTCTTATGTTCACTGGCCGGTAGAAAAACGCTGAAGGTGCTGCCACTGCCGAGTTCGGACGTGACGGCCAGATAGCCTTCATGCCGCCGGACAATCGAGAATGACGTCGCCAGGCCGAGGCCGTGCCCGTGCGGTTTGGTGGTAAAATACGGATCGAAGATGCGTTGGAGGTTCTCTGGAGAAATGCCGACGCCCTCGTCCTTGACCTCGATGCAAACGTGGCGTCCCGGATGAACGGGCAAGTTGGGATGTTCAACCTTGTCGACGTTGCGCGCGCTGATTCGGATCACACCGCCATGCGGCATGGCGTGAACCGCATTGATGACGAGGTTCTGGAGCACCTGGCTGAGTTGGCCCTGGTCGGCCTCGACGGTCCAAAGGTTCTCGACGATATTGAACTCTCCCCGGACATTGGAACCGTGCAGAGCAAACAGGGTCGAATCCCGGATCAAATCTGAAAGCACCGCCTCTTTCTTGACGGGTGCTCCGCCGCGGGCAAAGGTCAGCAATTGTTGCGTCAGATCGCGCGCGCGCCAGCACGCCTTCTCGGCCAGTTGCAGGAAACCGTCGATTCCCGGCGTGTTCTCGCTCGTATTGCGAGCCAGGGAAAGGTTGCCGAGGATGGGAGTCAAAAGGTTGTTGAAATCGTGGGCGATGCCGCCCGCCAGTACGCCGATGGCCTCAAGCTTACTGGTCTTGATCTGTTCTTCAACCAGTCGTCTCTTCTCGGAAATGTCCTGGACGATGGCGATAACAGAGTTGTCGACGGAAGAAACCGACGCGGCGGTAATGAGTGTGGGAACACGCCCCCCGTCCCGCCGGAGTAATTCCTTCTCATAGGAAGTGCACACCCCGCGCTCGGCGATTTCCCGCAACGCCTCCAGTTCCAGCGGTCGTGTGCGGGGATCGGCAAAAACCATGCTCTGCACCAGCCCGGTATCCAAATCTTCGCGGGTGAATCCGAGCATGATGAGGAAGGCGTCGTTGGCCTCCAGGATGTCGCCCTGCGCGGAAGCGTAGAACATCCCCATGATATTGGCGTCATAGATGCGCCTGAATTTGGCTTCGCTGGCCTTGAGATTTTCCTCCGCGCGGCGCAGGGCTTCGGCCTCGCGCTGTATTTCCTTGTTCTGGCGGCTGAGCTGGCGGGTGCGTTTCTCCACCTGCCGGCGCAATTGCACGTTCCAGAGGATGACCACCAGGGCCACCAGCACCAGAGTGTAGAACGCTCCCATCAACCACTTGAGCCAGGGGTAATCGACCGGTGACTTGGCATCGTTTTTTTCAAAAAGGAATCCGTCGAGCGAATACGGTTTTGAGACAAAGCCCAGATCCGCGTAGATCTGCGCGATCTGCTCCCAGCGTTCCGGATGCATTTCGCCGACGGGAATCAGTTCGGGCAGGATCAGCTTGCGCATTTCCGCCGCTTCAAACAGGAGTCCCTCCATCGTCAGGGTGCGCTGCCGGGGCATGTATTTATTGAGAATGATCGCCGTCATCTCGTTCGGATTTTTCATTGCCCAGTCCCAGCCCCGCAAGCTGGCGCGCCGGAATGCGGCAACCCGGTCGTGATTCATTCTCGCTTCGTTCTCGGACGTGAACAGACAGTCGCCGTAAAAATCGATCCCGTAGTGAATCGGCTGGATGATGCTGCACGGGATGCCGAGTTGCCGCAGTTGGAACGGCTCGTTGGTCACATAGGCCCACAGGACATCCACCTGCCCCGAGGCCAGTTCGTCCACCTTCCAGGTGTTGCGGCGGATGCGGATGCGGCTGACGTCTACGCCGGTTTTCTTCAACATCGCCAGCGTTTCGACATCGCGCTGGTTCAACTCCATCATCACCCGCTTGCCGACAAGATCCTTGGGCGTGTAAATGCCCTTGCGCGAATCCGAAATGAGCGCCGAGGGGGAATGCTGGAAAATCGCCGCCACCGCCACAACCGGTTTCCCGTTGAGACGGTCAACGACCAGTTCCGAACCCGTTACTCCGTATTGCGCCCGACCGCTGAGCACCACGTCGACCGCCGTCTCGTTGACCGTACCCTCGCGGATGGTGACGGTCAGTCCTTCCTGCGCATAAAAATTCTTTTCCACCGCCGCGTAGTAGCCCGCGAACTGGAATTGATGCATGTAGGGCAACTGAAGGGTGACCGCGTCGAAATCGCGCAGTTTTGTCTGCGCAATGCCGTGGGCCTTCTCGTCTGCCCGCAACGCGTTCTGCGCAAATAGACAAATAAAAAGGCCCAGGATGATGGGCGCCCACCCAATCCGGCTTGCGGGACGAGTATCTTCAATATTTCCGGCGTCCATCTGTTGGCAAATCTTGCTGAGAATTGGCTGAAACTAAAAGAGAATGGTCAAAAAACCAAACATAAAATCACCCTGAAATACCGTAGGGCCGCCCTACCGGCCCGATACATCGATTTCGACCTGCACCGGTATCTTGTCCTCGCCGTTCTTGTAGCGCACGGCGGCAGGCACGATCAGTTGTCCCGTGAAATGATACGCTCCGGCCGTCTTGATCGCGGAAAGATCAATGGGAGCCATCTCCAACTGATTGTCCTTCCACTGGCTGCTGCGGACTTCGGCCAGAATCTCCTCCGGCACCGTGCGCACCCGGCGCAAACGCAATTCCGGCCTCAGCCCCGACAGGATCGGCTTGATTCCCAACCGTACGGCGCGGCCCTTGACCAGTTGGAACTTCAATTGCGCCGGTTCGAAATGATCCACCTCGTACTCATTAATGTTGAGCATCTGTCGCGACAGGTTGATCGTCACCGGGCCGGGCGGATAATTCTCCAGATCGAGCGTCACCATCAGGTTCGGCTGGCCGAGGAAACGCGCCGTCGGCGGCACGCGCAGATAAACCGTGCAGGAGCTCTCCTTGAGCTCATCCACCGACAAGCCCTGCGGCAAATGAATCGTGCGGATGTCCGCCGGGAAAGAACGAATGACACCCGGATCGGACTTGACCCACTCCATCACACGCGTTGCCGTGAGCGAACCGACCACCGACATCAACAACGCCATCGCCCAAAGAAATATCTCAAAGACCCTGCGCCGCATCCGGCGATTACGATCCACGCTCAAGCCCAGCGATTCCTCCACCGCCGCGCGAACGCCGTCCTCGGTCGAGGGAATGATCCGCAGCTTGCCCGACATCGTGTGCGAAATCGCGCCGCGTTCCTCGCTGACCACCATCACTTGCGCGTCACATTTCTCGGTCAACCCAACGGCCGCCAGATGCCGGGTTCCCCATTCCTCGTGAGCTCCTTCCGCCGATGCCAGCGGCAGAACCGCCCCGATGCGAACCAATTGACCGCCCTCAATAACAACCGCCCCGTCATGACGCGGGGATTTGGTGTTGAAAATGGAAAGCAAAAGAGACTTGTTCGGCGCGGCCAGGACTTCCTCCCCGCCGCTGATGAACGGCGTCACATCGTCGCGCTGCGTGAAAACCAGCAACGCTCCCTGCCGCTGTCGTCCCATCTCCAGAACCGCCGACGCAATCGACGTCACCAGCTTGTCCGGCACCGCCCGCGCCCAAAAGAACCGGCCTGCCAGGATCGCCTGCGCCAAACGGCGGAACTCCGGCAAAATATTGACCAGCAAAAGCAGCGCCACCGGCACCGACAGGACAATTACCAGCACGCTCGACAATGCCAGTTCCAACTGCCGGCACACATAGGCCGCCAGACCGAAAACCGCCGCGAGAAAGATCAGGCGCAACAGACCGCGATACGCAATCAGGACGCTCAGCACCGCACGAATCAGAATCGTGGAGATAAAAACATCGACCAGAAACAGGAAACTCATCGGCAACTACTATCTCTCCACGATCCGCCGCCGCCGTCAAATGATTTCCAAGCCTCCGAGCCCATTCTTTTCCCAAAAGGCCACCGCCCGAGTGAAATCTTCCCACTTCACCGTCCCGTCAACTGGGTTGGACGCATGAAAGCCGCCTGCCACCTCCACGAAACTAAAATTGCAAAACGACTCCGCAACCGCTCCCGGCAAACGGGAGGGAAAAAGAGGCGTTGTAACCGACTTATGTTAAGACAATTGCAACCCCAAGCAATTCCCATTCCCACGAAACGGGAAGTTAATGGATAAGCCAACCGCATAAAATTGAGCTTTTGTTTCGGGCCGGACTGCGCATTGTTTGGCCCTTGACCCGGATATACACCGTGTTTCCGATACAACAACTTCAATGAGTTCTCGTCCCATGAGCTCCACCTTTGCGGGAGCCCGATTGGTCTCCCGGCATCCTTTCCTGGCCTTGCGCAAAATTTACGCAAGCCAGACCAAGAACCTTGTTCTGGCGGCCATCTGCTTTGTCATCAAGTCGGCCCCCATGTGGGCGCTGCCCATCGCCACCAAGTCGATCCTCGATGCCGTCGTCAAAAGCGATGCCCACGGGCCGTACTATCTTTTCGGCGTCAGCCTGTTTTATCTCGTCCTGATCCTGCAAAACGTCCCGATGCACACCCTCTACGCCCGCTACCTGAGCCGCGCGGTGCGTTCGGTGCAGATGGATCTGCGCAAGGCACTCGTCGTCCAGATGCAACGGCTCTCGCTGGCCTTCCACGACCAGTCCCGGCGCGGCACGCTCCACTCCAAAATCCTGCGCGACGTCGACAACATCGAGATGCTCTCGCGTCAGATGTACAACACCGTATTCGGCGGAATCATCGTCATGGTCGCGGCCATCGTCGCCACCCTGCTCACCCAGCCCACCGTGACCCTCTACTTCATCGTCGCCGTGCCGGTGGCTGTTTTCCTTATCCGCTCCTTCCACCACTCCGTGCGTGAACGCCAGATTGAATTCCGTCACGAGATCGAAGCCATGTCGGCCCAGGTCTCCGAAATGGTCGAACGCATCCCCACCACACGCGCCCACGGACTCGAAGAGTGGGAGATCAACTCGATGCAGCAACGGCTCGAACGGCTGCGTAATAGCGGCGTGCGCCTGGACATGATCAGCGAATGGTTCGCGTCGAGTTCCTGGGCCAGCTTCCAGATTTCCCAATTTCTCTGCCTCCTCTTCTCCGCGTGGCTCCTCTACAAGGGCCGCATCACCGTCGGCGAAGCCATGATGTACCACGGCTACTTCGGCATGCTGGTCGGCTCCATCGGCGGCATCCTCTCCTTCTGGCCCATCTTCCTGGCCGGAGCCGAATCGATGCGTTCCATCGGCGAAATCCTTTCCGAGGAAGACATCGAGGACAACGAAGGCAAAAAACCGGTCAACGCCGTCCGCGGCGATTTCACCTTCCAGGAAGTCTGCTTCCAGTACCCGACCAAAACCGAACTCGCCCTCGACAATCTCCAACTCACCGTCCGCGCAGGCGAATCCCTTGCGGTGGTGGGGCAATCCGGTTCCGGCAAATCGACCCTGATGAATCTCATCATCGGCTTCCGCCAACCGACCTCGGGCCGCATTCTCCTCGACGGTCAGGACATGCGCGAACTCGACATGCGCGAATACCGCCAGTTCATCTCCGTCGTACCGCAAGTCACCGTCCTCTTCTCCGGCACCTTCCGCGACAACATCGTCTACGGTCTCGAACACGTCGACGAGGAACACCTCCGCCGCTGCGTCACGATGGCCAACCTCGACGAGGTGGTCAAGGAACTCCCCAACGGACTCGAAACCATCATCGGCGAACGCGGCGCAACCCTCTCCGGAGGTCAACGCCAGCGCGTGGCCATCGCCCGCGCCATGTTGCGCGACCCGCGTGTGCTCATCCTCGACGAAGCGACCTCCGCCCTCGACGTCTTCTCGGAAAAAGTCGTCCAGGACGCCCTCGTCAAACTCCTCCAGAACCGCACCACCTTCATCGTCGCCCACCGCCTTTCCACCATC
>DBTH01000083.1 GCA_002306945.1 Methylacidiphilaceae bacterium UBA1321 | reverse complement strand
GCATGAGGAAGAAGTCGCTGCCCGCTTCAATGCGGTGGGCGAGGGGTTCGTCGAAACCGATTTTCACGCCAACCTGCCGGGGATACTTGGCGGCAAGCCCGGTGAAGAAGGATTCGAAGAAGGGATCGCCCGAGCCGAGGAGGACGAATTTCGCGCCGGTTTTCAGCAGGGAATCTTCAAGGGTCTGCTGGATCAGGTCGAAGCCTTTTTGGGTCGTAAGCCGGGAGACGATGCCGAAGACGGGCTCGTTGCCAAGCGGCAGATTGAATTCCTCCAGGAGCGCTTTTTTGCACTGGGCTTTGCCTTTCGGCGAAGAGGCGGTGTAGTGGGAGGGCAGGTGCGGATCGGTGTGTGGATCCCAGACGTTGTAGTCGACGCCGTTGAGGATGCCGGTGAGCTTGTGGCGGCATTCCTTGAGAACGCCTTCGAGCGAGCATCCGTAGGCGTGGGTCTGGATTTCCTCCGCGTAACGGGGGCTGACGGTGGTCAATTGATTGGCCAGCAGGAGCGCGCCTTTGAGGAGGTTGAGCCGTCCGTAAAATTCGACTCCGGGCGGGGAGAAATATTCGCCGGGGAGATTGCTCAGGTCGAAGTCAAAGGCCCAGAAGCTGCCCTGGAAAGCGAGGTTGTGGATCGTGAAAACAGTTTTCAGTTTGTACTGCCTGGAACGGACGATGGCGGGAACCAGTCCGGTCTGCCAGTCGTGAAGATGGAGGATTTGCGGAGTGGGACGGATGTAACGGGCCAGCTCGACGACGGCTTTGTTAAAGTAGATGAATCGTGCGGCGTTGTCCGCGTAATCGCCGGTTTGGGTGCCGTAGAGATGGGAGCGGTCGTAAAACTCGTCGCGCTGGATGAAGTACAGGCGCACCCCGCTGTCGGCAACGCCTTCCCAGACGCGGGCCCGGAGTTGCTCACGGCCCAGCGGGAGGTCGATGTACAGATCGGTAGCCTGGATGCCGGGGACTTTTTCGGCCATGCCCCGGTAGAGCGGAAGCACAACACTCACGCTGTGTCCACGTTTGCGCAAGGCCGCCGGGAGGGCGGCCAGTACGTCACCGAGTCCGCCGGTTTTGGCGTAGGGCGACATTTCACTGGCGGCGAATAAGATGTTCATTCCGTGTAAAGAGTGGCTACACTACACCATGCCGTCGATTGATTCCCTCTATCAAGTTATTTCCAATACAAATTATCAGCCCCTCAACCGGGACGGATTGCTGCGTCGGTTGAAGGTTCCGACAAATGAGCGGGCGAAGTTTTTCTCGTTTCTCGACGAAGAAGTGGCGGCCGGTCGTCTCGTGAGCATCCGCAACGGTCTTTATGTCCAGCCGATCCGCGTCGGCCTCGTGGCGGGTAAATTGCACATGAACGAACGCGGTTTCGGTTTTTTGCTGGCGGACAATTACGACGGTGCGGACATCTATATCGCGCGGGAGGACACCGCCAACGCCTTCCACGGAGACCGTGTCCTGGTGCGTTTGAATGAATCCGGTGGGCGCAATAACCGCCGCGGTGGCGACCGCACCAGCGGACAGGTGATCAAGGTGCTCCAGAGGGCGCGGACACAGTTGGTCGGCACGCTGCAACAGACGAAGCTTTTCTACTACGTCGTGCCTGACGATACACGCATCATCCACGACGTTTATGTTCCGAAACCGAAAATTTCCGTTCCGGTCGGGCACAAGGTCGTAGTCAAACTGCACGATTGGCCTTCGCGTAACGTGAACCCGGAAGGAGTTGTCACGGAAGTTCTCGGCCCGCCCGAGGCTCCAGGCGTGGATATGATGTCGGTGATCCGGAAGTACGAGCTTCCGACCGAATTTCCCAATGACGTCGTCGAGCAGGCCAGTCGCATTTCCACGGCCATTCCGCCCCAGGAAATCAAGCGGCGGGAGGATTTTCGCAAGCATCTGGTCTTTACCGTCGACCCGGACGACGCGCGCGATTTCGACGATGCGCTTTCCTTTATCGAGTTGCGCAATGGCGACATCGAGGTGTTTGTCCACATCGCCGACGTTTCTCATTATGTCACGCCCGGCTCCGCGTTGGACCGCGAAGCGCAGAAACGCGGTAACAGCGTTTACCTGGCTGACCGGGTCATCCCGATGTTGCCGGAAAAACTGAGCAACGGCATTTGTTCCCTCCAGCCACAAGTCGACCGTCTGGTGAAGACCGTGGTGGTGCGTCTCGACAAGCGCGGAAAGGTGTTGGGTTCGCGTTTCGCCGAAGGGGTAATTCACAGCCGCCAACGCCTGACCTATCAACAGGCCATCAAGTTGATCCAGAAACCGTCTCCGTCGCCCATTGGCCGCGCCGTCTTGCGTTTGCATGAGATGGCCCAGATTTTGCGCAAGAAACGCTTCGCCGCCGGTTCGCTTGATCTCGATTTTCCCGACATCAAAGTGCGTCTCGACGCCGAAGGCCGCCCGGTGAAGCTGGAGCGGATGGACAACGACGAATCGCACCAACTCATCGAGGAATACATGCTCCTGGCCAACGAAGCCGTCGCCAGTCACCTCAAGGAGATTCACCGTCCCGCCGTCTACCGGGTTCACGAGCATCCTGACTCGTCCCGGCTGGAGGAGCTACGCGTCCAGTTGAAATTCATGGGCATCAACGTCGGCAATCTCAGCCAGCGTGGTGAAATTCAGAAGATGCTCAAGCGTGTCAAAGGCACCGCCGAGGAGAGCGTTGTCAAAATCAACCTGCTCAAATCGCTCATGCGTGCCCGTTACGATCACCGGCCGACCGGTCATTTCGGTCTCGCCAAGGCCAATTACACTCACTTCACGTCCCCGATCCGCCGCTACGCCGATTTACTGGTGCACCGGGCCCTTTTTGCTCGCAACCCGAAGGATTACGGCTGCGACATTTCCCGTCTAGCGCAGATTGCCATCTCCATTTCCCAGACCGAACGCAATGCCGCCGAAGCCGAGCAGGAATCGGTCAAACAGAAGAAACTCCAGTACTTCCTGATCCAGTCCAAACAGACCAAATCGCCTGAATTTAAGGCCAACGTCATCGAAGTCAAAAGCATCGGATTGCTGGTCGAATTGTCCGAATTCCAGGTTCAGGGACTTGTCCGCATCAGCGACATACCGGGCGATATCTACATTTTTGACCCCCAACGGCATGAAATTGTCGGTCGCAGGAATCGCGCGGTTTTCCATGCCGGACAGAGCCTTCCGGTGAAGGTGATGGAGGTCGATTTAGTGAGGAAACAAATAAACTTTACGACCGTTCCGCGTTCGGGTAGGTTTTGAATCGAAGGTTAACACGCATTAAATTATGACTCTTGAAGAGGCACTTCGGGATGTGGAGACAAGGGAGAACCAGCTCCGCCTCCATATCATTCGTTCCGAAGAATATGTTCACGAATTTGAGCGTAACTTCAAGAGGCAGCTCTTGTTGTTGTATCTGGCCATTGCCTTGTTGCTCCTTTTCCAGAGTTGGTTTGCCCTGAGTTTTGCCGGACATCTGAAGATGAGCGAACTGACGCTCATTATCGTGACGAGTATTCTGGCCATTTTAAACTGCTGTCTCCTGATCAATACCAAAAGCTGGCTCAAGCGGATCAACGAAGCGTGGATCGATCCGCAGGAAAAAATTGCCCTCGATAGCGTTCGCATGCAACGTCGCGAGATTCTCGAAAAAATGGTGACCAGTGCCACGTTGACTCCTGAAAGCTAACGACAGGGTGGTTGCAGGCCGGACGGGGATTGAATCGTTTTATATGCTTATCCCGTTGACTCAGACAGAGGCTATTCTCAGTAATTTGTCATAGCGATATAACTCAAAACCATCTCAACCGATCCTTCGACAAGCTCAGGATGACGTGGAATGAA
>DBTH01000185.1:4487-12225 GCA_002306945.1 Methylacidiphilaceae bacterium UBA1321 | reverse complement strand
GATGGGTGTTAGTAGTACGGATACGATGAAATAGCCGGGCTAACTTCTGCTGAAATTACCGGGACATGTTGATTGTTCAAAAACACTTGGGCCAGGGCCTCTGCAACCGCCTCATTATGGCGGCCTATGGTCTCTACTGCGGCAGACGCACTTGCCACGATGTCCTGATCCCATCGGTTCCTGAGGCCAGGAATGGATTTGCCTCGGCAACTGCCACTGGACTTATCTCCTATTCCCACACAACCGCTCCTTCCTGGATACAATGGTCTCTGGCGACACCGTTGCGAGTCCTCTACTGGGCTCGAAAACTCGAATCGATCTGCAAAAGGATTCCCGCGTTACGAGCCTGCCGCGTCAAAGTCGAAGCCAATCCCTTTTTTCAGACTGGCTCTAACGAGCTGATGAAGCAACTGACCTGCTGCCCATTTGTTTTACTCGACGGATGGGTCGGGAGTTTTGAGATGACGCCCGAAGACGCTGCCCTGATCCAGAGCATTTTCCGTCCTTCCACTACTGTACTGAATGAAGTGGGAGCGACGGTGACAGCAGCCCGCAAAGAGACCGACATTCTGGTTGGGGTTCATATACGCTGGGGCGATTACAAGACTTTCAAAGACGGTATTTATTTTCACCCTGCCGAGGATTACGCGCTTCTGATGCGTCATATCGCGGGACTTTTTCCCGGCAAACGCGTTTCTTTCCTTATTGTGACGAATGGACAGCCGGCCCGTGAAGCGTTTGCGGGGCTATCGGTCACATTCGGGCCAGGGAGTGTTTTGGGTGATCTCTATAGCCTTGCGCAATGTGATTATATCGTCGGTCCGCCGAGCACCTATTCCATTTGGGCGGCATTTTATGGAGAAAAACGGCTCTGGAAATTTGCCAATAAGCATGATCGTCCCCGGATTGAGGACTTTACGAAGGTTGCCTCATTTTGAGGCCGTGTCGGGCATAATTCGATGCTTGTCTGTGAGGCGGCCCTCCCGTTGAATGGGCGCGGTGAATATTGAAGAGCGAATGAGTCAGGCGCTGGTGGCCCATCCCGGTTTGGGATTGGCCTGGGTGGGAGGCTTCTTGCTCGCTGTAGCGGTTTGTGTGGGGGTGCTGATTGCTCTCGGCGTCCGGTGGAATAAGGGCTCTTTGGCAGTTGATCGGGTGCCTGCCCTGAAATTACCCCTCAACGATGTTCTCACTCTACTGCTGTTGCTGGTTTGGCTGATGGCTTTTCCGGTGATTAACGGTTTTTTCTTTGTGGCGTCGATTGGCGGAGTGATCTGGCTGTTGCGCCATCATGGGATCGATTTGCAGGCGCAATGGGGTTTGGGGCGGTATCCGCTGTGGAAACTGACCGGTGGGGCGGTGATTCTTTATCTGACGGCAATGGGCGCTGTGGGGCCGTTGTCTTATCTGATCGATTTTGCGGCGCAACGTTTGCACTGGAAGATCACACCGCAGGATGCGGTGGAATTGCTACTGGACGAGAAAAGCGTTCCGAGAGTGTGCTGGCTGGTTTTTGCGGCGGTAGCGTTGGCTCCGGTGACGGAGGAAATTTTATTCCGCGGTTTTCTGCATCCCTATTTGAAGAGTCGTATGTCTACGCGCACGGCGTGGATTTTGACGGCATTCATATTCGGGGCGATTCATTTTCACGCGCTGACTTTTGTCCAACTGTTTTTGTTCGGTCTGGTGCTGGGGGCAGCCTACGAATTGACCGGATCGCTTCCGCTGTGCGTGGGCATTCACATGTGTTTTAACGCGGCGACGGCTTTGTGGCTGTTGGCGCTAAGGTGGTGGCTATGAGCGCAAAATCGAGACGATTGGATAGCGCAACGCTCGCCGGGCTGGGCGAGAACGGATTGATCCAGCTCCTGACGCGGCGTTGGCGCGGAGGTCGCGGGGTGCGTGTCGGAGTGGGGGACGACTGCGCGGTGCTCGACGGTGGCCGGAAGGGTGAATGGCTTTTGTACAAAACGGATGCCGTAGTCGAAGAGGTGCATTTTACAGCGAAAACAGCGGCCGATCTGATTGGACGCAAAGCATTGGCGCGGGCGGTCAGCGATGTGGCGGCGATGGGAGGCTCGCCCTGGTCGGCGCTCATTACGATTGGCATTCCGCCGGAGACAAAACCGCAGCGGATTCGCGGGATTTATCGCGGACTGGAAAAACTGGCGCGTGAGTATGATGTGTCCTTGGTCGGCGGTGAAACGACTCGGGCGTCGAAACTTTTCCTCTCGGTGAGTTTGTTGGGCCGGATGAAAACAGAACCGGTTTTGCGTTCGACCGGCAGAGCGGGCGATCTGCTTTTTGTGACCGGGAAGCTGGGGCGGACGATTCCGGGCAAGCATTTGAAGTTCAAGCCGCGTGTGGCGGAAGGTCAATGGCTGGCGCGAAAAGGGTTTGCGCGGTCGATGATGGATCTCAGCGACGGGTTGGGCGCTGACTTGCCCAGACTGGCGGCAGCGTCCGGGGTTGGATACCGGATCGAACGCGAAGCCTTGCCGCGCAATCCGGGGGCGAGTGTCGTGCAGGCGTTGAACGACGGGGAGGATTACGAATTGCTCTTCTCGGTTGCGCCCGGCGATGTGAGACGACTTTTGTCGCAATGGCCTTTTGAGCTTGCACTGACCTGCGTCGGTGCCTTAACCAAGGGGAAGACAAACGAGATTCGCCATGGAGGATACGATCATTTTAAGCAGCGCTGAAGACACGCAGGCGTACGGAGCGGCGTGGGCGGCGCGTTGCAAGGAAGGGGATGTCATCGCGCTTCAGGGAGTGCTCGGCGCGGGCAAGACTCAATTGGTCAAAGGACTCGCCCAGGGCCTTGGGTTTACCGGCGAAGTGACCAGCCCGACCTTTACCATCATCCACGAGTACACGGGCGGCCGCCTGCCGTTGTATCATCTCGACCTCTATCGGTTCGAGACGGAGGGAGAAGCCCAACGGGCCGGTATGGAGGATTATCTCCCGAGCGATGGCGTGACCGTGGTCGAATGGCCCGAGCGGATTTTGGGCCTTCTGCCGCCACAAACGCAGTTCTACACTATCGAAGTCGTCAGCCTCAACGAACGCATTGTCCGGAAGACTCAATTGAACGGTTGAGGCTTGCAATGGATGGGAGGGCAAATTGAAACTACGAATGTTGCTGGTGGCTGGATTCCTTTTTTTCGGTACGAGTTACGCGGAGAGTGGCTTCTATGAATTGGTGAAAAAAAGTGACGCGTTCAAGCTCGAAGGCGATGAACTTCGCGATGAGGGAAAGTACGAGGAAGCCAAAGTCCGATACCGAAAGGCGGTTGATTACGCCATTTCCGCAATGGAATGGTTAGGAAAACATCCCGAAGAGACGGCTGAAGAAGTGTTGAAATATTACAGACCTCCATTCAGAACGGTATCCGTGATGACGACCAAGGGCGTTCGCCTGAACATTGCAACGGATTCCGGAAGTGGTTTCAACTCAGGAAAGTTTTGAATTTCGCGCCAGGATTTACTGGCGCAACGGCACGTTGGTTTCTATTCGCTGTCGGATTGCCAATATTTCACGCGATAGCGGCGTGGCGCAATGCGGATCATACGGCGAAAAACTGCCGAGAAGTAGTATTCATCGCTAAAGCCGCAGAGTGTGGCGATTTGCTTGAGCGGCAAGCGCGAGTGTACTAATAACATTTTCGCGCGTTCTATACGCAGTTCGTTGATATAGCTGGCGAGATTTTTGCCGCGCTGTTTTAAAAAAAGATGACGAAGGTGGTCGGAACTGATACCGACGACTTTGGCGACGTCAGCCAAAAAAACTATTTTTTCGAAATGCAGGCGGACATATTGCTCCGCCTCCATGACATATTTTTCAGCGGGAGAAACGGATGATTTTTCGAGGCTGTTGCAAGCGTGATTGACCACGGCCAGCAGGGCGGAGGTGGCGCGAAAATTCAGAACCGACTGCTCGCTTGCCGTCAGCGCCGTATTGCCTTGGGAAAGAATCAGGAAATCTTCCGAGAGACCCGGATCGTCAAACGTCGGCAGGTAAAGGTGTTCCTTGGGGAAGGGAGGATTCGGGTGTTTCGAAACGATTTGAACGCAGAGATCTTCGCCCTTGATTCGTATCTCCTGATCGTGAAATCGCCCTGGAGGGTAGACGACGACGCTGCCTTTATCGAAGGCGATGGTATGTCGCTGGTCGATGTGGGTGACGCCGATTCCCGTGGGGTGAAACACAAGTTCCAATCCTCTGTGCGCGTGCTCGGGGTAATAGGAATGGGCTTCAACGGAATGGCGGACTCCATAGGCAAAGGTCAGAGGCTTTTGATTGGATTGCAGGCGAAGGAAACGCTGCCATGCCGCCAGGGTGTTCATGATGAAGGATAGGCATGGACATGGACTTTATTCAATTCTGGAATGGGAAGGGTTTCGCAGCGGTAGCCAAAAAACACAAATTTTAGCCATTATTTAGAATAGGGATTTTTCACGGGATGGCGTCTAATCGCGCCATATAGAAAACATCTATTTACCTATGAACAAGCCCTTGATTCTTATCGATCCGTTTCCCCGGTCTGTTTCTCAGATTTTCGATGACGCCACCCACAAGCGTCTCGAATCCCTCGGGGAAATCATCTGGCACGACGGCTCGGTCGCCCCGGAGGCGCACATTGACCGCTATTTGCCGCAGGCTACGGCATTGATCGGACAATCCGCCTTGCCGAAGGAACGGCTGGATCGCGCTCCGTTGTTAAAGGCGGTATTTAATGTGGAGAGTAATTTCCTGCCGAATGTGGATTATATGGAATGCCATCGCCGCGGCATCTATGTTCTTTCTACCGCGCCGGTTTTCGCCAAAGCGGTTGCCGAGATGGCTTTGGGGCTTGCTCTCGGTTCGGCGCGGCGCATTCCCGAGGCGGACGCTGCGATCCGCAACGGAAACGAATCGCTCTATGGCGAAGGCGATAATCAGGATTCGATACTCTTGAGCGGAAGAACCCTCGCCCTGATCGGATTCGGCAATGTCGGGCGCGCGTTACTGCCGTTGGTGCAACCTTTCGGCGGCGAAATTCTTGTGCATGATCCATGGATTCATCCAAGTGTGTTGAAGGAATCCCGCGTTACGCCCGCCAGTCTCGAGGATTGTTTCCGCAAGGCGGAGGTCGTTTTTATTCTGGCGGCCACGACATCGGAAAATTCCGGTCAGATCGATTCACGCTTTTTCTCTCTTATGAAACCCGGAAGCATTGTCGTGCTCGTCAGTCGTGCCGGGATTGTCAATTTCGATCATCTCCTCGACGCTGCCGGAAGTGGACGGATTCGCGCGGCAATCGATGTCTGGCCCAATGAACCCATTCCTTCCGGTGATCGTACGCGGCGTATTCCGAATACGGTTTTACAGGCGCACCGGGCAGGCAACATTCCTGAAATCTGGCCCTGGATGGGGCAATTGGTCGTGGATGATCTCGAACAGATTTTAAAGGGACTTCCGCCTCAACGCTGCCAGCGCGCCCAATGGGAGACGGTGTCCAGGATACGCAGCAAGCCTTCCGAGCAAAAAGGGAAATAGTAGCTGCTGGCAGGTGTGCTGGACGCGGTCAGGCCACTTTTTTGGTGGAGAGCGATTCCTGAAGGGAAGGCGCCTTGAACTCGTCGAGGCGGCCGCGAATGGCCAGCTTCAACCATTCCCATTTTTTGCGGAAGGGAAGGGGTTGATGGACGAGAACTTCAAAGCCTTCGACATTTTGGGAAACGATGGCGTCGTCGAGGTGTTTGGCGACTTCGGTACACTGCGCGGCGATGCGGTATTCGCTACTTTCGACGGCGGAGAAGGGCTGGCCGATTTCGATCAGCACATGCGGTTTGCCTTCGCGGAAAAATTCGTAGCGGAAGGCGACCGGGAGCATCTGGGCGCTATTGGCCTGGGTCGCCAGGTAATTGGAGTCGGGGCGTGGCTTGAAAGGCTGGTGCGTCGCGGAGATTTCGCCCTGGGGAAAGATCCACAACAGGGTCGAGCGAATCTGGAGCAGGTGGACGGCGTAACGGGTCGCCCCGGCCGCGCGCAGGGAGTTGTTCAAGTCGATGGAAAAAGCGCCCACGTATCCGGCAAAGGGATAGCCCTTCACCTGGGCTTCGTCCATCATGCAATAGAAGCTTTTGTTGCGGGCGCAACGGCTCAGGAAGAAAACCAGCGGTACGTCCCACCAACTGATGTGATTGCTGAAGGCGATGACCGGGCGATCCGCTGGAAGTTCTTGCAGGTAATTGAGTCCCCGAACCAGAACGCTCTGAAAGCTGCGGCGCAATTTGAACCGGAGATAGGGATGGAGCGCCCATTCCAGCCAAGAGTTTTTTTCCGCAGGGATCATTCTAATTATCGTACTCCATTACCACGTCTTTCCAAGTACGAAGTATTGGATGATCTGTAAGCAATAAGCAGGTAAAATAATCCGTTATCTGATTAACTGTTTATCTTATAAACAACCATCGCGCGAAAGAAACCTGTTGATTCGACGTTTTCATGGTAAGGTTGCTGCCATGAACAAAGCATTCCTCGGGATACTGACGTCGTTGGTTTTGATTGCGCTCCCGGCGCAAGCCAGCATGCAAGGCCAGGTGAATCAATCTGCGGCGATTCTGAACGATTTCATCAGCGGTTCCGAGCCTACGATTCCGGCAAAGGTGCTGAAATCGGCCAAGGCTTTGGTGATTATGAAGGTGACGCGCGGCGGGCTGATTTTCACCGGTTCGTCCGGCGATGGCGTCATCATTAAGCGGCTCAAGGGTGGACTCTTGAGTCCCGCATGGTCCGGCCCCGCGGCTTTGAGCACATCGGGCGGTGGGTTCGGTTTGCAGGCGGGTGGGGAAGTGATCGACATCGTGTTGGTTTTGACGACCGATGCGGCTGTTGAGGAATTTTCCCAGGAAACCGAAATCAAGTTTGGCGGTGAGATTAAGGGAACCGCTGGCCCCGACTCCAGGAAGATGTCGGAGATGTGGACACCGACCGCGCCCGTTTACGTCTACAGCCGCAGCGACGGTCTCTTTGGCGGACTCTCGGTGAAGGGAACGGTTTTCTCTCCCGAAAAAGACAAGAATCTCGCTTATTACGGCAAGGCCGTGACAACCCGCGAAATCCTCAGCGGCAAGGTCAAGCCTCCCGCCGAAGCCAAGATTCTGCTGTCGGTTCTCAAGGGTAAATAAACACGAGGGGCTTTCCCTCTCCATCTTTCGCCAGCAGGGGCAATCGCCCCTGCTAGTTGTCTGCTCATATTCATTTCCTTTCAAGGACTGGCAGAATGATCTGGCCAGCGGAGACGGGGTCTTTTACGTTTGATTCCTTTCTATGAGCAAAAAGGTTTTTACGGCGAAGAACCACGATTTAACCCTGCCCGACTGGGGCCCTTACGGGAAACAATACGCGGGCATCTCACATATCACAGACCGCAAACGCGGCGTGCGTTTTGATCTGAGTGTTTTTCCGGCGTTGTACCGCCGACGGATCGACGTGCCGAATGTGAATTGGGAATCGGGCTATCACCCGTGGGATAGTGCCGCCAACTTCGATTTCGTGAGCTATCGCCACGAGATTCTCTGGAAGGATCAGCTCTACGCGCAGATTTCCTACGCCAAACTCGACGGCTTTCCGGGGCGTGTGGTTTGTTGCGAACTGGTCAACCAGACCAAGTCGCCTTATGTCGTCGCGCTGCACTCGATGGCGTCGATTCATTTTCCGACCGCCACCGGTCACGCACCCGAGCCGATTGCG
>DBTH01000185.1:1388-4246 GCA_002306945.1 Methylacidiphilaceae bacterium UBA1321 | reverse complement strand
GGTCACGCACCCGAGCCGATTGCGTTGGCGGTGCCGCAAATTCCCGAAGGTGGCAAGCTCCGGCATGCTCTCGATTATTTGAATCTGGAATTCGCCCAGCCGGGGGCGGCGGATCATCTGACGTGGGAAGGCGCGTGGCGTGGCGAAGTGCGGGGCAACGGGTTTATCGATGGCAGCGGACTGGGGGGCGCGTGGGGAAGTCATGCCGGGGATTGGGTGGAGTACGGATTTGACCGCCACGGCGAAAACGGCCCGGTGAAGTTGATCGTCCGCGCGCGTCTCAATACCGCCGCAGGCAAGACAACTCTGGCGTTGTCCGGCTTGGCGAACGGAAAGCTGGAGATTGTCTCACCGGAATTTACGAATCTCGAACTCGCCGCTGAGGCTGGAGCGGAGGAGACGTTGCGCATTACCTCGGAAGGCGAATCGCCCATCGAGATCGCTTTTCTCGCTCTTGTGCCCGCAAGCGTGGAATCGATCCTGGTCGAACCGCTCGCGTGGAATCCGGTTCCGGAAAGAACGACCGGGCCAGCGCCGTCGACGTTGGTGCTCAAGTACGCACAATCGCCTTACCATTACGGCGTCGCGTGGGAAGGGAACGATTTCGAGGTGCGCCAGATTTTGAACAGCGAACTCGACCAGTTCCTGCGCCTGAAAACGCACGATCATGTCAACGAGACGTTGGTTGGCGACAGGCGTGGTCATTTTACGAATGTCGTGCAACGCCCGATCACGCTCGAACCGAAATCGAAACGCAAGGTGTGGTTCTATGTTTGCGAAGGCGAACCGCAGGTTGTGAGCGAGGCGCTGGCCCGTTTCGCGGAAAAGGCGGGCGAACGCGAGGCGCTTTTTGCGCGCGCGGCGAAAAAGGCATTCACCTTCAAGCCTTCGCCTTCGGGGAAGAAGTATCTTTTCAGCCAGAGCCGGATGGCCGCGACGACGCTGACCAATGCGGTCTTTCCCGTCTACACGCAGCGGCAATATGTCCGCCATCGTTGCCCCGGCAAATGGTGGGATAGTTTATATACGTGGGATTCCGGGTTCATTGGCTTGGGATTGGTCGAAATCGATCCCGCTCAGGCGGCGGAATGTCTCGCGCAATATCTGACCGAACCCGGCAACCCGCACGCGGCGTTCATTCATCACGGCAGCTTCGTGCCGATGCAGATTCACCTTTATCAGGAACTCTGGAACCGCACGCAGTCGAAGGCGGTGTTGGATAAATATTACGAATCGCTCAAGCAGTACTACCTGTTTTATGCGGGTCACGCAGCGGGTTCGACCACGCGCAATCTCAAGTCAAACCTGATTCGCTCGTGGGATTATTTCTACAACTCTGGCGGCTGGGATGATTACGCGCCGCAGGTCGAGACGCATCGACGCGGTTTGACTGCGCGGGTGACGACGGCGATTAATAGCGCGCAGGCGATTCGTTGTGCGCGGACGCTCGCGCTTGCGGCCTCGCATCTCGGTCGTAACGACGATGTCGCGTTCTACGAGAAGGACATTGCGGACATCTCGAATGATTTGAACCAATACGCCTGGGACGCCGAGGCGGGATATTATTCTTACGTTGTGCACGACGAATCGGGTGCGCCGGGTGAATTCCTCCGCGACGCGAACGGGGTGAATTTCAACAGGGGCCTCGACGGCGCCTATCCGCTGGCCGCCGGTATGTGCGATGCGTCAAAGGAAGAGGCGTTGCTGGCGCGGTTGTTCGATCCACAACAGCTCTGGTCGAATATCGGTCTGACGGCCATCGACCAAAGCGCCCCGTACTACCGCAAGGATGGTTATTGGAACGGAACGGTCTGGTTCGCGCATCAGTGGTTTTTCTGGAAAACGATGTTCGATCTCGCGCGGCCCGATCTCGCGCTCTCGATTGCCGAGCGGGCGCTGGAAGTCTGGGCGCGGGAAGTCGACGAGTCGTACAATTGCTTTGAACATTTCGTCATCGAATCGGGCCGTGGCGCGGGTTGGCATCAGTTCTCGGCCCTGTCGACTCCGGTGATGACGTTCTACGCGGCGATTCATTGTCCGGGTCGACTGACGACCGGATTCGATGCGTGGGTGATGGAAGCGAAATTTCTCGAACGCAACACGCGCTTGCAGGCGTTCATGCGATTGGCTCCGCGACGGGACAATGCACCGCGCGCGATCATGGCGTCGTTGAATCCGAATTTCAACTATGCGGTGCGTTGGAAGAATCAATTAGTCGAATCGCAAACACCGCTTCCGGGTCTGGTCGTCGTCAAACTGCCCGCCACAGGCGAAGCCGGTACGCTGGAAATCGCACCGAAGGAAATGGGCGAGACCAAACCCGCGCCGCAAGAGGAAAATACGGAAGGCGTTTGACGAAATTAACGAAAGACAGACGGGAATTAACGGGGAATGAGGGGGAAAGGCAAAAGACTTTTTAGACGGAATTAACGGAATTTAAGGAATTATTAAAAGGCAAAAGACGGTTGACGAAATTTACGAAGGATTTATCAGGAACTCAGGAAATCAAGAAGGTTAGGGTGAGGCAGTTTCGATAGAGAATATCGATTGAGAAAACTTAGCTTTGCCGTTTCCCTAATTCCTTGAATTCCGCTAATTCCGTCTAAAAAGCCTTTTGCCTTGGCTTTATCAGGAAGCGGAATTCCAGAGGCGGGCGTAGGTGCCACCGAGGGCGAGGAGTTGCTCTCCGGTGCCGGATTCGATGACCTGGCCGTTTTCGAGGACGTAGATTTTGTCGACGTGGTGAATGGTGCTCAGGCGGTGCGTGACGATGAGGGTGGTCTGGCGGCGCATGAGATTCTTGAGAGTGCTCATGATTTCGGCTTCGGTTTCGAGGTCGAGCGCGCTGGTGGGTTCGT
>DBTH01000185.1:736-1135 GCA_002306945.1 Methylacidiphilaceae bacterium UBA1321 | reverse complement strand
CGAGCGCGCTGGTGGGTTCGTCGAGGAGCAGAATCGGTGCGCCCTTGAGGAACGCGCGGGCAATTCCGATGCGTTGTTTCTGGCCGCCGCTGAGGCGAACACCGCGTTCACCGACGGGAGTGTCGTAACCTTTGGGCAGTTTGGAAATGAATTCGTGGGCCTGCGCTGCGACGGCGGCGGCTTCAATCTCGGCCTTGGTCGCGCCGAGTTTTCCGTAAGCGATATTTTCAAGCACCGTGCCGTTGAGGAGCAGGGTGTCCTGAAGAACGACCGAGATGTTTTCGCGCAAGGAGGTCTTCGTTGCGGTACGGATGTCGGTGCCGTCGATCAGAACTGTTCCGGCGGTGGGATCGTAGAAGCGGGGAACCAGTGAGAGGAGGGTGGTCTTGCCCGCGCCCG
>DBTH01000185.1:0-496 GCA_002306945.1 Methylacidiphilaceae bacterium UBA1321 | reverse complement strand
AGGAGGGTGGTCTTGCCCGCGCCCGTGCCGCCAACGAGGGCGACGGTTTGTCCGGCGGCAATGTCGAGGCTGATGCCGCGCAGGATCGGTTCGTTGGGTTCGTAGGCGAATTCGATTTTCTCGAAGCGGATCGCGCCGTTGACGCGGGGGAGTTTCTTTGCGTTGGGGGCGTCGGGAACGGTGTCCTGCGCGTCGAGGATTTCAAAGACGCGTTGCATACCCGCCGCCGCGCCTTCGAGTGCCCAGGCGGTGTAGCTGAGTTGTTCGAGCGGCTGGTAGAGCATGGCGAGGTAACTGAGGAAGATCCAGAGATCGCCAACCGTAAGCTTTCCGGAGATGACGTGTTGCGTGCCGACGTAGAGGATGGATGCGGTGCCGACGGCCATGATGATGCTCACAACGAGGCTGGAGACGGCGTTGGTCATGGTGAGTTGGAGATTGGCCGAGAGGCTCCACCGGGGCTCGCCCTCGCACACCTTTCCCTCGCAATCCCCCC
>DBTH01000082.1 GCA_002306945.1 Methylacidiphilaceae bacterium UBA1321 | reverse complement strand
TTGGTGTTGGGATCGCCGCCCTGGATCATGAAGGCCGGAATGATGCGGTGGAAGGTGGTGCCGTTGTAGTAACCGTCCTGAACCAGTTTGATGAAATTGGCGACGGTTTTAGGCGCCGCCTCGGGATCGAGTTCGATGGTGATCTTGCCGTACTTGGTTTCGATGACGACGTCAGGTTCGAGTTGTTGTTGCGGGGCGGAAGGGGCGGGAGCCGGAACGGGCGCTACGGGAGCGGCGATGGGCTCAGCTTTGACGACAGTTTGCGCCGGGGTGACGGGAGTGCTGGCGGAAGGAGTGGCGGTGGCCTTGGCAACGGTAGCGGTTGCGGCGGGTTCGACCGGCGCAGGTTCGGCGACAACCGGTTTAGGTGCAGGCGCGGCAGGAGGCGGTTCGACGTCGGTAACGATTTTTTCTTCGACCTTCGGCAGCGCTACAGGTTCGGTCGCCATGGCCGGGGCGCTGGTGGCGGTGGAATCCTGCTTGGGCAGGGCCAGTTCACTGTCAACGGTGGCGGGATTGATTCCAAGCGGAGCAGGCTCGACGGTTTTTTCTTTCGTGGAAACGGAATTGCCGGAAGTAACGGTGGCGGTCTTGGCGTCCTGCGCGTAAATCTTTTCGCGTTCGATCTGGTAGACGCTCAGGCGTCCGGGGCTGGGTAATTGCGGTCCTATGATCGGGTCGCCATCGCGGGCGTATTGGGCAGCCATTTGCGGATCGTAGGCACAGCCGGAAATGAACAATGCGAGGGTTGAACAGGCCAGAAGAAGTCGTTTCGATGCGCTCAAGACAAGCTCAATTCCAATGGTGGTTCGCTGATAATAACGGCGCCTGTCCCCGAGGTGAGGCGCTCTCCAATCTTCGCATGCTGCCTTTGGACATAGCCAAGCGCAATTCCTTTTTGCAGGAAGGGTGAAAATCCGGAGCTGGTGACTCGGCCCACGACTTTGTCCGCCGCCAGCAGATCGGAACCGGGCGCGGGAGCCTGTTCGGACTCGGACAGGAGCACCTGAAGTGACTTGTTAACATGGCCGATGCTCTTGATGCGTGCGATGGTTTCCTGGCCGAGATAGCAACCCTTCGTGTAGCTCAGGCCGTGGCGTTCGAGTCCGGCTTCCTGCGGGAGGGTGTCTTCGTTCATGTCGACGTCCCACTTGGCGAGGGCCAGTTCCAGCCGCAACGTCTCGACGATGTCGGCGGATATTTCGGGGCTTTGGAACGGGACGTCACCGGGTTCGGCGGCTGCAATCCAGAGGTCGCGTCCTTTGAGTCCGAAACGGGGATTGGCGAATGCGAGTGAGCCTTCGGCGGTGGGGGAAGTTCCCGCGCCGAATTCATGCCAGAGCTGCCATTGACCGGTGACGTCTTCGAGGAACGCGTCGTCAGCGATGAGGTATCTCTGGAGCCGCAGGTCGAGCGTTTCGCGCAAGTCGAGTGGCGCATCGATCCAGAGCGCGTCGGCAGTCGCCGCGATGAAGCAATCGCTCATGATCTTGCCCTTCGCACTGGTGACGGCGGCATAAAGGGCACGCCCGGCGACGAGTTTCTTCACGTCGTTGGTCACCTGACCGTTGAGGTAACGGACGCGGTCATTGCCGGTCAACTTCCACAATGCGCGGGGCGGCACTTGAAACCAGCCGGATCCACCTTCGCGCAGGGCTTTGTAGAGTTCCAGATTCATAAATGAGAACACTATGGAATCTAAAGGGATTGAGGCGTTCTGGCAATGGATGAAATAATTTTGATGGCACTCACCACGCTATTGCTTCCCAATGGAAACAGTAAATTGGAGGACGCTGCCCCCAGGCTTCCTGTTTTCGTTTGGAAATGATATGAACACTGCACGATGTCCGAGATACCTGAAATTCCCGTAACAACCGAAGCCGCCCATTCGCCCGATGATTTGAAATTCATGGACGCCGCGCTCGACCTGGCCCGCGTCGCCGCCGTGGCCGACGAGGTTCCCGTGGGCGCGGTGCTCGTCAAGAACGGGGAGATCATCGCCCGCGCGGCCAACAGCGTCGAACAGTCGAAGGACGCCCTCGCCCACGCGGAGATGCGCGTATTGGCCGAAGGGGAAAAGATCGCAGGGGATTGGCGGCTCACCGATTGCACTCTCTACGTGACGAAGGAACCGTGCCCGATGTGCGCCGGGGCAATCATTCACACCCGGCTCAAGCGAGTGGTCTACGGCGTGGGCGATCCGAAAGCGGGCGCGTGCGGCGGCGCGGTCGATCTGCTCCACCTGCCCGGCCTCAATCACCGTTTCGAATGCGTCAAGGGTGTCCGTGAAATCGAGGCCAAGGCGCTCCTCCAACAATTCTTCCGCGCCAAGCGGGCAACGTGACGCCGCACCCAGTTAACGCTATCGCCGGAACTGGATATTCTCTCCCACTTCGCGTCGCGCGGAAGCAGGAGCGATTGCCCCTGTCTTAACGCTGCTTGATTTCGACGGCTTGGAAATCGGTCAGGTAGAGCTTGCCCTTGTTGCCTTTCGGCAGGAATTCGCAAACCAGATCGTTGCAGAAAAGAGAGACTTCGTATTTCATGTTGTACGATTCCCACCCGGCGGATTTTTTGACAGGGAGCTTGTAGTAGAAGTACACGTTCTCCTTGCGGTTGAAGATACGCGCTTCGACGGAGGCGGTGGTGGGAGTGCCGTTGATGCCGTCCTCGGTCGCCTTGGCCTTGAAGGAAACCGTGATGATTTTCGTCTGACTCTTCGGTCGGATGACTGTGCTGGGAATATCGGCGGTCTTGTCTTCGAGGTCAATTTCGAGCGCTTTTTTGCCGCCGTCAATTTCGACGATTTTGCTGTGCGTTTTCCAACCGGTTTTACCCTCGGAAAAATCGCCGTTTTTGAAGAGATTATCCTCGGCGCGGACAACTGCCCAGGCCGTGAGGTCTCTGGAAGCGGGCTGCGCTGCGGAAGACGTGGTTGTCGAATTCGTAGCGGTATTTTCTGTTGCGGAAGTTGTGGCGCTTGTCGTGGTGGTCACATCCTGTCCAACAAGCAGCGACGGCAGCAACAGCGCCCCGGCTGTTACAGTCAGTTGAATAAAACGTTTCATAGAAGATACCCCGATGATGAGTGGCGATTTCCAAAAATCAAATGTCAAATGTGTTACGTATTTGCCTTTTTGTGCCTCCTCTCTAAGCCGTAACTATTCAAAAC
>DBTH01000220.1:3918-4205 GCA_002306945.1 Methylacidiphilaceae bacterium UBA1321 | reverse complement strand
CGGCTGCGGCAAAAGCACCCTCCTGCGCCACCTCATCGGCGTCCTCAAACCCAATAAGGGCGAAATCCACGTCCTGGGCACCGACATCACCAAAGTCGACGAGGCCGGCATGACCAGAGTTCGCCGCCGCTTCGCCATGATGCACCAGTTCGGCGCCCTGCTCAATTCCCTCACCGTCGGCGAAAACGTCGCCCTGCCCCTCATCGAAAGCGGCAACATCAGCCAGAACATCGCCGACCTCGTCGTCAAAATGAAACTCGAACTCGTCGGCCTGACCGGCTTCGAGC
>DBTH01000220.1:0-3630 GCA_002306945.1 Methylacidiphilaceae bacterium UBA1321 | reverse complement strand
AGATTTCCGGCGGCATGCGCAAGCGCGTCGGCATGGCCCGAGCCCTCGCCATGGATCCTGAACTCATCTTCTGCGACGAGCCCACCTCCGGCCTCGACCCGGTCATGACCGCCGTCATCGACCAACTCACCCTCGACATGACCCGCAAGCTCGGCATCACCGCTGTCGTCGTCACCCACGACATGACCAGCGCCTTCCGCATTGCCGACCAGATGATTATGCTTTTCGAAGGCCGCATCATCGCCTCCGGCACCCCGGAGGAAATCCGCAACAACCCCGACGCCCGGCTCCAACAATTCATCCGCGGCGAAGCCGACGGCCCGATCCCCCTCAAACTCTCCCGGGACGACTACATCAAACGCCTCCTGGAAAAAGATTGAACGTCCGGCAAGGAATCCATCCCATGAAAAAACCCGAATATCTCATCGCCACCTCCGTCATCGTCGCGGCGGTTCTCTTTACGGCGGTACTGGCCTTCAGCATCGGCAAGCTCCGCTACACGGCAGGCAAGAAACTTCTCTACGTCAAAGTCGAATCCGCTGCTGGCATCCTACCCAATACCCAGGTCAAATTCGGCGGAGCACCCATCGGCCGCGTCGACAGCATTCGCGTCCTACCCCGCAGCGAACAGGAACAGGGTGTCCACGGCGTCTACTGCATCGAACTCACCACCCTCGTCGACTCCAACATCGAAATTGGCGACGACGTCCGCGTCTCCGTCCGCACCGACGGCATGCTTGGCTCCAACTACATCGCCCTCATGCCCGTCACCAAAGATTCCCCCCTGCTCGCTGACGGAGCCCACCTCAAGGCCATCCACACCTCCGACATCAACGATCTCACCAATTCCGGACAGGAACTCATCGTGCGCATGCTGCCCGTCGTCCAGAATCTCCAGGGTGTCACCCGTCTCCTCAACGAAACCCTTCCCACCCTTACCGACAACCTCAACGACGTCATGACCCAGACCGACAGCCTCCTCAAGGATGCGGCCACACCCGAAAACCGCGAACGCATCCAGCACCTCATCCAGAACCTTGATGTCGTCTCCGCCAATCTCAAAGTCGTCACCACCAACGCCAAGGCGCTTACCTCCACTCTCGCCCAAAAACCCTGGCGTCTCATCTGGGGCGGCCCCACCAACCCCATCCCCCCCGAATCCGAAGTCCTCAAATCGAACAAACCGATCCCCATCAAAAACGTCATCGAAGTCAAACCCGCCGACTCCAAAAACTGACCGGCACCTCCCTCACCGCATGGCCTGCGCCCCCAAACGTCCCATTGGCACGTCTCACGGGAACGTGTAAGCTATTTGATAATGGAACGCCCCGAAGCCATCGCCGCCGACGCAGATGACGTCCTCCACGAACGTTACCGCTGCCTCCTGCGCGCCGCCCGGGGCCTTTTCACCCTCACCACGATAGAGGAACTCGTCGAGAACATCCTCTGCCATTCCCTCGACATGATGCAGGCCGAAGCCTGTTCCATGTATCTACCCGACCCCAAGACACAGGAACTGATCATCTACTCCGCACGGGGACACAAGGACTGCGATTTTCACACCGCCCGCATTCCCTGGGACAAAGGCATCGCGGGACTCGTCTTCCAGACCGGTGAAATCGTCCGCATCGACGACGCCCGGAACGACCCCCGGATCTTCCGCAACGTCACCTCGAAAACCGGCTTCGTCACCCGCGCCATGCTCACCATACCCCTCAACGACAAGGGCAAATGCATCGGCGTCCTCCAGGCCATCAACCCGACCCGCAGCCAGGCCTTCTCCGACCTCGACTACGAAATCTTCGAAGGCCTGGCCAGCGTCGTCACCAGCGCCCTCGTCCGCCTCGAACGCGAAACCCGCGCCATCGCCGAAGCCCACATCGCCCGAGAACTCAGCCTCGCCCACGAAATCCAGCGCGCCTTCCTCCCACCGCCCGATATTCGCACCAACCGGGCTGAACTCCACGTCCGCTACCAACCCGCACGCACCATCGGCGGCGACTTCTACTCCTCGGTCCAACTCCCCGGCGAACGCCTCCTCGCCGTCATCGGCGATGTCAGCGGCAAAGGCATCCCCGCCGCCCTCACCACCGCCCAGATCACCGGCGAAATCAACGCCCTGTCCGGCCTTGCCCAATCCAGCCTCTCCGAACTCGTTCACCGCCTCAACCGCGGCCTCTGCGGCCGCCTCGCCGCCGGGCGTTTCATCGCCACCACCTTTCTCCTCCACGACCCCCTCGCCTCCACCATGGACGTCGTCTGCGCCGGTCAATTTCCTCCCTGGCACTGGGACGGCGAAAAATGGGAGGCCATGAAAGTCCCCCCCGCCCTCCCGCTGGGCGTATTCGAAAAATATCCCTACGAATCCACCGTCTTCCCCTGCCGCAGCGGTGACAAATGGCTCCTCTTCAGCGACGGTATCAACGAAGGACGAAACCTTGCGGGCGAAGACTACGGCTTCGACCGTCTCCGGGATTCCCTCCTCCCTGGCAGCCCCAAAAACGTCCTTCGGAACGCCTGGGAAAGTTGGAAACAATTTGTCAACATCGACAACCTCCACGACGACGCCTGTCTCCTCCTCATGGCTACCCACGACAAACCCAAACTCGAAACCCTCTGCTGTCCCACCAACTGCAAGGTTGTCCGCAAATTTATTGAAAACTGGGCTCTCTTTGCCGGCTACAACGACATTGAGCGCGGCCAGATCGTCCTCGCCACCGACGAAGCCTTCACCAATATCCTGCGCCACACCTACAAAAACGAAGAGAGCCACAAAGTTGAAATCGACGTCGCCATCGACGCCGGATTTTTCCATCTCAAACTGCGCGACTTCGGCCCGCCCATAGACCGAGAAAAACTCAAGGGCCGCGAACTCCACGATGTCCGCCCCGGCGGCCTCGGCCTGCCCCTGCTCGGCATCGTTTTCCCGAATTTCGAATTCATCGACTGCAACCCCGGCACCGAGCTGCGCCTCTCCAAACCCCTTCCCGGCACCGAAAAAGTAAAGAGCGATTAAAGACAAAAGGCTTTCGTTAATTTCATCAAACGGTCTTAAGCGAACTAAAATTGACTTTTCATTGCTCGCGACGGCTCGCATAGTTTGACTCGCATGGCACAAGAATTGTTCTCCAACGCCTCGCTTTACACCCCGCAGGAACCGACCAGCCTCGCCAATCTCGACATTAATCCCGCCATCGTCGAAGGGCTGATATTGCGCGTGATGCATATCAATTCGACGATGATCGCCAGCGACATCGCCAATGAGGTGTGCCTGCCCTATTACGGCATCGTCGAGCCGATCCTCCAACAGTTGCGCGACAACCGGCTGCTGGAAATCACCCGCGGCGACATGGCCGCGATGTCCTACGTGTACTCGATCACCGACGCCGGGCGCGCCCGCGCGATGCAATATTTCGAACAGACCACCTACGTCGGCCCCGCGCCGGTCTCGCTCAACACCTACCTGCAAGTCATCGAGACGCAGAGCCTCAAGAATATCACCGTCAACGCGGAGCGGTTGCGCGAGGCGTTCAGCGGTTTGGTATTCGACGACTCGATTCTCCAGCAAATCGGCCCGGCGGTGAATTCCGGCCGTTCGATTTTCCTCTACGGCCCTCCCGGCAACGGCAA
>DBTH01000346.1 GCA_002306945.1 Methylacidiphilaceae bacterium UBA1321 | reverse complement strand
CATCGACTTGGTCGAGCTGACCATGAGCTTTTTGGCATACGAACCGAAAACAGACTTGATGCCCTGGGTTTCGCCAATATCACCCAACGGCGTGGAAGTGCCGTGAGCATTGATGTAGTCGATCTGCTCGGGGTTCAACTGGGCGTGTTTGAGGGCGGAAGCCATGGCGCGGGCGCCACCAGCTCCTTCGGGAGCAGGCGAAGTCATGTGATAGGCGTCGGCGGTGATGCCGTAGCCGGTCACTTCAGCAAGGATGTGAGCGCCACGGCGGACGGCGTGTTCGAGTTCCTCGACGATGACGATGCCAGCGCCTTCACCCATGACGAAACCGTCGCGATCCTTGTCAAACGGACGGGATGCGCGGGTGGGTTCGTCATTGCGGGTGCTGAGAGCCTTCATGGCGGCAAAACCACCGATTCCGAGGGGAACGACAGCGGCTTCGCTGCCGCCGGCCACGATAACATCGGCATCGCCCGTGCGCAGGATGCGCCAGGCTTCACCAATGCACTGATTGGCGGTGGCACAGGCGGTCACAACGCAGAAATTCGGTCCGCGATAGCCAAATTCCATCGAGATGATCCCGGATGCCATGTTACTGATCATCATGGGGATCATGAAGGGCGAGACGCGGCCCGGGCCCTTGGAGAGCAAAATCTGGTGTTGGTCGGAAAGTGAGCCGAGACCGCCGATACCGGAGCCGACAATGACGCCGACGCGGTCGAGATCGAGTTCAGATTCTTTCAATTTGGCCTGGGCGACCGCTTCCTTGGAAGCGGCCATGGCCAGTTGCACGTAACGATCCGAACGCCGGGCGTCCTTGGGAACGTTAAAATGCTTGGCGGGTTCGAAATTTTTGACCAGTCCTGCGAAACGGCAATCGTACGCAGTAGCGTCAAAAGACGTGATGGGTCCTATGCCGCTCTGACCCGCAATCAATTGGGACCAGAAGGTAGGAACATCGTTACCCAAAGGCGTAACCACGCCCATTCCGGTGATGACGACCCGACGATAACTCATGTGCTCAATAGGTAAGGTGAAGCAAAAAGGCACCCGATAGGTGGGTGCCTTTCCGCACGATTACAGCAACAAATTATTTGTTGCCCTTTTCTTCGATGTACTTGACGACGTCGCCAACGGTCTGAAGCTTTTCGGCTTCTTCGTCGGGAACTTCGACATTGAACTCTTCCTCGAAGGCCATGACCAGTTCGACTGTATCAAGGGAGTCTGCGCCCAAGTCTTCAATGAACTTGGCGGTGGGGGTTACCTGTTCGGGGTTGACGCCGAGCTGCTCGACGATGATGTCCTTTACTTTCTCTTCGATCGTTTTTTCTGCCATAAAAGCTTTCTCCTATAAAAGTGATGGTGCGTTGTTACGTCTCTCCAATATCTTTGGCAACAAAAATTTGTTATTTTTTTTGCTGCCACCCTAAATAACCATGCCGCCGTCGACAGTCAACACCTGACCGGTGATGTAACTGGCCGCCGGACTGCACAGAAATTCCACTACCCCAGCCACGTCTTCGGGCTGGCCTAACCGCTGTAACGGGATGCGTTCTAGGAGTTTCTTCTTGATCTCCTCGGACAACACCTTCGTCATGTCGGTATCGATGAATCCAGGACAAACCACATTGCAGGTGATGCCGCGTGAGGCAAACTCACGCGCCACCGACTTGCTGAATCCGATCAGCCCGGCCTTTGATGCCGCATAATTGGCCTGACCGGCGTTGCCAATCAAGCCAATAATGCTGGAAATGTTGATGATTTTACCGGAACGCTGCTTGGCCATGACCCGGCTAACGGGCTTGGTCCAGTGAAAAGCGCCCTTCAAATTGGTATTCAGCACTGCGTCCCAATCGGCTTCGCTCATGCGCATCAGAAGCCCGTCCTTAGTCACCCCGGCATTGTTGACGAGGATGTCGATGCTGCCAAATTCTTTCGCCACCTGGTCGACCGCCGCGTCCACGGCAACGCCATCTGTGACGTCCACGGCCAATGCCTTGGCCTTGCGCCCCAGAGCGGCAATCTCGGCCACTGTGGCGGCTACAGACTCCACGGAGCGGCTCACACAGGCCACGTCGGCCCCGGCTTTCGCCAGACGCAGGGCAATCGCCTTGCCCAGACCGCGGCTGGCCCCGGTCACTATCGCTTTTTTATTGTCCAAGCTCATGAATGTTTTCTTTCCAGTTGGCGTAATTTCCAATGGCAATCGTGTGAACAGCCGGATCGATGCGCTTGACCATGCCACACAGGATGCCGCCGGGACCGAATTCGACGAATTCGTTAATACCGAGGGCGATCAGGGAGCGGATGCAATTCTCCCAGAGCACGCTGCCGCAAACCTGGTCGGAAAGGGCCTGGCGGATCTCCGCCGGGTCAGAAATGGCATGCCCCGTCACATTAGCCATGACCGGCTTGGGCGGGTTATTGATGCTTGCTTTATCGAGATAAGGGCGGAGACCGTCCTGCGCCGTCTTCATCAGGCGGGAATGGTAAGCCCCGGCGACCTTGAGGGGAATCGCCTTGCGAATGCCGCGCGCCTTGGCAATTTCGATGGCCTTAGGGATATTGGCCAGATCACCCGAGAGAACAACCTGTCCGGGCGCATTGAAATTCGAAGCGTCCAGATCGGACTCCTTGGCCACTTCGCGGCCCTGATCGGCTGTGGCTCCCACTAACGCCAACATGCCGCCGTGAGTCGCGTTGCAAGCTTCCTGCATAAGACGACCGCGATGGAAAACGAGATTCAGACCGGTGGAGAAATCGAACGTCCCCGCCGCCGCATGCGCGGTGTATTCGCCGAGGGAAAGACCCGCCGTGGCTTCGTAACGGAAATTCGGAATATGTTCCTTGGTCAATTCCAGCAGGGCGAGACCGTGGAGATAAAGCGCCGGCTGGCAGACAGCCGTCTCGGTCAACTTGCTCTCGGGCCCTTCAAAGCAATATTGGCTCAAAGGAAAACCAAGAACATCATCGGCCTGGCTGAACATGTGGCGAACCACACGGCTGTGTTCAAGAAGGTCGGCGCCCATGCCGACTGTCTGGGCTCCCTGCCCGGAAAATATCAACGCCCTTCTTTTTTGCATTCTCTCAATTCCTTCCAATTAACCGACCGTGTTGCGTTTCGACTTGTCTGGAATGCCAGCAAGCCGATGTCTGCAAACGCGGCAGTAAGTGAAGAAAAAACCTTCTCGCGTGCCTTGGTAAATGGCAAGCATTTTTGTCGAAAAAGACACTAAAAAGTAAGAAAAGCTAATCCTGCCAAGGTATTTGCAAAACACTCATATTCCCATAAAATCATCCGTTTTAAGCCCAATTTTCACCATTATTCGTTTAATTATTCTCTTTTTAAAATTACTTTAACGTTATAATTAAATTCTTATCGTCGCTTTTACCGTTTCAAAAAACTGTCCACTTTGGCAACCACCCCCTTTTGAGGTGTCGCACAGTCTCATACCCTTATCCTTCCTTTTGCAAATCTCTCCCATCTCTGTAAAAGCGGGTATCTCCACCCCTTCCCTACCCCCTCCCCAAAAACTGGGACCCCCGCGACGATCCGCAACAAGGCCCGACAAACCCCTTTCCTCTCCTTCGAAAAACACAATGCTCTCGGCGAACCGAACCACCTCGGAGCAACCCGCCCCAATTCCAGACCAAGATATAACCCCCCATTTCATCCGGCCATTTTAACCCCGCTTTCACCTCCCCCGTTAGCTCTGGGTGCGCTCCGTGCGCTGCGTGGACTAAAAAAAATCGATCCAGCAACCCGTCGATCCGGCTCAAAGGATTGGCGCGGAATCACTTTTCTTCTGGTCTACCGGTATGAGTTAGAGTAGAGCAAATAAAGTCGGGCAGAGATTCTCCAAACCTCTCAACAAAGGGATGCACATGACAAAACGCCTTCTTGCTGTTTTGCTGTTACTGGTCGCCATCACCGTCGGTCACGCTGGCGAGAAACTTGCCGTTTCCGTTTCCACAACGATCCATGAAGGAGACAAAAAAGGAGATTGCGTTCTTGATCCCCTCTCCTTCATGCCCGGAGTGAAAGCCACCGCCAACTCGGGCAAAATTCAGGCATTCGCGACGGAATTCGAAAAGCCGCAGAAAACCAAAATTACGAGCGGCCTCTATACTGGACAAAACGCCTACATTCCCTTCACTCCAAGAGGATTCACCAGCGTCAACGACGCATGGAGGATCGAATACGAGGCAACGCTGGATAAGGATCTGATCGTACTGGTCTGCACCGCCACCTACAACACAGTCGATTCCTATACCAACGCAGCCTATGGCGAATATGCCGGCCCGATATATGAAACGATCAACGGGAAAAAATTCCTGGCCTGCCAAAACAAATCCATCTCCAGCACAGTCAACAGCTCCAAGACCTATTTCCAGATATTCGCCAAGCCCGGCAAGTCCTACACCGTCCGACTCAAGCAATTCGACCGCTGGATCAACGCCACGATCACCTGCAACCTGATCAAGCCGATTCCGACCGAGACGCAAATCAGCATGGCCCGCTAATTGGAGACGGCTGGGTGCATGACGCCAAAGTTCCCGCTGATACTTAAGGTCATAAAAATCCTTAGATAATGTAACGCAAGTGGTATCTAGACATTCCGTGAAGCTTGACACACCCCGGCGCTCACGCGCCACCCCTCTTGATAGAGGGGACACTCGCTGTCGAGACTTTCAGATGCATACGTCCCCTCTATCAAGAGGGGCGGACACAAAGTGCGGGGGTGTGTCAATTCACCGATGAACTTCTCGCTATCGCCATGGTTACGCTGTCTGGTAACTTTGGCGTCATGCATCCGAGACGGCCCGCCGCCATGCTTTTTCGCTTTTGCTTAGGGAAAAACTGTGTACATCTTGTGTTCCATGAAATCGCTTAGCATTTTGGCTCTTATCGGTTTGACTACGCTCCTCATCGGTTGTTCTTCCACGGACGAAAAGAAATCCCAGGCGGGCAACGATCTCCCCGTCCCGGCCACCGCGGGTAATTCCCAGATGGAAACCACTCCGGTCGCTCCTGCCGCCACAACGACAACCACCACGGCAGCGGCTCCTGCGGCTTCGACAGCCAATGTGGCCACTGTTGATTACACCGTCGTCAGCGGCGATTCCCTCTGGAAGATTGCCCGCGACCACAAGACCTCCGTCGCCAAGCTCAAGGCCCTCAATAGCCTACCCAATGACAAGCTGATGCCCGGTCAGGTAATCAAGGTTCCCGCCGCTCAGTAAGTTTTCGTTTTGTACGTTTAAAAGAAAAGGGCGTCTCCTTCACGGGAGACGCCCTTTTTTTCAGAAAGACTGGACAAAAGTTTTCAGTTCGAGGTTTTCGGTTTTCAGTAAAGGCGGGAAAACGCCAGTTCCAAGTTCTTCAACTTCCACTACTCAGTGGTGAGGCATCCATCCCTCACCTTTCTGATTTCCTGAGTTCCTGATAAAATCCCCCGCCTTTTAATTCCTTAAATTCCGTTAATTCCGTCTAAAAGCCATTTTGCCTTTCCCGTCGTTCTCTCAGGCGATCTGCGCGTGATCGAGCCAGGCATCGCTAATAAGCGAATGACCGGCCGCTGTGGGATGCACGCCGTCGCCGAGCCAGTAATTGGCCGGGGCGCGGGTGGTCGCTTCCGCAAACATGCCGTCGAGCGGGATGAACTCGGTCTCGAATTCGTTCACCAACTCGCGCACGGCGGTGATCTTCGGATCGAGATCGACTCGCCACGCCTTGCGGTCTTCCGGGTACGGGAGAATGAACGGCTCAAGAAGAATGATCTGGGTCTCGGGCAAATCCTTTTTCACGCGGCTCAGGATGTTGTGATAGGCAGCCTTGAAATTCTCCGTTGTGGAAACCGTGTTGCTGTCAAAACGGCGCCAAGTGTCGTTGACACCGATCAGGATCGAGAGAATGGTAGGCTTGAGGGCGATCAGATCGCTTTCCAGACGCCCTTCCAGGTCGTACACGCGATTACCGCCGATGCCTCGATTATAGATCTTCAGCGAAGGGGAAGCAACCTGGGCTTGAATCTGCGCGGCAGCGAGAAATGGATAGCCAAGACCGAGTTCGGGGCCGCCGGGAGCCGTCCGTCCGCAATCGGTAATACTGTCGCCGGTAAACAAAATAACGTCGTTTGGTTTGATAATCATAGTTTGAGAGGTGTAGTTGTTGCGGGTTTAACACGCCGCGCAAAAACTTCAACAACCAAAAGCAGGCAGGCAGCGTGACGCTGCACCCAGTTACGCGAAGCGGGAGAGACGATCCAGTACCGGCGTTAGCTGCCGACACTTTTGACTTCTTTCACCCAGTTACGCGAAGCGGCAGGGAATGTCCATAGGAGAACATTCCCTGCGACTGCTGCGTAGCGAGTGGGCAATTACGCCAGTTCGCCTTCTCCGCCTTCGCTATCTTCCTGTTCGTCGGTGATGACCGGCGCGATGGCGAGGAGCTTGTCTTCTCCTTCGAGATCGACCAGTTTGACGCCCTGGGTATTGCGACCGGCTTCGCGGATGTCCTTGACCGGTGTGCGAACCATCTGGCCGCTCTGGGTCAGGAGCATGATCTCATCAGAATCGGTCACGCAGAGAGCGCCGACGACCTTGCCGGTCTTGTCGGTAGTCTTCATCGTGATGATGCCCTTGCCGCCGCGGGACTGTTGGCGGTACTCGTCGAACGCGGTGCGCTTGCCAATGCCGTTTTCACCGGCAACCAGCAGTGTGGCCTCGGGATTGACGATGGCCAGGGCGACCACGGCGTCACCCTTGCCCAGGCTGATACCGCGGACACCGACGGTGTCGCGGCCCATGGAGCGGACGTCGGATTCCTCGAAGCGGATGCTCATGCCCTCGCGGGTGATGAGAATGGCTTCGCTGTGGCCGTTGGTGAGCTTGACCTCGATGAGCGAATCGTTCGGTTCGATCTTGATGGCGATGATGCCGCCCTTGCGGACATTGTCGAAGTCTTCCAATGAGGTCTTCTTGACGGTGCCCTGCGCGGTGGCGAACAGGATGTACTCGCCGGTCTTCCAGGTGTCGTCCTCGCCCTGCACGTTCTTGTGCGAAGGGATGCGGATGAGCGCGGCGACTTTTTCGCCCGTCTTGAATTCGAGCAGGTTGGCGATGCTGCGGCCCTTGGCGGCGCGGCCCATGTCGGGAATCTCGTGCACGCGCTCGACGTAGACGCGGCCCGTGTTCGTGAAGAACAGGAGATAGTCGTGCGTGGAGGCGGTGAAGAGATGTTCGACAAAGTCCGATTCCTCGGGTTTGTCGGACTCGCGGGTGGTCATGCCGATGACGCCCTTGCCGCCGCGTTTCTGGGCGCGGTAGCTGCTGATATTGGTGCGCTTGATGAGGCTGTTGTGGGTGATCGTGATGATGACGCCTTCGTTGGCAATCAGGTCTTCGATCTCCATGTCGCCCTCGTCGGGAACGATGTCGGTGCGGCGCTTGGTGGCGTACTTTTCCTTAATGGCGCGCAGTTCTTCCTTGATGATGGAGAGTACGCGCTCTTCCTTGGCCAGAATGTCGGTCAGGTCGGCAATGGTGGCCAGGAGGGCCTTGTACTCTTCGGAAATCTTGTCGCGTTCCAGTCCGGTGAGTTGATACAGGCGCAATTCCAGGATGGCGTCGACCTGTTGCTCGCTGATGATGTAGCGGCCATTGGTCAGGCGCGCGGGCTGGTGAATGGCGATGCCGAAGTGTTCGACCTGCGACTTGCTGAATTCGTAGGCCAGCAACTGAATGCGGGCTTCGTCGCGGTTGGCCGATTCGCGGATGATGCGAATGAATTCATCGAGGTTGGACAGGGCGATGAGGTAGCCTTCCAACACTTCCGTGCGGGCCGTCGCCTTCTTCAACAGGAAGCGGGTGCGGCGCAAAACGACTTCGCGGCGGTGCTCGACGTAGCAGTTGATCAGCTCCTTCATGTTGAGGATCTTGGGCCGGCCGCCATCAATGGCGAGCATGTTGGCCGCAAAGGTCGACTCGAGTGCGGTGTGTTTGAAGAGGTTGTTGATGACCACCTTGGCCACGGCGTCGCGCTTGAGCTCGATGACGACGCGGGTGTTTTCATCCGATTCGTCGCGAATGGCGGTAATGTCGGGGATGGTCTTGTCGTTGACCAGTTCCGCAATGCGCGTCACGAGGTCGGCGCGGTTGACATTGTAGGGGATCTCGGTGACGACGATGAATTCGCGGCCACCCTTGTGCTCTTCGGTGTGAATGCGTCCGCGGGCCTTGACGGTGCCGCGTCCGGTAGTGAAGTAATTTTTGATCCCTTCCATGCCGAGGATGCTGCAACCAGTGGGGAAATCCGGCCCCTTGATGTACTTGAACAACTGAGGAATGGTGATGTCCGGGTTGTCGATCTGGGCGCAAATGCCGTCGACGACTTCGCCGAGATTGTGGGGCGGGAGATTGGTCGCCATACCGACGGCGATGCCGGTTCCACCGTTGACGAGCAGATTCGGAACGGCGGCGGGAAACACGACCGGCTCGGTGCGGGTTTCGTCATAGTTGGGAACGAAATCGACCGTGTCCTGATCCATGTCGGTCATCAGGGCGCCGCCGATATGGGTCAGACGGGCTTCCGTATAACGCATGGC
>DBTH01000176.1 GCA_002306945.1 Methylacidiphilaceae bacterium UBA1321 | reverse complement strand
CTGGAGGATTACCTTTTGGATTTATCAGGAACTCAGTAAGGTTCTGGAGAGATCGTTGAGATAGAAAACATCAATTGCGAAAACTATTTCCGGCTCATGATTTCCTGAGTTCTTGATAAGCCTTTTCCCTTTTCGTTCACCCGTAATTGCAGTGCTCCCCTTGACCCGATTACAAAATCGGCTAGGCTAACAGATTGTCCACAATCCGCCGCGGATACGTGACGGAAGCAAAGGAGAAGACTGTGCATGAAAGTTGATCCGCGTTTTCTCAAGGAGGAAGGCTACGAAGTCTTCCTGGGAAATGAGCTGTTGGTAAAAGGATTGCTCGAAACGGAGGGAGGAACTCACCTCTGGACCGGCTACCCCGGTTCTCCCGTCGCCGGATTCTTCGACTGCATTGAGTCCATCCAGGACATTCCCCGCCAGTACGGCATTCAGGCCACGATGGCCAATAACGAGGCCCTCTCGGTCGCCATGCTCAACGGTTCCCAGATGACCGGTATGCGCTCCATCGCCGTGATGAAAAGCGTCGGCCTCCATGTCGCAGCGGACGGCCTGGCCATCGGCAATCTCGGTGGCGCGCATCCGGAGGGCGGAGTGATCGTCGTCAGCGGTGACGACCCGTGGAGCAGCTCGACGCAGGTTCCGGCCGATTCGCGTTATCTCTTCAAACATCTCTTCATGCCGGTGCTCGAACCCAGCACCAATCAGGAAATCAAGGACTGGATCGATCTCGGGTTCAAACTCTCCCGCGAAGCCGAACTCTACATCGGTTATCTCATCACCACCCACCAGGCCGACGGTGGCGGATCGGTCATCGCCCGGCGCAATCATTTCCCGCGCGTCAACACGCACACGAAATTCTCCATCGACACCAGTAAGGTCGATTTCGAAAACAAGGTTCTCCTGCCGCCACGCACCTGGACCAAGGAAAAAGATTTCGCCCGCCGCTATCAACTCCTCTGGGCCAGCGCGGAGAAATACCGCGTCAATCAGACTTTCCTGCCGAAAACCAGGCTCCCCGCCGAACGCAAATATCCCCTCGGTTTCGTCACCTCCGCCCTCGCGTATTCCTACCTACAACACGCCCTCGGCGAACTCGGTCTTCTCGGCGAAGTCCCGATTCTCAAGCTCGGCATCACCTACCCGCTCAATCCGAAATGGATTGCCGATTACGCCCAGCACGTCGAAACGCTCGTCGTGGTCGAGGAACGCCGCGGTTTCCTCGAAGAACAAATCGCGCTCGTCCTCTCCGAACTCGGCCTGCATGTGCCGCTCCATGGCAAGAAATTTCCCAATAGTCTGCCCGGCATTCCCGACACGCTCGGATTGAATCCATCGATCATCCTCAGCGCCATTGCGCCGCTCCTTCTCAAGAAATCCGCTCCCGGCCTGCCGGTCGATCCCGCCCGGATCGAGTCGGAACTCGCCCTGTTCGAGGAAACCGGAAATTACAAACTCGATCTTGCTCCGCGCACGCCGACGTTCTGCCCCGGCTGCCCGCACCGCGATTCGGCCAGCGTGCTCATCGAGATTAAAAAGGATTTCAAGAACGCCGCCTACATGCGCCGCAAACACCGCCGCGAGGCCGTCGATCTCGTCTTTCACGGCGACACCGGTTGCTACACGATGCTCATGTTCGAACCGACCAAGGAACTCATGCACAATTACAGCGGCATGGGACTCGGCGGTGGCACCGGTCTCGGCATTGATCCGTTCATCTCGAACAAACAGGTCGTCTTCATGGGCGATTCGACCTTCTTCCACAGCGGTCAGATCGCCATCTCCAATTCCGTCAAGAACGGTCAGGACATCACCTACATCATTCTCGACAACCAGACCACCGCCATGACAGGTCATCAGCCCACTCCGGGACTCGAACACGACATCATGGGCAATCCGACTTACACCCAAAGTATCGACAAGATCGTCGCGGCCATGGTCGAACAGGAACACATCGACGTCCTCCGCGTCAATCCCGCCCAGCGCGAGTCCTACCGCGCGCTCCTCGAAGAAACCATCCTCAAGAACGGCGTCAAAGTCCTCATCGCCGACAAGGAATGCGGCATCACTTTCAACCGCCGCAAGAACCGCGAGGAACGCGTCGCGATCAAAAAGGAAGGATTCCTCCACAAAAAATCCTACATCACCGTCAACACAGACGTCTGCGAGAACTGCCTCGAATGCACCCGCTCGACCGGTTGCCCCGGCCTCACCTTCCTCGACACCGATTTCGGCCGCAAGATCCAGACCGATCTCTCCTGGTGCGTGGCCGACACTGCCTGCACGAAGATTCACGCCTGCCCATCCTTCGAGGAAATCACCATCGTCCGCACCCGCAAACCGATCTCCCTCATTGAAGAAATCAAGACCATCGATTTACCCGAACCGCCCAAACGCACCTTCGACGATCGCTGGAGCATCTATATGGCCGGAGTCGGCGGCATGGGCATTGCCGTTTCCGCCGCCATGCTCGTGCGCGCCGGACACCGGGAAAACCTCGACGTCATCATCTGCGACAAGAACGGCCTCGCCATCCGCAACGGCGGCGTCTACTCGCAAATCACCTTCCTCAGGCGCGGCACCTGCGAACGCATTTCACCGATTATTCCCTACGGCAAAGCCGACCTCATTCTCGGCATCGACGTCCTCGAAGCCGCGCGCGGCCTCGACCCGGCGGGAAATCAGCGCGTTGGCAGTCCCGAACGCACCACCGCCATCATCAACAAATCGAAGACCCCGACCGTCCTCACGCTCCTCGGCAAAGACGACTTCTGCGTCGATGAGGTCGAAGCCTCCATCCGGCGCTACACCCGGCCCGATTCGTATTTCAGCACCGACGTTTCCGAAATCTCGGAACGCATCTTCGGCTCCAAAATCTACGCCAACATCATCATGCTCGGCGTTGCCTATCAACTCGGCTACCTGCCCCTTTCCCTCACCAGCCTCGAATACGGCATCCAGGAAACCATGGGCAGCGCCTCCTCGGAAAATTGGCAGGCCTTCCGCCTCGGCCGCAAGATCGTCATCGACACGCCGAAACAAAAAACCGTTGCGCGCGCCGACGATTACCATTCTGTCGTCGCGGAAAAATCCGACATTCTCAAACACACCCACCGCAACGGCGAACGCCTCGCCCGCGAATACTGGAGCCTCGTCACCCGCGCGATGAGCGAAATCCAGATCGACGCCGAACAACAGCGTCTTCTCGCCGGGCGCATCTACGATCTTATCCAGTACGATTCCCCCGCCCTCGCGCGCGACTACATCGACCGCCTCATTCGCCTCAACAAAAAAGATTCCGCCGAGTTCCATTTCGCCGCCACTGCCGCCGCCATCTGGAACTTGCACCGCGTCATCGCCATCAAGGACGAGGTCTACGTCGCTTATCTCCTCACCAGCGAGGAAAAGTACGCCCGAGACCGCGAACGCTACAACGTTCACCCCGAACTCGGCGACCGCATCATCCACCGCCACCTCAACCGGCCCGAGTTCCCCGTCGCCTTCTGGAAGATTCGCTTCAATATCAAGGCCCATCCCTGGATGTTGCAACTCATGAGCCGCGCCAAAATCCTGCGCACGCTCCTTCCCGCCTGGCACAAGAAAGAACGGAAATTCCGCGACTGGTTCCTCGCTCTCGCCGAGAAATTCGATGCCGCAGACCCAAAACACTACCAGCAATGGCTCACCCTCCTGCGCCTGCCCGAGGAAGTGCGAGGCTACCGCGAAGTCCGCTATCCCAAAATGGTCGAATGTGGACAACGCGCCGAAGCCCTCATGCGCGAAATGCACGCCGAAGAAAACGTCCGCCACACCGGCAACCTCTCCGTCGCCAATCGTTGAAAAAATAAAGGCGAATAGCCGAAATTAACGGAAAACCTTATCAAGAAAGGTAGGAATTCACTTTCCTCTCTTTTCCCGTATTTGGACAAAAAGGAAAGGCTCCTTGGAGGTGGCCTGAAGCTCGCCGCCGGGCAAGCTCGTCAACCTTCACAACAGAGCCTTTCATTGCAATTTAAGCTACAAACCGACTCACGTCAACGGGAGCAGGGCATTTAAAATGAGAATTTTCTCCCCGGAAAAAGGAGATGACGACAGGCGCAAACAGTGCGATTACCTCTTCGACTTGGACGGAGACAGCAACTGCTTTGCAGAATTGGCCAACTGACCAGCCCATGCCTTGAGCGATTCTTTTGGTTTGGGGATACTCAAGGTAGAACCCTTCGATTTCGCCCAATCCTGACTCTCCGTGTCGACTGAAATTGAAATCACCCGTCTCCAGAAAGCATCCGGGATGCAGATGGCGTAATCCTCGCGAGTACCACGCTCGTTGGGTTCGCCATCCCAGATAATGACTTGAGGATTGAACCTCTCGCAAATCATCCTGGCTTTGGCGGTGGAACCGGCAATTTCAACCCGGATTTCGGGGAAGGCTTGCTCAAAATAGTTGCGCACCAGCCGTGAGACGTGGCTGTCATCTTCAATTACCAGAATCAGATTTTTGCTGTATGGCAACGGACAAAAGAAAGCAAATTGAGAGTAGAAAGTCCACAAAAAAAACGATTTGACCCCAAGCAACAAAGATTTTTAAATTTAAACTAGACAATTCCCATGTAGATTATACAGTATCCCTTAACAGGAACACCTATATGCCTCAAACCAAACGTCGATTCTGGCTTAGCTTTAATCCATTGGTTCATTTCCAGCCTTTGCCGCTGGTTTATGAATTCAGTCGCAAATTCGACCTCGTCTTTAACATCCGCAATTCCTGTGTTGGCACCGACCTCGGCGTAATCGGCATCGAAGTCGAAGGACGCCCCCAAACCATCGGCGAAGCCGTCGACTGGCTCGAATCCATCGGAGTCATGGTCGAACCCGTTGAACTGAGCGTCATCGAAGGATGACCTCTTTCTCAGACCCTCAAAGCCAACAGCAGTCATGAGCACTCTCAAAAAACAAATCTTCAATCGGCTTGAAGCCATCCAGCAACGGCTTCATCTGGAAATCTTCCGGCATATTGCGCGCGATAACGCTTTTGGCATGGAGTACAACTCACTTCCTCCACGACCCAGGGGAGACTTTTAATTCCGTT
>DBTH01000222.1:1174-3441 GCA_002306945.1 Methylacidiphilaceae bacterium UBA1321 | reverse complement strand
GGATGAGCGAGGCCAGCAGCGGCGTGGTCGGCAGGCAGGCGAAAGTCAGTGTCGGGGAAAGGCGGAACATGTAGGCGATGTAAACCGCCAGCGAAAGCGCCATCACGAGGCCTTGCACCATCACGCCGTCGACAAACATTCGCAGCATCTGGACGTCGCCGGTGACGCGGTTGATGATGGAACTGCTGATGTTGGCGTCGTAGAAACGGAAACTCAGCCGCAGCATTTTTTGGTAAACTTCCGTGCGCAGGCTCACGACGATCTTGACCTGCACGAGCTTGGCGAGCGCGATCTGGTAGGTGTAGTTGAGGACGCTGCGCAGAACGGCGATGAGCAGGATGGCCGCTGAAATCCATGCGACGACGGTGAGGGGTTTCATGTCGGACGGAGGCAAGAATCCGAACGGCCAATGCGGCGCGGGAGCGTCGGCCTGGACTTGCTGCCGCAGGGTGTCGATACCCAGACCGGTCAGGGTCAGACCGCCTAGCATGAGCACGAGCAGAACGATTTGCAGGCTCAGGACGGCGAGACATTCCCAGCGGAATTGCCAACTGTAGGCCAGTAATCGCCGGGCCACTTCCCCATTGGAGGCACCGGCAACTCCGTTTTCGGATGCGGATAAAGTGTCGTAGCGTTTCAACGGTTTGGACAGGGTAAGTAAACACTTTGGCATCGACTAGCAAAAAACTCTCCCCAAAACGTCTGGAATTTGCGAAACCATGGGTAGTTCTATGTCAGACCTTACCTCAGGCGGTTTATTTGTCATCATGGGCGTTCCCGGCACCGAGCTGGATTCGGCCACGGCCCAGGCCGTTCGCGACACCCAACCCGGCGGCTTCATTCTTTTCGGTCGCAACGTCAAGGCTCCCGAGCAACTGCGCAAGCTCATCGACGATTTGCGCGGACTGGTTCGTCACGAACCGATCATCACCATCGATCAGGAAGGGGGCCGCGTCTCCCGCTTGAAGGAAATCGGTTCCGAGCCGCCCAGCGCCAAGCAACTTCGCGACAAGGGCGATGCCGCTCTCATCACCCGCCATGGCCAACTCACTGGAAAGTTGCTCCGGCAATTCGGTTTCAATCTCGATCTCTGTCCCGTTCTCGACGTTTCCTTCGACGACGCGGCGGACAATTCCCTCAAGAACCGCACCTATGGACTCACGCCCGAACAAGTCGTCCGCAACGCGGGCGCGTTCAACGACGCCTTGCGTGGCGAGGGGATTCTCAGTTGCGGCAAGCACTTCCCCGGCTATTCCGCGGCAGGGGTCGATCCGCACCATGAATTGCCGAAAATCCACCGCACCCGCGAGGAATTGATCGCGACGGAGTGGATTCCCTTCCGCGCGTTGCTGCCGAAGCTTGACACGATGATGATCGGCCACGCGGTCTATCCTTCGCTCGATCCGCAGGCTCCGGCCTCGCTCTCGCCCGTCATCATTCGCGACCTCTTGCGCAACGAGTGGGGTTACCAGGGCGCGGTCATGACCGACGATCTCGACATGGGCGCAATGATTAACTATTGCGACTTTGAAACCTCGGTGCGTCGCGCGATTGAGGCCGGTAACGATCTGATGCTCCTGTGCCACCGCGTCGAATTGATCCGCGAAGCGGCCCAGGTGCTCCAGAAACTTCCCGCGTCGCTGACCGATCCGGCCCGTGAACGGATTCACGCGCTTCAGAAACAACTCGTCAAACCGGACGCCTTTTCGGTGGAGCAATTCCGCAAACTGGACGGCGAGGTCATGCAATTGCGCATCGACACGCTCGGCAGCGAGGCCGCCGCCAATCGCTCGCCCGACGACGGAAAACGTTCTCCGGTCGAACTCTTCTAACAAGCGCAGCTCTACAGAGGAGTCGCGTTGGTGTTTTCTGCAAGTTGCTTTTCGGGATTAGGTTGTGTATTTGCATGGATTCCGTTATTTCCCGGAAAAAAACAGGAGAAATACCGTCGATCACCGTTGACCGTTGAGGGATGGATGTTTATTTTCATCGGATGTCCAAGACAGGTTTAGGGCGCGGTTTGAGCGCGCTGATTAGCAGTCAATCCCTTGCCGCGCCGCAACCCGTTGCGGAAAAAGGCGAACGGGTCGAACAGGCGCCACTTTCACAAGTCGTTCCGAGTCCCTACCAGCCGCGTAAACATTTTTCCGAAGAACAGCTTTCCGAACTGGTCGAATCGATTCGCGAACGCGGCATCATCCAGCCGCTGATCGTCCGCATGGTCGGCGGCAAGTACGAATTGATCGCCGGTGAACGCCGCTGGCGTG
>DBTH01000222.1:486-932 GCA_002306945.1 Methylacidiphilaceae bacterium UBA1321 | reverse complement strand
CGCCGGTGAACGCCGCTGGCGTGCCGCGCAAAAGGTCGGCCTCGAAACCGTTCCGGTCATTGTTCGTTCCGCCAGCGACCGCGAAGTGCTCGAACTGGCCCTCATCGAAAATCTTCAGCGCGCCGACTTGAATCCGATTGAGGAATCCGAAGGTTACGCGCTCCTCATCAATCAGTTTCAACTGACCCAGGACGAAGTCGCCAAGCGCGTCGGCAAGAATCGCGCCTCGGTCGCCAATGCGATCCGCTTGCTCGGCTTGCCCGACCAGCTTCGCCACTACGTTTCCGCCGGTCGCCTCAGCGTCGGCCATGCGAAGGTCATCCTTGGCCTTTCGAGCCACGAGGAAATGATCCTTGTCGGCGAGCGCGTGCTCAAGGATCAGTTGACCGTTCGCCACACGGAAAAACTCGTCGAATCGCTTCAGACCACCAAGCCGCACCGTGCCA
>DBTH01000222.1:0-242 GCA_002306945.1 Methylacidiphilaceae bacterium UBA1321 | reverse complement strand
GAGACCACCAAGCCGCACCGTGCCAAAACGGCCGGCAAGTCGGCCACCCAGCCGAGTTCCGCCATGTGGGCCGATTTGGAAAAACGGTTGCAGCGCCACCTCGGCACCCGCGTCCGGTTGAGCGGTTCCGCCAGCACCGGCAAGATCGAGTTAGAGTTTTTCTCTCCGGATGAACTCGACCGATTGCTGCGCCTGCTCGGTCTGCCGGAGTAACGGTAAAGGCAAAAGACTTTTTAGACGGG
>DBTH01000290.1 GCA_002306945.1 Methylacidiphilaceae bacterium UBA1321 | reverse complement strand
GCAGGAGGAATCGTGGGGGCGCTGGATGGAGGTCTTGTGACCGCGGAGGGCCGGCGGGATGCTCAACGGACAGTTGAAACCCTTGTCGGCCATTTTCGATTTGAGATTGCCGGTCACCATGTTGGTCAATTCGCCGATGACGTCGTTGATTTCCATGTCGGCGAGCTTGTCGGTTCCCAGAATCCGCGAAGCACAGGACCTAGCCAGCTTTTCGCTGAAGTTCTGGTAGAGAGAACCTTTCATCTTGCCGGTGAAGCTGACCTGGCCGCTGACACCGGTAATGCAAACAGGTGGCGGACTGGCGTCATCGACTTCGTCGGCGATGGCCTCCAGCTGCAACATGGTTGAGAAAACTTCGCATACAGCGCCACGAACAAATCCAGAGATTATATGCATCCTACGAACACCTATCGGTAGTGAAGCGGAAGATTTTAACATTTTTCCAAAAGGATTTTTTTGCCGCCACGATTTTGAGGGCTTTCCATGTATTTTTGGTCGGTTTTCTCAATTTATCTCTAAGCAAGCGGGCAGTTTTTTCCGATGTGATGAGTGGAATGGCCGTCACATGGCCGAACCATTCGCCAAAAACCAGACATGATCGGGCACACTCCCAAGAAGACGATTTTCGAACTGATCGCCGATCCGCGCGCGTCCCAACATCTTCCTTCGCTCAGCTCGGTGCTGCGCGAGCTGGAGGATCTGGCCGGTCGCAATAACGTGATGATCCAGGAGATCTCGCGCCTGATCCGCAGCGATCAGGGACTGGCCGTGCGCATCCTGCGGCTGGCCAATTCCGCTTTCTTCGCGCCGACCGAACCGATCCTCGATGTCGACCAGGCACTGATTTATCTGGGATTAAGTCACGTCCGCACGACCATTTTCACCACCCGTTGCATTGAGCAGACCTGTTCGGTCAATTCGCGCCTGCTGCCGTGGAAGGAGTTCTGGCTGCACGAGGTCGGCGTCGGTTTCATTACCCGGCTGCTGGCCCAGCACATGCGGGAAAAGCCGTTAACCGCGGAGTCCTATTATATCATGGGCCTGTTTCACGACATCGGGAAGCTGGTGCTGGCGTTTCTCTCGCCGGAGGACTTCAACACCGTTCTGACCCTGGCCGATGAGCGCAATTGCGAGACCTCGGTCATCGAATTCGAACTGCTCGGCATCGATCACGCCACCCTGGGCGCATGGTATCTCCAGCAGCAGGGACTGCCCGCGATGATTTTCGAGCCGATCCGCCTCCACCACGCCTGGAAGATTGAGGGCCACCAGTCAACCCTTTCCTGCCTGGTCAGCCTCGCCGACAAGATCGCCCATTTCTACAAGCTCGGGCGTTCCGGCAGCCAGGTCGACGTCAGCGGCAATTTATTCGAATGGGAGGAATGGGTTCAGTATCAGGAACATTGCGGTTACACCGATGCCGCAGAGATCGAGAAACACCGTAATGCCATTCAGGATGAGCTCGGCACCATCCCCGATGTCATCCATCAAATCGTTTCATGAATGTGTTGGATCAAAAAAGGCTCCTTCTGGAGCGTTCACTGTTGGAATCGCTTGCCCAGATGCTCTCTCACGACATCAACGGCAAGGTCATGGGCGTCGAAGGCATTTTGAGCTGTTGGGAAACTCTGGGTGTTGAACCGGCCAATGTGCAGGAGGACATCACCGTGGTGCGGGATTCCTTCCACGAAGTCAAAGGCGAATTCCTCCTGCTGAACTGGTTTTTCCAGAGCGAGGCGAAATTTGCCCAGGCCATCGAGTTGAATTATTTCCACGAAGTTTCCGGGCGGTTCCTGGCGCGGCTTTTTCATCCGCGTTCCTCGTTCGAATTCATCAAACCGGGGGACGGCCGTTCGGTCTCCTGCACTCCGGCGGAGCTGATTTTCTGGAGCGCGTCGGTTTGCCGGATGTTGAGCCTGTGCCGACCCAAGGAACAGCCTGTCAGCCTCCGCATCGATGCCGGTTCCGAGGGGACCTGCCTGGTCATCCACATCATTTCGGAATTCTTTCAGGACATTCTCTCGGGCCAGGGTCAGCCCGCGCAGCAAACCGACGAGTACGCCCTCTGGTGGGATTTATTCCAGCAGGCCGGGGGAAAATCGGACTTAAATCCGCAGGCGGAATGGCCGATCACCCTGACGATCCCTTTCACCATTGCCTCATGAACCGCTTACTTGCCAATCTTTTGCTAGTCCTCTGTGTTTCGGTGCTCGCCGGATGCATGGCCTATGACGAAGGCAAGGAAGGCATGGACTTTGTCCTGGGCGACGATTACAAGCCGCCCGTTGACCGTTTGACCGCATACACGCCCAAACGGATTCTTCTGCTGCCGGTGACCGGTCACATCGACGACCGCTACAAGCACGAGTTTCTCAACACCTTTCGTTCGACGCTCAACGATCAGCCGTACTGGACCGTCATCGACTGGCCGGAATCGACCCTCGGCGGCAACCGCCTTGAGGTTCTTCGCCCTGACGCCCAGGAAATGGCCACCCGCCTCCAATGCGACGCCATTCTCTTCGTGCGAATGGAAGATTCCAGTGTCTATCCTCCCTTGCGTCAATGTGTTCGCTATACTCTGGAAATGACCGGGACGGGCCAGGTGGCCGTATCGGCCTTCCAGGATTACGACACCAACATGACCCCGGTCGCCAACTCCGCCCGCCGCTTCTACCAGCACGAAATGAACCGCCAGTTGGCCCCCGACAAGAGCCTTATCATCCTCAACAGCAACCCGCTTTTCCTCAAATATGTGGCCACGGAAAGCGCCAATTCGCTCAAAAAAATGCTTTATCCCCCTCCAGTACCAAAGGGTTCCACGGAAAACGTCACGCCGATGCCGAGGAATTAAAAAAACCTTAATATTTCCCCCAAATTTGCCGAATAAACGAATATGGAACTCCCTCCCTTAAGCCAAACAGCACGCGCTTCACAGCCTGATGTTATTGTCAGGAGAGTGGGTACCTCAACTACGTCCACCAGTGGCGATCTTGAAGATAGTGTGAAAATATCACCCAATTCCTTGATGGTTTCCCGACTGCTCGAAAAGGTAAATGCCATGCCCGAAAGCCGCCCCGAAGTCGTTAGCGAATATCAAAGCAAGATGAGCCGTGGCAACTATCCTCCGCCCATGTTGATCGAAGGATTTGCCAGACTGATGGGCAAAACGCTGAATGCAGGGATCAGTCACGGCTCTGATTCCGGTACAAGCTCTTCTGACAGCCAAAGTTCATAGCCCGGATTCGCCAGACTGTACCTCAAGCAGCCTGGCTCCGGGTTAAAAGGATTGCGCGGTACACACGGCTTTTCAAGCCGCCTTCCAAACGCCGCCCTCTTTCCCTTCGACCGGCCGGTTGCCTCCCGGCGAATTCCCATTCTCCGTCAAAGCTTTAACATAACGTTGCCTTTAAGCCGCGCAGACGCTACCACTAGAAGATCATGGCTTTGGCTTCCAAGGAATGTCTGCGCATCCTAGCGCCGTTTTTAGTCGTCTGGTTTTTGCTGCTCCTGATCGGAACAGCATGGGCCATGCTGGCCTGCATCATCCTGTCAGCTCTCATCCTCTTCACCATCTACTTCTTCCGCGATCCCGAACGGGAAGTGCCGCGAGATGAAAAGATCATTGTCGCCGCCGCCGACGGCCTGGTCGTCGGCATCGACGAAGTCGAGGACAAGCACTTCAACCTCGGCCCCATGAAACGGGTCTCCATCTTCCTGTCGGTCTTCAACGTCCACATCAACCGCATGCCCATCGAAGGCCGCATCAAGGACACCCTCTACATCAAAGGCAAATTCCATGACGTGCGCCACCCCGATGCCAGCGCCGCCAACGAAGCCCTCGTCTGGCTCATCGAAACGCCCCGCGGCCCAGTCATCGTCAAACAGATCGCCGGTCTCATCGCCCGCCGCATCGTCGCCTGGGCCCATGTCCACGACAAACTCGCCCGCGGCGACCGCTTCGGCATGATCCGCTTCGGTTCCCGCACCGAAATTTTCCTCCCGCTCGATTGCGAAATCACCGCCAAGTTCGGTGACCGCGTCAAGGGAGCCGAATCCCCCATCGCCCGCTGGCCCTCCGCCAACACCGCCGCCTGAACCACCAACGTTCACCCACCTCCCCCAATGTCCTCTTCCCCCATGAAAACCGACGATCCCGCCAAAATCTACCTGTTGCCCAACCTCGCCACCGCGGGCAACCTCATCTGCGGATTCCTGGCCGTCCTCAAAATCTTCGAAGGCACCCTCCAGCGCGAATCCGGCATCGAACACTGGCCCCGCACCTACGAATCGAGCCTCTACTTCATCCTCCTGGCCTGCATCTTCGACATGCTCGACGGCCGCCTCGCCCGCCTCGGCGGACGCGAAAGCGCCTTTGGCCGCGAATTCGATTCCATCGCCGACATCGTCAGCTTCGGCGTCGCCCCGGCCCTCCTCATTTTCAAAATCGTCCTCTACTCCCTGCCCAACCGCATCGGCTGGGGCGTGGCGGTGCTCTACCTCGTCTGCGGCGCGTTGCGCCTGGCGCGCTTCAACGTCTACGCCGCCCTCGATTCCCACAGCTCCAGCAAGGAATTCACCGGATTCCCCATACCCGCCGGAGCCGGACTCATCGCCTCCCTCACCCTCGTCATCCTCAACTTCTACGACAACATCCCCGCCCTCGAAGCCGGCTACGCCAAGTACGGCCTCGCGCTGCTCATGATTTTCCTCTCCTTCATGATGTTCAGCAAATACAAGTACCCCAGCTTCAAGTCGATCAACTGGCGCACCCAGTATTCCATCCCCAAGTTCATCCTCGCCGCAGGCGTCCTGCTGCTGGTCTTCCTCCAATACAAATGGACATTCGCCGTCATCTTCATGTGCTACCTCCTCTACGGATTCTTCCGCCCCTACCTCTCCAAAACCTGGCGGCGCGAGATCGAGGAAGAACTCGAAGACGAAGAAGACGACACCCCCGACCCGTCGCACGATTCCCAATCCTCCACCCCGCCCCAACCGTAAGCGCGGATCGAAAGGCCTTGCGGTAAAAACTTGACCCTTCCGCGTCAAACCGATAAGTAACAATCATCATGTTGCCGCAAGTCCAGGTTGTCACCCGCGTCGTTCTCGTCTAAAACGAGACGGGGTGAAAACTTTTGCCTTGCAGCAATAGCAAAGAGTTCAGCCCCCGGCGCGACAAGCGATTCCGGGGTTTTTTATTGGAAGGACAAGACTACGAACAAGCCCATTATGCGACATACCATCTCAGTGTTGGTGGAAAATAAATTCGGAGTGCTGACCCGTATCGCCGGACTTTTCAGCGGACGCGGTTACAACATCGATACGCTCAACGTCGGCCCGACCACCGACGACAAAACCTCCCGCATGACCATCGTCGTTCGCGGCGATGACCGCATCCTCGACCAGGTCATCCGCCAACTCAACAAGCTCATCGACGTTATCGACGTGCAGGACTGTCCCGACGGCGAATATGTCGACCGCGAACTGGTCCTCATCAAAGTCAAGGTCAACTCCCAGATCCGCGCCGAAGTCATGCAAATCTGCGACATCTTCCGCGCCAAGATCGTCGATGTCCAGCCCCACAGCCTCACCATCGAAATCACCGGCGACGAAAGCAAGATCACCAAGTTCGTCGAACTCATGGGCAACTTCGGCATCATCGATCTCACCCGCACCGGCAAGATCGCCATCGCCCGCAAAAGCCCGGAAAAGTAACCGCCTGGACAACGCGACGTTGCCACCCTCGCCCTTTCCACGGTGAGAGCCGGAGTGAGGGTGCCTCACAGCGACAAATGAATATACGCCATACTTTTCTGGACTTATCGCACCACAAAACAGACCTCATTTGTATCATCGCGTGACAAGTTGTAGCGGCTCAAATCCATCTATTAACGCTTTGGGATATTGAGCGAGTAGTGAATGAGTCCGCGTAACATCAGTCGCGTAAACGACAAATAAATGACGTAATTTTACTGTAACGCGTTTGCCGCGCAATTCTTACAGTAAAGGGCTCGCCGTTTTCACGAAAATGAGTAGTTGTTGCGCCCGTGAAAACCTTCAAGCCCCTGATCCTTTGCTTTTTTGTACCGATCCTGCTTTTGAACATTACCGATCGCGCGCATGCCGCATCGTTTACCTTTTCCTCCTCGTCAACGAGCACGCAAACCCTCTCGGGTGGACAGGTGGGCTATGTCACCTCGACAGGAACCTTGGGAGTCAACAGCTCCAACCCCGCCATCACCATCACCAGCAGCGGGACGGTCATCCTGACAAATGCAGGCACGATTTCCCAAGCCGGAGCCGCCCGCGCCATTCAGGACTATAAAAAGAGTTCCGGATTAACGACTACGATTACCAACAGCACGAGCGCCTTGATTCAAAGCACGCAGGATGATGCCATCAAAATCACCGCAAGCACCTTTACCTTGAACAACTATGGCACGATTTCTTCGACCGGCGGACAAGCCCTCGATCTCGGCGACCAAACCATTTCAAGCAGCATCATTTACAATTACTCCGCCGGCATCATGCAGGCCACCGACTCCGACGCCATTCACTCGGGAGTAAATTCCAGGATCTACAACTACGGCATCATTCGTTCCTACTCCACGACGCCCGGCTCCAATAACGGCATCAGCGCCCAGACCAACACCGGTCTGGCTGTCACCAATTCCGGCACTATTGCGGGTGCACACCACGGTATCTCTGGCGACGGCACAGCCACAAGCACCAGCTACACGATGACAATCAACAATCTGTCGGGTGCCACCATCTCCGGCAGCGACGGTTCCGGCATCAATGTCGATGGCACAGGCGCCTATGAAGTCGTCACCATCACCAATGCGGGCACCATCTCCGGTAGCGGTGTCACCGGCGACGGCGATGGCGTCGATGTCGACGGCATTGTCCACCTCACCAACAGCGGCACCATCCAATCGCTCAATTCCTACGCGGCGTCCGGCAACGCTACCAGCGAAGGCGTCACCGTTGGCGGTGGCACGATCTACAACACCGGCACCATTGCAGGCTACGTCGCCAGCACAAACTCCAACACACTGGCAACCGGTCGTGGCATTACCTTTGCCGGGATCGATACCACAACTCCCGCCCAGACCATTTACGCCGACGCCGTTGTCACCAATAGCGGCACCATCACAGGCCAGAAAGATTCGGCGATCTACATCTACGGCACAACCAGCGGCTTCATCGGCTCCATCACCAACTCCGTAGCCGGCATCATCACCGGAGGCGGCACAACCACCGACACCGCCACGATCCGCACTGGCGATGAAAATGACACTCTCATCAATTACGGCACCATCACCAACACCAATTCCGGTGGATACGCCATCTATCTCGGCGGCGGCACCAACACCCTCCAGATTCTCGGCGGCACCATCAGCGGTAATATCTCCGGAGGCACGGGCACCAGTTCCATGACCATCGACCTCGGCGCGGGCAAAACATTCTCCTACTCGGGAACCATCAGCCAATTCAAATCCGTGCAACTCAACAGCGGCACCGTCAATCTGGCCGGTTCCATTACCAGCAGTTCCACTGCGGTCAACAGCAGCTCCACACTTCATCTGTTCAACGGCTCCGCCGGAACGGTTGCGGTCAATTCCAATGGTAAACTCACCGGCGCTGGAACGGTTGGCGCGCTGACGATCAACTCCGGCGGTATCATTGCCCCCGGCGAAGGCATCGGCACGACCACGGCGGGAAACACGACGCTCAACGGCGGTGGCATTCTCCAACTCCAGATTTCCACCACCGGAACATGGGACTTGCTGGCCGTCAACGGATCGCTGGATCTGACCAACCTCAACGCCTCCAGCCAATTCATTATCCAGGTCGAATTCCTCGACACCAACGGTTCCGTCACCACAGCCGGAAGCATCATCGATTCGAGCATTAATCAACTCTGGTCGGATTTCATCACAACAACGGAAGGCTTCAAAAACGGCATCTTTTCTTCCTCCTCTTTCGTGGTGGAAATTGTCGATGCCAACGGCAACACCGTTACGACCGATGGTGCCTATTCCGTCGTGACCGATAGCAATGGAACCGGTTTGACACTCCAGTATACCGCCGCCACTCCCGAGCCTGCCGAAACCGCGCTTGTCGTCGGCGGAATTGCCCTGCTCCTTGCATTCAACTACGGCAAGCGCCGGAGCCAGGGACAAACATCCCAGTGTTCGCGTTAAAGCAAGTCAGAAACCTCCGGCAAAGCC
>DBTH01000021.1 GCA_002306945.1 Methylacidiphilaceae bacterium UBA1321 | reverse complement strand
AACGGCGCGGGCAAATCCACCCTGCTCAAACTCCTCAGCCGCATCACCGACCCCACCACGGGCCGCGTCGAAATCAACGGCCGCGTCGCCAGCCTCCTCGAAGTCGGCACCGGCTTCAACGCCGAGCTTACCGGCCGCGAAAACATTTACCTCAACGGTGCCATCCTCGGCATGAAACACGCCGAAATCCGCGCCCAGTTCGACAAGATCGTCGAATTCGCCGAAGTCGCCGGATTCATCGACATGCCCATCAAACGCTACTCCAGCGGCATGTTCGTCCGTCTCGCTTTCGCCGTCGCCGCCCACCTCCAGACCGAGATTCTCATCATCGACGAAGTCCTCGCCGTCGGAGACACCAAGTTTCAAAAACGTTGCCTCCAGAAAATGCAGGACGTCGCCCGCAGCGGCAACACCGTCTTCCTCGTCAGCCACCAGATGCAGCTCGTCCAATCCTTCGCCACTCGCTGCCTCCTTCTCAAAAGCGGCAAACTCGTTTCCGACGGCCATCCCCTCGAAGTCATCTCCGAATACCTTGGCCAAAAAGTTCAATCCATCGACCTGAGCCGCTTCCCCCGCAAGGGCAAAATTTCCGGCCGCTTCACCTCCCTCTCCTTTACCGCCGCGACCAACACCTGGCCCGACTCCGTCGCCCAGGGTTCCCCTCTGACCGCTCACATCGAATTCGAACTCCTCCGGCCGGTCAAACAAACCGACATCGCCGTCACATTCTACAACAGCAGCAACATCGCCATCTTCACCAGCTACTGGTCCGATTCCAATCCCCGGCTCGACCTCGCCGAAGGCCGACACCGCTTCTCCATCCAGATCCCGACCCGCCATCTGCGCCCCGACATCTACTGGCTTTCCCTCTACCTTTCCGGAGCCCACACCGACCACGTCGATTCCGTCAACGGCCTGGCCATGCCTCCCATCATCCCCTCAGCCAGCGAAGACAAAATCGTCGAAGCCCACCGCGCCGGAGTCGTCCTCCTCTCCTGCGACTGGCAGCAGGCTTCCAACTAAAGAAAGGCCACCCATGCCCTCCTCAATCAAACTCGCCGCCGTCTCCGACGTTCCCCTCAACCAGAGCAAATGCTTCCGCACCGCTGCCGGAACCATCGCTCTCTTTCACCAACCCGACGGCTTCTACGCCCTCGACGACGCCTGTCCCCACCGCGACGGCCCCTTGAGTGAAGGTCCCGTCAAGGACGGAGCCGTCGCCTGCCCCTGGCACCAATGGCTTTTCCGCCTCAAGGACGGCGTCTGTACCAACATTCCCGGCCCCAAAGTCAAAACCTACCCCGTTCAAATCATCAAAGACGAAATCTGGATTACTCTTTGAGTCCTTACTTGATCTCGTCTGCGCAAAACAAAACCAAGACCCTTTTTTGGTGAAATTAACGAATACAAAAAAAGCTTATTTCAAACTTGTGAAATCAAGAATGGAATTTCAGAAACTGATACCTAGAACTTTCCTTGTCTTTTACAGAAACCTCCTACTGCTATGAAATCCGCCTACGAACTCGCTATGGAACGGCTCGAAAAAGCCGCCCCCACCAAGAAACTGACCCCCGAGCAAATCGCCAACATTCAGGAAATTGATTCTGTCTTCAAAGCCAAGATCGCCGAACGCGAAACCATGGCCCAAGCCGCTATCGCTGCCGCCAAGGCCGCCAACAGCATCGAAAACGTCCGCATGCTCCAGGGAACCCTCGCTCAGGAACTGCGAAAACTCCGTGACGAATGCGAGGAGAAAAAGGAAAAAGTCCGCAATTCCGCCTGAGACAGATTTCAGGGCAGCCGATCCAGGGCAAATTGTGCGTCCTGATAAACCGTTTCCGCTTCCGCAGGAGCGGGCGACGCGCGGAATCGGAACAGATAGCGGGGCAGCCCCGACAATGAGGCTTGAGGATAGACTTCCAGCGCCTGAGCCATATCGATACTGCTCTTGTCGGCATAGGTCAGTTGCGAACCTGGATTCCATTTGCGCCGTTCGATCCACGACCAGCGACAACGCCCGTAGGTATCCCAATATTTCATCGAATGATCGTTGAGCACCGCATTGTCAATAATTACCACCGCATCCCGCGGTAGCTCGGCATTGGCCCAACGCACAACCGCCGGAATCGCGGGCATCTTGCGCAGGAAATTCATTGAACCGGCAAAACCGTAAAGCGCGGGCGTGAGAGAGAAAACTGCCAATGCGCCTATCAAGCCGCGTTTCCATCCGGCAGAAGGCCAGACGTTCTCCGGCTTTAACGCAATAACTGCGGCCAATAAAAAATACATCTGCGGTATCATCAGCCCGCGTGCTCCCAGATTATTCAAATCCCCAGGCCCGGTGCTACTGGTGATCGAAAGAAGAAACACCACCATAAACAGTCCCGTCACCAGATAAAAGGAGGTCTCTGCATCCGGACGCCACCCCTTTTTCCACGCCTGCCACATTAGCCACAACGCTACCGATGCAAAGCCCATTTGCACCACCAGAAAGACAAGTTCCAGACCGAATCCTGCAACGTAATTGATTCCGGGAATGGACGTAATCTCCAAAGGATAACGGGCAAACCGCAAGCCGCCTCCGGCAGCATGCCCGGAGATGTAACGGTAAAACGGCAAAATAAAGGGTGCTGCCAGCACGCACGAAGCCGTCCAGTACTTTACTTCATCCCACTGCCGTTGCATGAGGTGTAATGCAATCCAGAGCGCCAGTCCCGCACAGAAAGATACGAATAAAAACGTGCTCCCCCCTGCCAAAAAAGTCAGAAGCAGTGCCGATAAAATAACCCGTGTCCACACTGGAGCTGTCACGCGCCAACGGAGTATCGGCAGCAGAAGTACTCCCACCAGACATACCACATGCTGCGGAATCCACATGGCCGCACCCAGACCGCTGCCAAAACTCAGTACGGTAGAACTCAGTACGGTAGAATAACTGTGCCAATTTTTCAGAATGACCGGCAGATGGCCGCTTTTAAACGCCAGATTGCTGATTAAGCCGAAATTTGTACAAAGGAAGAAAAACAGCGCGAGCCAAAAGGACCATTTCGCGTTACGGCTGAGCGTCGAAAAAATCCACACGGCCACCGCGCTGTAGCCGATCACCTGCAACGTCGCGTGAATCCACCACGCCACCGGTACCGAAACTGCATACCCTCCAAATTGCGAGAGGGCCGCGGCTGGAACGTAGGTATAAAAATAATTAATCAGATCGGCCGTCGGTTGCAGCCAGTGCCGGGGCGTAATCCCGGTCAGTTGCACCATGAGCACCATATTCACACGACTGATGGTATCGGTGACATTAGGCATCCGGCCCAACAGGTTCGATATATGGCCTACGGTAACTGCCAGCACATTGGCTACAACCAGGATGGCCATAATCCGCTGGTGCCCCACCGACTGAGTGGAAACTTCCCGTCCCAATTCCAGAAGTGGTTGTCCCTTTCGCACTGCAACAACGATGCCGCACAACAAAGCGATCGACAGCGAAATAATAGCCGTCAGTGCGGGCGACAACATCAGGGAATCCGCCGTTCCCGACCTGGAATAAATCAGCCCCGGCACGGAATAGGTTAAACCAATTCCAATAATCGAAAAAAACGGAATGGACGGCCACCAACGCCGTTGCGTACCAAGCAGGCAGGACACGATCGCCGCTCCGGGCAGAACGTAGATCAGAAAAATTCCCGCTAACAACCCTAGTGCGTGCATAAGTATAAACAACCTCACAAAATCACCTTCCGCTGACAAGAGCAAAAGGTTTCATTCGATGCGCCTCGCGCAGCATCCTTCGAATGATCCAGCCGCGCAACAAACTCTGCGAAACAACGCAAACTCGCCTCGCCGTCTTGTCCCACCAGCGATTCCCGATCACTCCTAACGTCTCCATATTGCCTTCCCACAGTGGCAACTCCCGCAGGACGCTGTTTTGAATGCCAGAAGAGGCTGATGCCTCGTGCACACGGAAGGCCGCCAGCGGTTCTTCTATATAGAAAATATCTCCCCGTTGAAGCAGTCGCACCCACAAATCGAGATCTACATAATAGGTCAGGTTGGCGGAAAAGTTTCCACACGCCTCCAGATCGCTTTTACGGAACAAAACAGCCATCGGTTCGCCCACCCGGTTGGCCCCATAGCGAAGGCATTTGCGGGCAAGCGCCCGCCCGTCGTAGCGCCCGGTCTTTCGATATGCCCCCGGCGGACACAACATCTGCCGTTTTTGGGAATCAATCACGCGCCGACGGCACGATACCAACGCCACGCCTGGATTCTCTTCCATTGCTGCCACCTGCCGCGCCACGCAGTCCGGCGCGATCAAGTCATCTTGACAGACCAGTTTGACATATTTTCCAGTGGCTTGCGCGCAGACCTTGCGAAATCCATTGGCCAGGCCGCCCGGCCTATCAGATCGAAAGAGACGAATCTTCAGTCCAGTCTTCTCCGCTGCAAAAGAATCGGCGATGTTCTGTGAAGCATCAGTCGATCCATCGTTATAGATGATGATTTCTATATTGGGATAATTCTGCACTGCCACCGATCTCAGCGTCTCATCTAAAAACCGCGCTCCGTTATAGACAGGGATACAGATCGAAACCAGGGATGATGGCGTCATTTCTTTTCGGGCGGCAGCGCGGCGCCAAGCACTTCGCGAATGACGAACAAGGGGCGGTGTTTGGATTCAATATAGATCCGGCCTATATATTCACCGAGAACTCCCATGATGACAAATTGCACGCTGGCGATAAAGAGGACGACCAGCATCAAGCTCATCCAGCCCGGCACAACCTTCCCCCCTAGCAGCCAGCTTCCGAAGGCATATAATGCGTAAAGAGCCGTCAAGGTGCCGACACCCAGCCCCAAATACGTTGCCAGCCGTAGCGGCTTCACTGAAAACGACGTGATCGCGTCGACCGCCAGCTTGAACATCTTTACAAAGGGGTAATGCGTCTGTCCGGCGAAACGTTCCAGGCGGTTGTAATGGATTGGCACCTGCTTGAACCCCAGCCAGCTCACCATGCCGCGGATGAAACGGCTCTGTTCCGGCATGGCCAGTAAGGCGTCGAGCGCCCGGCGGCTCATCAGGCGGAAATCCCCCGTGTTCGAGGGAATATCAATATCGCTGAGATAATTGAGGAGTTTGTAGAACCACCGCGCCGTCGCGAGCTTGAACCAGGTCTCACCCTGACGCGAAAGCCGTTGTCCGTAGACCACGTCGGCTCCCGCGTCCATCAGCTTGAGCATTTCGGGTAGCAACTCGGGCGGATCCTGCAAATCGGCGTCGATAATCAGGATTCGTTCTCCGCGGCAAAGGGACAATCCGGCGCTCAAGGCGAGTTGATGGCCGTGGTTGCGGGAGAGGTTGATGCCCACGACGCTCGGGTTGTTCGCGGACAGCTCCTGTATTTTTTCCCATGTCGCATCGCTCGAACCGTCGTTGACCAGGACGATCTCGTAGCTTTTGCACAGTTCACGACAAACCGCATCGAGGCGCCGGTGCAATTCCGCGAGTCCACCTTCTTCGTTGTAGCAGGGGGCCACCACACTGAGATAACAGGATGCCGGATCGGGTGTGGACATGATGTAAAATCAGAACCTAGCGACGTACCATAAGCAAGTTTTTTCTCTGCTCCTTTTTCGTTGCAGGAGTGGGAACAAACATGACTGCTTCACTTGCATTCCTGCCGGAGACCGGTAGATTTTCCAAATTGGCGGATTCCAATCCCGATTCCTATCTATTATGAGTTCAACCGACTTTCTTTTGGTGGAGAATCTCAGTCATCGTTACGGCGAACGTCTCGCCCTCGACCGGCTTTCTTTCACGGTCGCAACGGGCGAAATCTTCGGTCTGCTCGGCCCCAACGGCAGTGGCAAGACGACTCTTTTTCGCATCCTGTCGACGCTGTTGCCCCTTCAGGATGGGACGGTGACCCTCGATGATGTCTCGCTCCGTTACGATCTCGCGGGCATTCGCGAACGGCTCGGTGTGGTCTTCCAGTCGCCCAGCCTCGACGGCAAGCTCACCGTGCGCGAGAATCTCGTTCATCACGGTCATCTCTACGGCTTGCACGGCGCGGCATTGCGCGAACGCATTGATGTGCTGACCGATAAATTCAAGATACGCGACCGGCTCAAGGACACCGTCGAAACCCTTTCCGGCGGACTTCAGCGCCGCGTCGAAGTCGCCAAGGGTCTTCTGCACCGCCCGGCGTTGCTCATTCTCGACGAGCCGACCACCGGCCTCGATCCCGCCGCGCGGATCGATTTGTGGACTTATCTTCAAGAGGTCAACCGCGAGGAGAAGATCACCATCCTTGTTACCACGCATCTCATGGACGAAGCGGAACGTTGCAACCGCCTGATGGTTCTCGACCGCGGATTGCGCGTCTGTCTCGACTCGCCGCAAGCCCTTAAGGCTTCGATCAGTGGAGCCGTCATCACGGTGCAAACTGGCGACACGGAGGCGTTGAAGTCGCTCCTGTCGTCGAAACTGCAACTCGACTCGAAAGTCGTCGCGGGCAATCTTCGCATCGAAGCCCCCGGCGGCCAGCCTGACAATGGCCCGCGCCTGGTCGCTCAGATCGTCGCCGCCGCCGCAGGTCAGGTCGAATCGATCACTCTTTCCCAACCGACGCTCGAAGACGTCTTCATCCACCTCACCGGACGCAAATTCGAGACCGCCAGTGAAGTTGCTGCCTAATATATACTCGCATGACCGCATGAGCACTCTCCCCAATCCCACCTCGCCCAGTCCGGTTCCGTCCAATTTCTTCAACACCGTCACCTTGCCCACCTGGACATTGACCCAGCGTGAAGTCGTCCGCTTCCTGCGGCAGAAAAATCGCGTCGTCGGCGCACTCGCCACGCCCATTGTCTTCTGGTTTGTCATCGGCTCCGGCATGGGCAGTTCCTTCAAGCCGGAGGGTGCGCCTGAGGGATTCACCTACCTCGAATATTTCTTTCCCGGCACGCTACTGCTCATCATGCTCTTCACTGCCATCTTTTCCACCATCTCCATCATTGAAGACCGCCGCGAGGGATTTCTTCAGGGCGTCCTCACTTCGCCCATCTCACGGAGCGCGATTGTATTGGGAAAGCTGTTCGGTGGCGCAATTCTTGCTCTCATTCAAGCCGTGATTTTCCTCGCCCTGGCGCCCATTGTTGACTTGCCGATTCCCTGGCTGGCCCTGCCTGGATTGATCGCGCTCCTCTTTGTGATCGGCTTCGGCCTTACGGCGCTCGGCTACATCGTTGCCTGGCCGCTCGACTCCACCAGCGGCTTTCACGCCATCATGAATCTCTTCCTCATCCCGCTCTGGCTTCTGTCCGGCGCGCTTTTCCCGCCCACCGGTGCCATGACCTGGGTCAAGTGGATCATCCTCTTCAACCCGCTCCATTACGGACTGGCCGCCATCCGCTACATTCTCATTAGCCCGGCCGCGCAGGAACCTTCCGATCCGCCCTTCTGGTTCAGCATCGCCGTGTTGCTGATTTTTGCCGCCGCACTACTGGCTCTTTGCACTTGGCTGACCAAAAAAGTCCGCGCCGCTGCCTGATCGCAATGAGTTCTCATCTCGCTGCCAAAGAACAATTTGACACCCGCATGCGTCCTACCCTTCCAAACGGGCTGCTCTGGATGTCTCTATCCCCAACCGGAGTCCTTCCCCATGTGAAGTAGTACCCCTTTCACCCTTCTACCGACTGACATACAGCACCGGAGAACGGGTTTTCAACGGCTGCAAAGCCGTTTTAGAAGCTTCTTAGCAAGTGGTAAAAGCGCATCTAATTAGAAATAATGCGGCGATAGTAGTGTTTTGCGTTTTTGCCCTTGACCTAAATTCCTTCCATTGTAGGCTTAAGAATTCAGGTTACTAGCAGAGTGGGAACTCTAAACCAGTTCCCACTTTTTTTTCCTGCCGTAAAGTGACCTGAAGGAGAAAACAGTTATGAGCCAGGAATTTGTTGCCATATTGGAGTACATGGAGAAGGAAAAAGGGATCAAAAAAGAGACCCTGATCGCAGCTGTTGAAAGCGCCCTCCTTGCAGCCGCCCGTAAAAGCGTCGGGCCCGCCCGTGATTTGCGCGTCGAACTCGACCCGCGCACAGGGAAAATCCGTGCCATGGCCAACCTTATGGTTGTCGACAAAGTCGAACAGCCCCACGACGAAATCTCCCTTTCCAAGGCCCGCCTGATCAAGGCCGACGTCAAACTCGGCGAAGCCGTTCCCGTTGAAGTCACCCCGCGCGACTTCGGACGCATCGCCGCCCAAGTCTTCAAACAGGCCATGAACCAGACCCTGCGTGGCATCGAACGCTCCATGGTCTTCGCCGAATTCAAGGATCGCACCGGCGCCATCGTCACCGGCACCGTCCGCCGCTTCGAACGCTCCGACGTCATCGTCGACCTCGGCAAATTCGAAGCTGTCATGCCCGCCAAGGAACGCGTCCCCACCGAAGAATACACCCCCGGCGAACGCATCCGCGCCTACGTCGTCTCCGTTGACAACACCCAGCGTGGCCCCGAAATCATCCTTTCCCGCAGCCACCCCGACTTCGTCCGCCGCCTCTTCGAACTCGAAGTCAGCGAACTCAACGACAAGACCGTCGAAATCAAGGCCCTTGCCCGTGAAGCCGGTTACCGCACCAAGATCGCCGTCTGGTCGGCCAATGAAAAAGTCGATCCCGTCGGTGCCTGTGTCGGCCTGCGTGGCTCCCGCGTCAAAAACATCGTTCGCGAACTCAACAACGAAAAGGTCGACCTCTTCCGCTGGTCGCCCAACATCCGCGAACTCGCCGTCGAAGCCCTCAAGCCCGCCAAACTCAAGAACCTCGAAATCGACGAAGCCGCCAAACGCGTCAAAGTCATCGTCGATGAGGAAAACCTCTCCCTGGCCATCGGTCGTCGCGGTCAAAACGCCCGCCTCACCCAAAAGCTCACCGGCTGGGAAATCGACATCCAAAAGGAACAAACCACCGCCATGGCCTTCGAGACCCAACTCGGACTTGCCGCGGAAAAATTGGCCAAACTCCTCCAGATCGAACTTTCCATCGCCTCCCAGATTGTCCGCGCCGGTTTCCTCAGCGCAGACGGCATCGCCGAGATTGAGCCTGACGAATTTCTCACAGCCGTTCCCCAGATTGATCCGGCCATTGCCCGCACAATCCACGAAACCGCTGTCCGCTTAACCAAAGAACCACCCGTCGCGTAAAGATGTCTAAAGAAAAATCCACCTCCAGCTCCACACACAAAACCGTCCGCAAAGCCACCGAGTCTCCCAAGACCAAGGCCAAAGCGGAAGAGGTGGATACTGCCCACGTGGCCAAGACAGAAGCCGAAGCGGCCAAGAAAAAGACCGTTCACCACACCGCGACCCACACCACCCACGCCTCTCATACGGCGAAAAAAGAATCCGCCGCCACTCCGGTCGCCGCTTCCACGCACGCACCGGCGCACACCGAATCCCACAAAACCACCCATACCGCCGCACCCGTTGCACCGACCGCACCGGCCCCTGCCGCTCCCACTCCTATTCCCACTACTCTCGCTCCCGCACCCGCCAAAACCGCTTCCGCGTCGGTGCCAATCGCCTCCACTTCCGCACCCACCGCTCCCATTGCGGCTGCCCCTTCGGCAACCGCTCCTGTTGCGGCCCCGACTTCGAAAATCGTCATCATGAAGCCGCCGATCGTGGTCAAGGATCTTGCCACCAAACTCGGTCTCAAGCCGTTCCAGCTCATCCACGAGTTGATGGAACTCAATATTTTCGCCACTCTCACCCAATCCCTCGAAGAAGACATCGCCCGCAAGATTTGCATCAAAAAGGGCTTCACCTTCGAGATTGAAAAACGCGAACGCGGAGCCGGACTGGTTCACGCCCCCGTCAAGGTCGTCGAACCGCCCAAGCCCGCCCCGCCCAAGCCCGCCGAACTCCAGGCCCGCCCGCCCGTCATCACCATCATGGGCCACGTCGACCACGGCAAAA
>DBTH01000034.1 GCA_002306945.1 Methylacidiphilaceae bacterium UBA1321 | reverse complement strand
CATGCGCATCCACGGCCAGGTGTATTTTTGTGTTGAGCCCCCTTTTGTGAGATCCATGGCTTGATTGCCTCCTTTAGCTCCGGCGGCGTGGGGATGAACTTTGATGTGGCTGGCATCAATCATGAGCCACTCGTAGTCGGGCTCGTCCACCCCAGAGCCCCTTGCGACCCGGCAAATGCGACTCCAGAAGTTCCCAGCTTCGATCTGTAATGTTGTGACGGTGATAGGCGGCGGCGTTTGATAGTGTCATAGAATGGCGGGATTTTACTACACCACCCCATCTCGTGATGACACTCTTTAATCAACTTCCAGGATTGGAGAGGCTCGACGGAGGCGCAGTTCCATTCTTTCGTCCCGCGCGCCGGTTGCCGGGTGGTGGCGGGCATGATAGAGTGTGCGGCAACAGAAATTTGTCACTCTCATGAAAATCTACCGCATTCGCGATACGCAAAACCAGATCCGCTTCGCCACTTCCGACAACGGCCGCGATTTCCTCGCCCTCTCAGGCAACCTCTTCACCGGCAATCTGCGCCCCACCGGTGAACGCCTCACTCCCGCCGCGATCCTCGCCCCGGTCGAACCGACCACCCTCTACTGCATCGGACTCAACTACCGCGCCCACGCAATCGAAACCAAGGCAACCATTCCCGAGCATCCCGTTCTTTTCATGAAGGCGACCACCGCCGTGCAAAACCCTGGCGGCCCGGTCGAAATCCCCCGCAGCCTGCGCAGCGACCGCGTCGATTACGAATGCGAACTTGCTGTCATCATCGGCCGCACTTGCAAAAATGTCCCGCGCGAAAACGCTCTCCAGTACGTCGCCGGTTACACCGCCGCCAACGACATCAGCGCCCGCGACTGGCAGATCAAATGGGGTGGTTCGCAATGGTGCCGCGGCAAGACCTTCGACACGTTCTGTCCGCTCGGCCCCTGCCTCGTGACACCCGACGAAATCACCAACCCCAACGACCTCGCCCTCTCCACCCGCCTCAACGGCCAGCTCATGCAATCGAGCCGCACTAACGACATGATCTTCGACGTCCCGACGCTCATCGCCTTCCTCAGCGGCAGCACCACCTTGCGGCCCGGCACCGTCATTCTCACCGGCACGCCCTCCGGCGTCGGCATGAGCCGCAATCCCAAGCTCTACATGCAGCCCGGCGACAAGGTCGAAGTCGAAATCGAAAAGATCGGCATCCTCGCCAATCCCATCGTTGAAGAACCGGCCGGCGCGTGACAGCGTTACACGGGCCGGTTCAGCGTTGGCTGGATTTTCCTTTTGCGAAGGTGTACGCTTGGCTTTTCCCCTTATCCCGGTCATACGGGCTATCCGGGTTTTGAGTTATGAATATCCGTCACATCAACGCCGATGAATTGCCTCAACTGCTGGAACTCTACACGCACCTCCATCCCGACGTGCCTGAAATCGATTACAGCGATGAGGCGGTGCAAAGCCTCTGGCGCAATATCATGGAGCAACCGCACCTGCGTTACATGGTCGCCGAAAAAGACCGGCGCATCGTCTCGACCTGCTCTCTCGCGATCATTCTCAATCTCACCTACGACCTGCGCCCCTACGGCGTCGTGCAGAATGTCGTCACCGATCCGCAGTACCGCAAAAAAGGCATCGGCACGCGCGTGCTACAGGCCGCATTGGAGGAGGCGTGGGGAGCGGGCTGTTACAAGGTCATTTTGGAGACCGGCAACAAGAGCCGCGACATCGTCCGTTTCTACCACAACGCCGGATTCAAGAGCGGCATCAAGACCGGCTTTGTCGCCTACCCCGAGGGCGAAGAGATCTGACAGGAAAAGGAAATTCCCGCCAACGTGACGATTGTCATATTCGTCATGGGATCTTCACCAAAAACACATCGTCTTTAGTATGTGAAGCGATTAAATCTTTCGGGTTGTGAATTGGCCGATTAAAGCCGGGATTGCGCTGGGAGTTGCCGCGCTGCTGATCGTGGCGTTTTACGCCGAGGAAAACGGACGCGGCGCACGTGCCTGGGCTCAGGCAAAAAAGCAGTCTGCCGCCGCAGGACTCAATTTCAATCCGCAAACATTTCTGCCCGCTCCGGTTCCGGACAGCGAAAATTTTACACAAACGGAGAGTTGGAAAAAATGGGCCGCCACCATCGGCAGCGATCCCCGACACGCGCCCCAATCGAACCTGCTTGAGGCGGTAAAGAAGCTGTTCGAGTGGAAGAAAAAGAACAAAACGGAAAACTGGCTTCTGGGCGAACTTCCTCCCGCGCCGCCCGACGATCTGTTCGACGGAATCGACGTCGAACTCCAGCAGTTGCATGCCGCAGGCGAACGCCCCGCTTGCCAGTACGCCATCGATTACCGCAATCGCTTTGCACTCGGTGCCAACGCACCGCATTTCCTCCTCTCGATCACGCTGGCGCAACTGACGAGTTTTCACGCCTTGTCGGCTCTCGATAACGCGCAGACCGATACGGCGGCAAAAGATCTGCTCATTTGTTTTAGACTAGCCGAAGGGAATATCCAGAATCCTACGCTGATTTCGGGTACGGTCGCGCTTTCGGAAATCCAGAATGCGCTGCCAGCCCTCTGGAAAGGGATCGAGAAACACGAATGGTCCGATTCCCAACTGGTCGAGTTTCAAAAACAACTCGGCGTTTTCCATTGTCTCAGGATTTACGACCGCTCTGTACGCGGAGAGATTGCGTTGATTTTTCTGCCCAGGATGGATGATCTGGAGGAGAACCGCTTCCACCTGCCGCAGGTGCTTTTCGGTCAACGGATGGACAAGGTCTTTTATCTGGTTCCGGCGGGATGGTACGACTTCGCCCGCGTCAAGGGAGTCAACGCCTATCGTCAATTCCTGACGGGAATCATCGATCCAGAGAAAGACCGTTTTCACCCCGAAAACAGCTTCACCTTTGATCCGGCGCAAGGGCTGGCTTGTCTGAATCCGACCAATTGGCTGCTCGATCTGTTATTTGGCTCGATAAACACGTTGCCGTTGCGTTTCGCCGAAGCACAGTCCCGCCTTGATCTGGCGCGTGTGGCGTGCGTACTGGAGCGGTACTGGCTGGTGAACCAGAAATATCCCGCGACGTTGGGAGAGCTTCAGCCGCAGTTCATCGATTCTGTCCCGCATGATGTTTGCACAGGCGAGCCACTGCATTATCGGGTCGAAGCGGATGGAAATTACGCGCTCTATTCGGTCGGCTTCAATCGAACCGACGATGGCGGCAAGGTAGCCACGCGCAAGGATAAGTGGTCGCCGATTGACACCCAGGCGGGCGATTGGGTTTGGCCCCGGTCGAAGCCGTAGGCAGCGTGACGCTGCACCTCGTAACGCTTCGCCAGCAGGGGTGCTTGCTCGCTGTTAGCGGGTCAGCGAGGGGAGCATTTCGAGGGCGAGTTTGTTGGTCGCGCCCTTCTTGAGTAGGAAAAGGAGGCGTTCCATTTGAGCCTGGATCGGCTGGCCATGGAGGCCACGGCGCAGGATGGTGACTTTTTCCAGAATGTCGGGCTTGAGGAGGAGTTCCTCGCGGCGTGTGCCGGATTTCTCAATGTCGATGGCGGGGAAGACACGGACGTCGGACATTTTGCGGTCGAGGACGATTTCCATGTTACCGGTGCCTTTGAATTCCTGGAAGATGACTTCGTCCATCTTGGAGCCGGTATCGATAAGGGCGGTGGCGACGATGGTGAGGGCGCCGGCTTCTTCGGTCTGACGGGCGGCGGCGAAAATCTTGCGGGGGATTTCCATGCCGCGGGCGTCCATACCGCCGGAGAGGGTGCGACCGTTGCCCTTGGTGGCGTTGTTGAAGGCGCGACCGAGGCGGGTGAGGGAATCCAAAAGCATGAAGACGTCGCGACCACTCTCGACGAGGCGCTTGGCGCGCTCAATGACGAGTTTGGAGAGGCGGACGTGGCTGGAGATGTCCTGGTCGTTGGAAGAAGACCAGAGTTCGCCGCGGCCCTTGATGAATTGTTTGAAATCGGTGACTTCCTCGGGACGTTCGTCGACGAGGACGATCATGAGGTGAGTCTTGGGATGATTGATGGCGACGGCCTCGGCGATGGCCTGCATGAGCATGGTCTTGCCGGAGCGGGGCGGGGCGACGATGAGGGCGCGCTGGCCGTGGCCGATGGGCGTCATCAGGTCGACGACGCGGGTCGATAATTTGTCGGCGGTGGTTTCGAGTTTGACCCAACGGTTCGGGTTGATCGTGGTCAGCTCTTCAAAAGGGATCTGCTGCTTGTACTCGGGAATGGGCTTTTCGTTGAGGGTCTGGATTTCCAGAAGCTGCGGGCCGCGGCCATTGACACCGCCAACGCCGTTGATCTGGACGCCGTCGCGCAATCCGTTCCGCTTGATCATATCCGGTGGAACAAATACGTCATTCGGCGTCGCCGAAGTAACCTTTTCAGGCCGCCTCAGAAAACCGTAACCTTTATCGTGAATCTCTAAAATACCCGAAACGGGTGTTGTTTCTGACATGATTTTTAACGTCCTTGCTGGAATAGCAAGAGAGGCGCAACGTGCCCCAAGACCCATCCAACTTTTGTTAGTGTTATCATAAACCTTATAAGCACGCAAGGAGAGTTTAAAAAATCTTGGATGCTTTTTATCTTGAATCCCAACGTATCCCTGTCAGCATCCGCACAAATAATCGGATCGTTGGTTCATCTTCTAGCTAGAGAGTCGTCAGTTGAGTTTTAAATTTTACTCGGTGATGATTGAAGCCCCAAAAGTGAGGGGCAGCTTCAGAAGCGCCGGAGATCTGCAAATAAGGAAGTTAATTCATCATGGGTACCAAACTCTACGTCGGGAATATCCCGTTTAAGATAACCGAAGGAGATCTCCAGGATCTTTTCGCTCAACACGGCTCGGTTGCCGCAGTGGATCTGATCATGGACAAAATGACGGGCCGCCCCCGCGGTTTCGCCTTTGTCACGATGGCCACTCCGGAAGATGCTACGAAGGCTATTGAAGCCCTCCATGGCAAAAGCTACGAAGGCCGTGAATTGACGGTCAACGAAGCCCGTCCCCGCGAAGATCGCCCTCAGCGTTCCTTCGGTGGTGGCGGACATGGCGGTGGCGGCCGCGGTGGTGATCGTGGCGAACGTCGCGAGCGCCGTTATTAATTTCAACCCGTAACGGGCGGTTCGCCGTCCGTTACGCGGGTTCATTTTCCGTTTTGAAATTCTTTGCGGTTCTCCCGCCGTTAGGAATTTCAGAAAAACGACTCGATTCCCGGCTCCGGCCGGGTCGGGTCGTTTTTTTGTTTCTAAGCCGTAACTATTCAAAACCTCACGCCCGATCTTGAGTTTTCCCGAGGCAAAAGCTTCGTTGCGCGTCGGTCACTTATTGATGAGCAATAAACTCCCTCCTTGCGCCTCGCCTTAGCCTCGCGCAATTCTCAATCCCCAGCATCATGTTTTGAAT
>DBTH01000327.1:8485-14752 GCA_002306945.1 Methylacidiphilaceae bacterium UBA1321 | reverse complement strand
CCGTACATTGCGTGCTGCGGGATTTCGATAAACCGCCCGATGCCCTCGGTGATCGGGTGCCCCGGCTGCAAATTCCAGAGCCGCTCCTTGTCCCCGGCTTCGCGCCACGAAAGCGAGCAATTCGTCCCCATCAAGCGGCGGAAAATTTTCGAAAAATGCCCCGAATGGAGAACGATCAGGCCCATGCCTTCGAGGACGCGCTTTTTCACTTTTTCGACGATTTCATCCTTCACGTCTCCGTGGGCCATGTGTCCCCACCAGAGGAGAACTTCGGTCTTGTCCAGAACGCTGTCGGTCAGGCCGTGCTCGGGCTCGTCGAGCGTTGCGGTGGCGGCCTTGATGTCGGGAGTCTTGTTGAGAAACTCGGCGATGGCGGCGTGGATGCCGTGGGGATAAACCCTGGCGACTTTTTCGTCTTTCTTTTCGTGGCGGTATTCGTTCCAGACGGTTGCTTGAATAGGGGTGCTCATATCAATTTTCTGTTTTTGTTTTGGAAGGGATCTTCTCCGATGTCATTCTTATACGTCTAAAATGGCGGGACGTTCAACGGTTCAGGATTGTATTTCTCTGATATTTATAGTAAAAATCCGACCTATGGAAACGCCCGGAACCCTGCTAGTCCGCAAGAGATTGAATTTTTGCGGCGGGCAAATCGAGAAGGTACTGAAGTCGTTGAAGAAGGGGCGTCTGACGATACGCGTTCCGAAATCGACGGAGCTGTATGTGCGCAAACCCGGCTCGCAATTCCATATGCAGACGGAGGTGTTTATCCAGACGGGAGGCGGAACCGACTTTGAATGTCCGGGCGATTCTTTCCGGCTTAGAACGGGGCAGGTTTGCGTGATGCCGGCCGGAGTGGCTCATGCGGAAACTCCGCTCGATCTGCGCACGCCTTATTCGATATTGGTCTGCAGCTATCGTGCGGATGGGATTCTCCTGATCCGGGGCTGTTCTCAAATTCCCGGCAAGATCATGAGTGAGTCGGCAGATCCGGTCGAGACGCCGCGCGGGCGCGATGCGTTTCACTATCTGGATCAGATAGCGGTTTATCGCTCGGTGTCGCCCGTTTACAGAAAGGATTACATCGAAGGGTTGTTGCGGTCTTTTTACATCACCATTCTCGATGAGATGCGTCGTCCCGTGACTGAAAACAGTTCGGCTTCGCAGAAGGTGGTCGAGGCCGAGAAGCTGGCGAGGGCGAATATTTCGAATGCGGAATTGTCGGTCGAGATGCTGGCGGTGTCGTTGAAATGTTCAGGCGATTATCTTTCACGCCTGTTTCACCGGGAGCGGGGAATGACATTAAGCCGGTGGATCATGCAGGAACGGATTGATATGGCCGTGGAGCTCCTCAAAAATCCACGGCACAATGTGGCGGAGGTGGGCTGGGCGTGCGGCTTTGCGAGTACGTCGTATTTCATACGGGTTTTTCGCCAGTACGAACACATGACACCTCTGGAGTTCCGGCGATTGCGGAGATAAGGCAAGGAAACGTCAGGCTCAGGGAATGAGCAGGACGGTCAATCGCTTGGGACCGTGTGCGCCGAGGACGAGGATGCGTTCGATGTCGCCGGTGCGACTGGGGCCTGTGCTAAACGATATGAAACTCGGGTAACCGCTGGCGCTGTATCGTTCCTTAATCAAGGCGTAGGTGGCGGGCAGGTCGGCGACAATCTGGCTGCGCCGGGCGATTACGATGTGGTGGGGAGGGAGAATGGAGAGGGAACGTCCGCCACTGGCGTGCGGGGTTATGCAGACGGAACCGGTCTGGGAGACGAGCGCTTCGCAACCGGTGAGACCCGCGTTGCAGGTTTCGAGCACCAGCTTGTCGTAAGTCTCGTCGGCGTGGTAAATCGCGGTGGAAAGTTTGGAGGCGACGGCGTCGGTCAGTTCGGAATGATGTGTGGCGATTTTGGTCCACTGGTTGTCCGCAGCGAGTTGATTGATGTGAGCGACGGCTTCGTCGAGCGAGGAGCAGGCTTTGAACTCGGCTTTGAGGGCGACGCAATTTTCAGCGAAGAGGGCGATCTGCTCGTCGAGCGTGGATCCAACGGCAGGGAGCCATTGTTTAAGAGTGCTTTCGGGAGCGACGTTTTCCGGGTGAACGGCGCGGTGATGCGGCGTGGCGGGATTGGTCAGGGCTTCGCGGATGCGGGCGAAAATGGATTCGCGGCTGTCGGTGGTGGTGGCGGACATGGGAGTACTCGGTTCGGGATGGGTTGTGCGGAACGCGCGGGGATGGGCTTCAAACCGAAGCGGCGTCCTTTTGCTTTTTGTGTTGTTTCCAATAGTCCTTGAAGGTCGTGGTGGCCGAGGCGGGACATTCGCGGGAGTGGGTCCACGCCAGGAACGGATCGAGGGCGGTGGCTTTGATGAGAGGATGGAAGAATTGTCCGAAGGGTGCGGCCTTGGTCATGAGGTAATAAAGGAACGGGCGGCGCATGAGGAAGGCGAAGCCGATCCAGAGAGCTTTTTCCCACCAGACCGGTTTTTCGGCCGCGGCGTTGCGACGGTTCTGGAGGAGGTGATGGTGAATATCGATCTTGACGGGGCAGGCTTCGGAGCAAGCTCCGCAAAGGGACGATGCGCCGGAAAGATGTTTCCAGTCCTGAAGTCCGCGCAGGTGCGGAGTGATGACGGAGCCGATCGGTCCGGCGTAGGTGGTGCCGTAGGTGTGGCCGCCGACGTTCTTGAAGACGGGGCAGACGTTGAGGCAGGCGCCGCAGCGAATGCAATGGAGGGCGTCGCGTTGTTCGGCGTCGGCGAGCAGGGCGGTACGGTTGTTATCGAGGAGGACGATGTGGAATTCCTCGGGACCGTCGGTTTCACCGGGTTGGCGTGGGCCGCCGATCTGGGTGTTGTAACCGGTCAATTCCTGGCCGCAACCGGCTGTCCCGAGCATGGGGAGGAAGAGTGCGAGGTCTTCGAGTTTGGGGAGAACTTTTTCGATGCCGACGATGGCGACGTGGATCTTCGGCAACGAAGTTGTGAGGCGGGCGTTGCCTTCGTTTTCGGTGATGGAGATCATGCCGGTCTCGGCGACGAGGAAATTGGCTCCGCTGATGCCCATGTCGGCCTGGATATATTTCTGGCGCAGGAATCGACGGGCGATCATGGTCAGTTCTTCCGGGCTGTTGGTAGGTTCGGATCCGAGCTTGTCGTGGAAGAGGGAGCTGATCTCGTCCCGCTTGAGATGCATGCAGGGGAAGACGAAGTGATAGGGCGGTTCCTTGCGAAGCTGCTGGATGAATTCGCCGAGGTCGGACTCGACGACGCCAAAGCCTTCTTTTTCGAGGGCGTCGTTGAGGTGGATTTCCTCGCTGGTCATCGTCTTGGACTTGATGATCGACTTGACGTTCTTTTCGCGGGCGAGGTTGACGATGTAGTCGCGGGCCTGGGCGGCGGTGCTGGCGAAGAAGACCTTTGTACCTCGCGCTTCGGCGTTTTGGGCGAATTGTTTGAGGTATTTGTCAAGGTGGTTGATGCCTTCAAACTTGATTTCGGAGGCGACGTCGCGGGCGGATTGCCAGTCGAGGAACTTGGCCTTGTTTTCGTCACGTTTGGCTTCGTAGCCGCGGAGGGCGTTGCGGACAAAGGCGCGACGCGGGACGTCGGCGGTGTTCTGGACGACGTCTCGTTTGAAGAGTTTTTTGGGAGCGATCATTGTTTTGAGAGAACCTCGATCAGGTGGAGGCTGCGGACGTTGATTTTGCGGCGATCCATGTAACCCTGGATGTGCATGAGGCAACTGGAATCGTTGGAGACGACGTAATCGGCCCCGGTTTCGCGGATCAAATCGGTTTTGACTTCGGCCATGGCGGCGGAGATTTCGGGATACTTGACGGCGAAGGTGCCGCCGAATCCACAGCAGATGGGGTATTTCATCTCGATAAGTTCGAGTCCCTTGACGTTGGCCAGGAGGAGGCGCGGGGCGTCGTGAATGCCGAGTTCGCGCAGGCTGTGGCAACCGTCGTGGAAGGTGATTTTGGCGTCGAACCTGGCGCCGACATCGGTCACGCCGAGTTTATTGACGAGGAAGTCGGAGAGTTCCCACGTGCGGTCGGAGAGTGCTTTGGCGGCTTTTTGCTGGGGCGTGTCCTTGAAGAGATCGTTGTAGAAGACCTTGAACATCGCGCCGCAGGAACCGGAGGGGGAGACGACGACTTCGGCATCGGCAAAGGCTTCGAGCATTTTCTCGGCAGCGGCGCGGCTTTCGTCCCAATACCCGGAGTTGAAAGCGGGCTGGCCGCAACAGGTCTGGCCTTCGGGATAATCGATCGTGTGGCCGAGTCGTTCGAGGAGTTCAACCATCTGCGAGCCCACCTGGGGGTAGAACTGGTTGATGAAACAGGGAATGAATATGGAGATTTTCATGGAGCGCCGCGAGGCGGTTAAGTGACGGGTCTGAGTTGTATAAATGAGTATGAGGTTATGCTGGTAACTTCGTAAAACGTTTCCGGGCCTCGGCAAAGGCGGCGACGTTTTCGGGTTGATAAGTGGTGAGCGGGAAGGAATCGCTTACGACCTTGCGCAAATCTTTGTGTGAGGCGATGTCGCCCATGGCGAGGGCCTGGATGAGGATGTTGCCGATGGCGGTGCATTCGACCGGCCCGGCGAGGACGGGGCGGTTGGTGGCGTTGGCGGCGAATTGGTTGAGGAGCTTGTCCTTGCAACCGCCGCCGACGATGTGGAGGTGGTTGACCTTGCGACCGGTGAGCGTTTCGAGATTGTCGAGCGTCACCGAGTAGAGAATCGCGAGACTCTCGTAGACGGTACGGATGATTTCGCCCGGAGTTTCGGGAACCGGCTGGCCGGTTTCTCGGCAATAATCGGTCACTTTCTTCGGCATGTCGTTGGGTTTGGCGAAGCGCGGATCGGCCGGGTTGATGAGGCTGCGCAGGGCAGGGGCCTTGGTGGCCTGCTGGCAGAGTTCCTCGAAGGTGTACTTCTGACCGGCTTTCTCCCAGGCGCGGCGGGATTCTTGTACGATCCAGAGACCGACGATGTTCTTGAGGAAGCGGATGCTGCCGCCGATGCCGATTTCGTTGGTGAAATTCTTTTCCCGGCTTTCTTCGTTGATGATGGGCTTGAGGTTTTCGATGCCGAGGAGAGACCAGGTGCCGGAACTGAGATAGGCCCAGTCGGTTCCTTCACCGGGAACGGCAGCCACGGCGGCGCCAGTGTCGTGGGAGCAGGTCGCAACAACTTTCGTTTCCGTCCAACCTAATTCCGCGGCGAGGGCGGGGGCGACCGGTCCGAGGACGGTCGCGGAAGGAACGACCTTGGGGAAAATGCGTTTCGGGAGACCGAGTTTATCGATCAATACATCAGACCAGGTGTGTGAAGCAGGATTGTAAAGCTGGGTGGTGCTGGCGAGGGATTCCTCGGCGACTTTGACATTGGAGAAAAGGAAATTGAAGTAGTCTGCGATGAAGAGAAATTGTTCACTCAACTTGAGCACTTCGGGGCGTTCGCGCCAATCGGCGTGAAGCTGATAGAGCGTATTGAGTGTCATGAACTGAATGCCGGTTTCCTGGAAGATTTCCTTCGCGGAAACGACGGCGAAAGCGTGTTCGAATCCCTTGTCGGTGCGGGTGTCGCGGTAGTGATAAGGTGCCGTCAGGAAGGGTTCGTTCTTATAGAGGTGGACGTAATCGACGCCCCAGGAGTCGGTGCTCACGCTGGAGATTTTGATGCCGCGCTTGGAGAGAATGACGAGACCTTTTTTGATTTCCTCGTAAATGCGCAGAATGTTCCAGCGGAGAGTGCCCTGGACGGGGAGTGCGCCGGTGGGGAATCGATTGATTTCCTCGAGGGTGAGCTTGCCGTCGGCAAGGGTTCCGAGAATGACGCGGCCGCTGTCGGCGCCGAGGTCGCAGGCGGCGTAATAGTGGGGGTTCATGGAAGGAGTGGCGAAGGGGTTACGGTTTGGTTTCGTAAGAGTGACATTATCCTTGGCGAGCTTGGAAACAAGCTGTTGAAATCGCCGCGGGCATGGTGGCGATAATTGTCCGCTATATGATTGAAGTCAATCGTAAAATTTTATGATTGACTTCAATCATATAAATTTTATTGTGACATCATGAAAGTTGCAGTCAAAGATGTCCAGGCGCGCCGCACCCGCCTTGCCCGTCTGCTGCAACAGCACCGTTTTCTGCCGATCAACGAGCTGTGCGACCGGTTGAAAATCTCCGAAGCAACGGCGCGCCGGGATCTGGCCGCGCTGGAGCAGGAGCAGAAAATCACCCGCACTTACGGCGGGGCGGC
>DBTH01000327.1:0-8219 GCA_002306945.1 Methylacidiphilaceae bacterium UBA1321 | reverse complement strand
CGATGAGTTCCTTCGACCAGCGGTTTGCCTCCTTCCGCGACCGCCAGATCAAGGCTCCGGTCTCCAAGCGCCGCATCGCCTTGGCGGCCCACGCTCTCATTAAGTCCAATGCGACCTGTTTTCTCGATATGGGCACGACGACTTTCGCGTTGGCCGAGGTGTTGCGCGAAAAACAGATTCGCGGTCTGACGCTGGTTACCAACAGTCTTCCCATTGCCGAAATGCTGGGACCTCTGCGCGGGTATGCGGTTCACGTTTTAGGCGGTCAATTGTATCACCGCCAATCCCTTCTTCTCGGTGGCGTGGCGCTCTCGACTCTGAAACTCTGGAAGTTCGACTATGCTTTCCTGAGCGCGGAAGGGATCACGGAGCAGGGAGTCTGGAACTCCCAGCCTGACGTCATTAATTTTCAAAAAGCCGTCTATAAGCGTGCCGGGGAATCGTATTTGTGCCTCGACTCGCAAAAACTCGGCAACAAGACCGATTACCTTCTCATGGATTGGAAAGAGAAATTCGCTCTCATTACCGATGCCACTCTGGCGCAGCTGGAGAAGCAGGGGATCCATCCCAAGAAGGGGCAGGTTATCCAAGTGTAACAGGAATCACTCCAGGAAACTTATCGAATTATGGCAGCTATTTCCCAACCCAGTCGGAACGTGATCGAGACGCTCGTGCGCGAAGCGGTATTCCGCCGTCTTGGCAAAGTCGTCACCGAAGCCAAGCCCGGCCCGCAACTCGTGGTCAACAGCTCCGCTCGTCACATGCACATCAGCCCGGAGAATCTGGAAACCCTCTTTGGCAAAGGAGCCAAGCTGACCGTTCACAAATGGCTTTACCAAGACGGGCAGTTTGCTTCCCAGCAAACCGTGACTCTGATCGGGCCACGCAAACGCATTTTCCCGAACCTGCGCATTCTCGGCCCGTGTCGAAACCTGACGCAAATCGAGTTGGCGTACACCGACTCCGTTCAATTGGGTATCGATGTGCCTGTTCGCGCATCTGGTAATATCAAAGATACCCCCGGCGGCTATGTCATGGGCCCCAAGGGAATGATCGAGATGAAAAACGGCATTATTCGCGCCGCCCGCCACGTTCACATGAACCCCGCCGATGCGGATCATTACGGCGTCAAGCATCTCGACATGATGCGACTGCGCATTACGGCGCACGGCTGCACAACCACTTTTGAGGACATGCTTGTCCGTGTCGATCCCGCCTTCAAGCTTGAGGTGCACATCGACACCGACGAGGCCAACGCGTGCGATCTCGATCACGCGACGAAAATGGAACTGCTCAAATAGCGGACAATAAAAAAACTTTTGACGAAATTAACGGAATTTTAAAAGGAGCCAACGGAACGATTCATAGAAGACAGGCTTAAAGGTTGAAGTAGCGATACAAAATCCTCCGCCACACTTTTTTTAGAATTTCGTCAATTTCGTCAACAAACTGATTCACTTAACCCCAACAACAAACAGGAAAACAGTATGAATGAAGCAATAGGACTCATTGAAACGCGCGGCTACGTCGGCCTGGTGGAAGCCAGCGACGCGATGGTCAAGGCCGCGAATGTGGAACTCATCAAGACGATCCCGATCGGCGGCGCATTAATCACGACAGTGGTTCGCGGCGATATCGGTAGCGTCAAGGCGGCGGTCGAAGCCGGCAAGGAAGCGGCCAAGCGCGCCGGTAATCTTGTGGCCTCGCACGTCATCGCGCGCCCCAGCGCCGATCTGATCAAGACCTTCCTCTCCTAATAACGAAACTTTTTTCAAAGGAAAATATACCATGTCAGCTCAAGCTTTAGGAATGATTGAAACCAAGGGCCTGATCGCCCAGTTCGAAGCGACCGACGCGATGCTCAAGGCCGCCAATGTCGAAGTGGTCGGTTGGGAAAAAGTCGGTTCCGGATACGTCAGCGTATTCATTCGCGGCGACGTCGCGGGTGTCAAGGCGGCGGTTGAAGCCGGTGCCACAGCGGCCTCCGCCATCGGCGAAGTCGTTGCCGTCCACGTGATTCCCCGCCCGCACGAAGACCTCGTCAAGCTCGGCAAGTTCCTCAACAAACCCGCCAACGGCGTTAAATAAGCGCACGAACGGAACCTGATCCGGTCTTTACACTCGAATAATTCCATGTCCCAAACAAATCAAATACTGGTCGCCAATATCGGCACCACCTCGTTCAAGTTCCGCTTGTTCGAGATGCCTTCCGAACGCCTTCTGGCGCGCGGCGGTGTGGAACGTATTGGCAGCCCGCTGTCTCCCTGGAAAATCCAGGTAGAGGGCGCGGAGGCGGTATCCGGTGAGGATGCCTGCCCCGATCACGCCGCGGCGTTTGCCCTGGCGGAGAAACATTTGATCGGCAAGGCGCTGGGCAGTTTCAACGAACTGGCGGCGTTCGGATTCAAGCCGGTTGGGGCCAGGAACATCTCGGGAACGCAAGTGTTGGGCGAACCTGTGCTCGAAGCCATGGAAGCCCTCTACAGCCTCTTCCCCGCGCACAACCCGCCCTACGTGGCCGGCGTGCGCGCCTGTCACAAACTCTACCCGCACGTTCCCTGCATCGGCACGTTCGAGACGGCCTTTTATGACAACGTTCCGTTGCATAACCGCCGTTTCCCGGTGCCGCTGGAATGGGAGGAGAAGTACGGTATCCGGCGCTATGGATTCCATGGAGCCAGCCACCGTTACATCACCCAGCGTTCGGCGGAGTTGGTCGGTACCACGAAGATGCGCCTCATCTCCTGCCATATGGGCGGGAGTTCATCGATTGCCGCGGTCAAGGACGGTATTGCGGTCGATTCCAGTTGGGGTATGACACCGCAGAGCGGCCTGCCGCAGAACAATCGCGTGGGTGACTTCGATGTGTTCGCCTTCTCCTATCTCGCACGCGAGTGCGGATTGGGATTGGACAAGACGGTCTCGGAATTATCGAAAAACGCCGGCCTCAAGGGCATGTCCGGTCTCCCCACGGGAGACATCCGCGACTTGCACGAAGCGCGCCTTAAGGGCAATCAAAACGCCCAGGTCGCCCTCGACGTGTTTGTCGGAGCGGTTCGCAAGTACCTCGGACAATTCCTCGTCGAACTCGACGGGGCGGACGTCCTGGCCTTCACCGGCGGCATTGGCGAGAACGACGACTACATTCGCGAGAACGTATGCGCCAATCTCGACTTCTGCGGCCTCAAGCTCGACAACTCCATCAACACCGGGTTGCGCGGGAAGGAAGCCAAAATCAGTGCGAAGGACTCGAAGATTCAGGTCTGGGTCATCCCGACCAACGAGGAACTCATCATCGCCCGTTTTGCGTGGGCGAAGTTGAACTACAAAATTTAGAACAAATCATCCATAACCATTCATCAACCCAAATCAAAAAAAGGTAAAAGTATGTCACAACAAGCAGTAGGAATGATCGAAACGCGCGGTCTCATTGCGCTCGTCGAAGCCACCGATGCGATGCTCAAGTCGGCCAACGTCTCCCTCGTCGGTCCGTTCACCCAGGTCGGCAACGCCATGGTCACCGTGGCTGTCACCGGTGATGTCGCCGCCGTCAAGGCCGCCGTCGAATCCGGCAAGACCGCCGCGCAGGGTCTCGGTGAAGTTGTCTCGGCCAGCGTGATTGCACGCCCGCACGAAGACCTCGCCGTGATTCTCCCCAAGGCTGCGAAATAATAGCCGTACAAAGAAAGGCGGCCTTTGAATAAAGGGCCGCGGGAAAAATATGATACTGGCACAAGTCGAAGGCAGCGTTGTCGCCACCAAGAAGAACGCGAAGATGACGGGCAGTAAATTCCTGCTCGTCCGCCCGCTCTACGTCGATTCCCCCCAGGCGAAGGAATTCAAAAAGGGGACCTCGACATTGGTGGCCGTCGACCAGCTCGGAGCCGGAGAAGGGGAATTGGTTCTCATCGTCCAGGGGAGCTCGGCCCGCAACGGAGTGAGCGACAAGGAACTGCCAGTAGACGCCGTGGTGGTGGGAATCGTCGACACCATCGATATTGCCAAAAACGTGCTCTACAAGGCGCATTGAGGCGCGCGGTATTTGCGGACGAAAATTAAACGGACAACCCGAACATTACAGGACTCGAAGTAAAGAACACGCCAGCGATTACAATAATCCAGCCCGAAAGTTCAGCCCCGTTTTCACTATAGGTTTCAAGTATGGATGATAAATTGATAGCACAGGTCGTGAGCGAAGTGCTCGCGCGTCTCCGCCCGCAGATTGCCGCGGCGGAATCCGGCAAGACCGGTTTCGGCGTCTATGACAAGATGGAAGACGCCATCAACGCGGCACACGAATCGTTTCTCAAACTACAGGAAGGCGGATTCAAGGCCCGCAAGGGAGCCATCGCCGCCATTCGCAAACTTTGCGCCCAGAACGCAAAGGAATGGGGCACGATCGAATTCAATGAGACCAAGATTGGCCGGCTTCCGCACAAGTTCGAGAAGCTCGCTGCCTGCGCCGACCTCGTTCCCGGAGTCGAATTCCTCGAACGCATGGCCTTCAGCGGTGATTTCGGCCTGACCATCATCGATTTCGCTCCGTGGGGCGTCATTGGAGCCATCACGCCGATGACTCACAGCGTGCCCACGCTCACCGGCAACGCGATCAACATGATTGCCGCCGGTAACGCCGTCACTTTCAATACCCACCCCTCCGCTGCCCAGTGCGCCGCCATCGCGATTCGCGGCTACAACGAAGCGATCTATCAGGCCACCGGCATCACCGATTTGCTGACCACCGTGGTGAAGCCTTCGCTCGAAACCTTCGACATCCTGGTCAAGAGCCCCAAGGTCAAGCTCCTCTGCGTGACCGGCGGCCCTGCCGTTGTCCGCGCGGCGATGAAAACCGGCAAGCGCGCCATCTGCGCCGGGCCGGGTAATCCTCCTGTCGTGGTCGATGAAACCGCCGACATTGAACTGGCCGCCCGCAGCATCATCCAGGGTGCCGCCTACGACAACAACCTGCTCTGCATCGGGGAAAAGGAAGTGTTCGTCGTCGAGTCCGTTGCCGACAAGCTTCTGGCCGCCCTCAAGACTGCCGGTGCCGTCCAGTTGAACGGCAATCAGATCGACGCTCTCACCAAGGTGGTCTTTACCATTCCCGAAGGACAGCAGGGTGGCGGTTGCGCCCACGCCGTTCTCAACAAGAAATTCGTCGGTTCCGGAGCCGAAGCGTTGGCCAAGACCATCGGCCTCAACGTTTCTCCCGCGACCGAATTGCTCTTCGGCGAAACCAACAACGAACACCTTTTCGTTCAGGAAGAACAGATGATGTCGTTCCTGCCGATCGTTCGCGTGAAGAACTTCGACGAAGCGCTCGAAAAGGCGATTGCCGCCGAACACGGCTTCAAGCACACCGGCATCATGCATTCGCAGAACGTCAAGAACCTGACCCGCATGGCGCAGGAAATCGATACGACGCTCTTCATCAAAAACGGACCGAGCATGACCGGCCTGGGACTCGGAGGCGAAGGCTTCCTGAGCTACAGCATTGCCACGCCGACCGGCGAAGGCGTCACCACCCCGATGACCTTCACCCGTTCGCGTCGCTGCGTGATGGTGAACAGCCTGAACATGTTTTAATTGAACCGGAACTGAACCTCAAACGATGAAACTCGCGCGCATCAAAGGGCATGTGACTTCGACCGTCAAGCATTCCAGCCTGGAAGGTCATCGCCTGCTCATTGCCCAGCCGGTAACGGCTGACGGCTCCAATGATGGCGCGCCCCAGATTGTGCTCGACCCGCTCGGCGCTGCGATCCACCAGTTGGTGCTGATCAACAGCGACGGCGGCGGCGCGCGCGAAATGGTCAAGGATTCCAAAAGTCCCGCCCGCTGGAGTATTATGGGAATCATCGATCACGAAAGGCTCGGCTCATGAGAATGGGAACAGCCATTGGACGCGTGGTGCTCTCGGCGCACGACCCGAAATATCTCGGCGGTCGCCTCGTGCTCGCGCTTCCCTGGAAAGCCCAGACCTTTGAAGGTGGGAACGTCTATGATCCCTCCATCGTGGTCTACGACGTTCTTGGAGCCGACCAAGGCCAGAACATGGCCATCAGCGAGGGAGCGGAAGCCTCACGTCCTTTCCCCCAACCCAACGCTGTCGACGCTTACTGCGCCGCACTCGTAGACGAAATTTTTTATCAATCGGAAGAACCACAACGTACCGCCAAAACAGAATAACCTCTTATGAAAGTATTCGCACAAAAAGACGCAGAAGAATTTGTCAAAACCGGCAACAAGACGTTGCGCTATAACCGGGAGTTGCAATTGACCCCTGGCGCGCGCGACATCCTGTCTGAAGCCAGCGTGAAGCTCGTGTTTGACGCCGGTGCCGCCGCACCTGCCGCAGCCACCGCTTCGACTTCTGTCGCCAGCGTCGCGCCGACTGCCACCGCCGCTCCCAAGGGCGAATACGAAGCAATTTACAACTCTGCCGAAGCCGAGAAGATCAAGGCCGAAATCTGCGAGATCGGACGCCGCGTTTGGATTCGCGAATACGTTGACGGCAACGGCGGCAACATTTCTGCCCGCCTGAGCAACGGCCTCTTCATCTGCACGCCGACTGGCGTCAGCAAGGGATTCCTCACCAAGGACATGCTTTGCCTCGTCGACAAGGAAGGCAAACAACTGGCAGGAACCTGGAAACGCACCAGCGAATTCATGACCCACGCGGCCATCTACAACAACGTTCCTGAAGCCAAATCGGTCTGCCACGCGCACCCGGTGCACGCGACCGCGTTTGCCATCGTCGGCATTGAACCGCCGGAACGTCTCATTCCTGAACTGGAAGTTTTCGTGGGCCGTGTTGTGATGGCTCCCTACGCCACTCCCGGCAGTCAGGCGATGTACGATTCCATCGTGCCGCTCGCTCCGAAGCACCAGTCGATCCTCATGGCCAATCACGGCGTGATCTGCTGGGGCAAGAGCGTCGAAGATGCCTATTTCAAACTGGAAATCACGGATGCCTATTGCCGCACGGTGGCGATTGCCAATCAGTTGCCGAACAACCGCACCAGCATTCCCTGCAACGAACTGGGCAAGTTGCTCGACCTGAAGAAGGGTCTGGGCCTTCCTGACGAACGTTTTGGTCTCAAGCCGGTCGAACTCTGCGAAGTCGATCCGTGGGAGAAGATGGAAAGCAGACCCTCGACCAGCTCCACTGCTTGCGGTTGCGAAGCCAGCAGCGTGACGCCGGTCACCAATGCCGAAGTCGAAGCGTTGGTGCAGAAGGTGACTGAGGAAATCACCAAGCAGTTGAAAAAGGGTTGATCTTAATTTTTCGAAATTCTCGAGAGGAAAAACGAATGAAAGTATCTATTATTGGTGGTGGCGGGCGCGTCGGTTCCTGCGCCGCCTTTGCGTTGCAACTGGGCAAGGTCGCCAAGGAAATCGTCTTGCTGGATGCCAATGCCGCGACGGCCGAGGGTGAAGCTCTCGACATGCTTCACGGTTCAGCTCTGACGGCGGATCAGATCATCCGCGCGGGGACTTATGCGGATGTTGCCAAGACAGATCTCATCATCATCACGGCCGGTCTTCGTCGTAAGCCTGATGAATCCCGTCTCGATTTGATCAATCGCAACGTTTCTCTTTTCAAGGGCATCGTGCAGAGCCTCGTCGAAGCGGTGCTCAATCCGAAAGCGGTCATCCTTGTCGTTTCCAATCCGGTCGACATTCTGACCCATCTGGCGATCAAAATGGCCGGTTTACCTGCCACGCAGGTGCTCGGCCTGGGTACTTCGCTTGATACGTCGCGTTTTTGCTCACTGATTGCCTCCACCCTCAAGTTGCCGCCGACCCAGGTGCGCGCCTTGATCCTGGGCGAACACGGAGATTCGATGTTGCCAATATGGTCGTCGGCCACGGTCGACGGTTTGCCGCTGCTGAAGTTCCCCGGCGTGACGCCGACCTTCCAGAACCAGATTTTCGAACGCACGCAGAAGAGCGGCGCGGAAGTCATCTCCCGCAAAGGCGGCGCGGGGTACGCCGTCGGCGTGGCCATCCGCGAAGTCATCGACACCATCGCGCTGGACGGACGTCGGATTCTCCCGATCTCCAGCCATGTTCAAGGAGCCTACGGCATCCGCGACATTTGCATCAGCGTCCCCACCGTCGTGGGCCGCACCGGCGTCATATCGCACGTCGAAGTTGAACTCTGGCCCAAGGAACTGCAAGGCCTGCAGGCTTCCGCCAAAGCGCTCAAGGATACC
>DBTH01000341.1:11709-19305 GCA_002306945.1 Methylacidiphilaceae bacterium UBA1321 | reverse complement strand
AAGGATTGATCGGTGCAATCGGTAAAAAACCCCTTGAAATTTGGAAGGGGAAGAAGAATTACCTGCTCTATTACGGATCGCAGGAGGACATTGAGGAGATAAAACCTGATTTTGCTGCTTTAAAAACAGTTAAGACCCATGGGGTCATTGTAACAGCTGCCGGTTATGATTGTGACTTCGTATCCAGATTCTTTGCCCCAGCAGTTGGGGTAAATGAAGATCCTGTCACCGGTTCGGCCCATACGACCCTCACCCCCTTTTGGGCACACAGGCTGAATCAGCTCTCCTTTGAGGCAATTCAGCTGTCCCGGAGAGGAGGTTTTCTAAAATGTCATCTTGCCGGCGATCGGGTTCTGATTGCCGGAAGCGCCAAATCCTACCTGATCGGGGATATCTTTATTGATTAGGTGATGCGATGATTCGGTGATTGAAAAATGCCATCTGATAATGGCAAAAACAATTCCAACAATTTCCTTCAACAGGGTCTCAGAAACCGGTTACTTTTCAAACCAATAGACAAATATCCAAACAATTAATCAAGAAAAAATGAGAAAATTTCTAAAAGGCTGGAAAATTCTGTTCACCTTGCTTTTCCTGAGTCACGTCTCAGCAGCACAGGTAGTATTGCCTCCTTTTTTCAACTGTAACATGGTTTTACAGCAGGGAATTCCAATTCCTGTCTGGGGATGGGCCTCTCCGGGTGAGAAGGTTAGTGTAACCTTCAACAACAAAACCGTTACCACGAAAGCCGGGAAAGATGGCAAGTGGAGCGTAGGCCTGCAGGCAATGAACTATGGCGGGCCCTACAGCATGGTAGTCAAGGGCAAGAATCTTCGTACCATCGAAAACATCCTGATTGGTGAGGTATGGGTTTGCTCCGGGCAATCCAACATGGAATTCAACCTATCATCTGCCATCAATGCCCAGGCCGAGATTGCAGCTTCCAATTATCCTGAAATACGTCTTTTTACCGTCAAAAAACGGATTGCCCAAACCCCGCAGGAATACCTTGAAGAGGGCGAATGGTGGGATTGTTCACCGGTCTCCACACCCCGATTTTCGGCAGTGGCCTATTTCTTTGGCCGGGCATTGTATGAAAAGCTGAAAGTACCGATCGGCCTGATCAACACCTCCTGGGGAGGTACCATTGCAGAGACATGGATTAGTGCAGGTGCAGCGGCCAAAAATCCGGATTTTGCCCCTATGCTGGAAAACCTGAAGAAAGTCGATTTGAAAGAGTATGCCAAAAGTGTAGAAAAAGAGCTCCGCGATCGTTTGGGCGAATATGCTGCAACCGATGAGGGGACCAAAGAGAACCAACCTATATGGGCAGCCCCGGAAATGGATGATCAAAACTGGAAAACCATGCACCTACCGGGATACATCGAAAAAAACGGGTTACAGGGTGTCGATGGCATTATCTGGTTTAGAAAAAATGTGGATCTTGATGCTGCCCAGGCGGGGAAAGGGGCAACCCTTGAGCTGTCCAAAATCAATGATTCCGATGTCACTTACGTCAATGGGGTCAAAGTAGGTGCGACAGAACAGAAAGCGGAAGCCAGACGCAGCTATGCCATCCCGGAAGGTGTGCTGAAGGCAGGGAAAAACAACATCACCGTTAGGGTAGAAGATTTAGGTGGTAGCGGAGGTATCTACGGTGAAGCAAACGATATGAAAATCGTAACCAATGAAAAAACCATTCCGTTGGCAGGTGACTGGAAATACAAAATCGGGGTTCTCAAGATAACTACCAGTCTGGGTCCCAACTCTTATCCTACTCTTTTGTACAATGGGATGATCAACCCGCTTATTCCTTACGGGATCAAAGGGGCCATCTGGTACCAGGGTGAAGGAAATGCCGGAAGGGCCTTCCAGTACCGTCGCGTTTTTTCGGATATGATCAAAGACTGGAGAAAACAATGGAATCAGGGCGATTTTCCATTTCTTTTCGTTCAATTGGCAAACTTCATGAAACCCGACAGCATTCCGGTTGAAAGTACCTGGGCCGAATTGCGCGAAGCCCAGTTCAAGACTCTCGCTCTGCCGCACACCGGCATGGCCGTGGCCATTGACGTAGGCGACGCCAAGGACATTCACCCGACCGACAAAGAAACCGTCGGCAAGCGTCTGGCCCTTTGGGCATTGGCGCAGGATTACGGTGTGACCACTCCGACCAACTTCCTCGGAAAGATCCCCGGTTTGAAGTCGTTCTTCTCCAAGCCGGTGGTTCATTCCGGACCGCTCTACAAGAGCATGAAGATCGAGGGCAATGCCATCCGACTCACCTTCGATCACGTCGGTGGTGGTCTGATTGCCAAGGCAGGTCCGTTGAAGTATTTCTCCATTGCCGGAGAGGATAAGAACTTCGTCTGGGCTGCTGCCAAGATCGTTGGCGACACGGTTGTCGTCAGCAATCCGGATGTGGCCAAACCCGTGGCGGTTCGCTACAACTGGGCCGACAATCCCGATGGCAATCTCTATAATGCCGAAGGTTTACCCGCTAGTTCGTTCCGCACCGACGACTGGCCCGGAGTAACGGCTGGTAAGCGCTGAGAGTTTTAGAACTTATCCGCAAATAAGAACGGGAGTTGACCGCGAGGCCAACTCCCGTTTTGTTTGTGACAATTGAGGCGTGAAAGACGGACTTATCCGCAGAGAGTGGCGTCTGGCTCGCGTGATGAGATTGCGGCAGCCTGTGAGTTACCGTTGGATGGGGCGTTCAGGATTAGGAGCGGCTCACTGGTTGTGTTCGTATTCTTGGGGGTGGTGTTGCAACCGGTTAATACAGCGCAACTGAGTACAGCGATTATTAGTAATTTCATAAAGAGTCCGCTAAGGGTTTTTCGAGAGATGTCTTTGTTCGGATGAAATCTGAAGGATGTACATCACGTTTTGCTGTAGACCCGAGTCTACCGTTTTTTAAAGAAAATGAGAGGAGCTGGAATATTGGCGGGTTATTTAGTGAGTGCACTATTGCTATTTAGTATTTATTTTTGACGTAATACTTCTGCGTAAAACGATTATCAAAACGTGATTTGCCGTTTTTTTGCAAAAGACGAAATATTTTTCGTTCGCGCACGTGAAGCGATCAGAACGAATCAATGAGAATCGACCGTTGGATAAAAACGGCGAAAGAAACCGATTGAATGGAGGCCGCAGGAAGAAATCCCAGCGGGGTTATTTCTGGGAATTCAGATTGGAGAGGGCCGTGGCGCGTTGGCCGCTGGCTTCGAGGACGAGATTGCCCAATGGATCGAGGAAAAGAGTCATGCCTTCCGAACGGATTTTTGAACGGAGCAGATCGCGCAGATCGTTGGCCGAAAGCTGTTCGGAGTGGCTTCCGCGTTGGACGAGCAGGTGACCGCTGTCGTCTTTGTAGAGAGTAGTGAGTTCCCCTTTGGTTTCAAAAGTGAGTTTTTGACCGATGTTGATTTTTTGGAGAAGCGAGGGAAGCAGGATCATCCCGAAATGGAACATCGGCGGTTTTTGCCAGGTGGCTTTCCATTGAGAGTGCTCGGAATCGAACGAAACTAAAGCCCGGTGCAGAAGATCGGGATCCATCGCCACGCCTGCCAACGAAAACGCAGTCAGTGCCATGCCGTTCACCGCGTCCGGGGCTTGCTCCAGGGAGGAGGGCAGAATCAGGCGCGCATGAATATTTGTGGGGTAAATTCGCAGGTCGTTGGAAAGAGAGTCCTGAAAGCGTTCCTCTGCCACGACACGATCCACGATTTCTCGATTGGAGAAGGTAGAGCTGGCTCCATGACTGGATGAGAGCATCACAATCAGGCAGATGAATGATAGAGTAGAAAACCTCATCTTTATGTTTTGCCAACCAAGTTGCGCTAGTTTTTACGCATTGCACTATAATGTCAACGCAATAATGAATAATAATACCTAATTCTCCAGATCTTCAGGCTATCTTATATTATCAAGTTCGAGCCATCATGAATATAATCGGAATGCGGGGGTTCGAACATGAGGGCAGTCTACCGAAAAACCGCTTGGAATCAACGGAGTACGGCGTGGCTCTTGAGGAGTTTCGACAGGCGTTCGATGGGAAGGCCGACGACATTGGATTTCGATCCGCTGACTTTTTCCACGATCCACGAACCTTTTTCCTGCAAGGCGTAGGCTCCGGCTTTGTCGAGGACGGGAACGGCTTTCAGGTAGTCGTTGATGGTTTGGGTGCTGAGCTTGCGGAAAGTGACTTTGGACAGTTCGACGAATCCGATGGGACGCCAGGTTCGAGGGGTGAGGAGGATGACGGCGGTCAGCACTTCATGCGTGCGTCCGCTGAGGGCGCGGAGAAATTCGGCGGCTTGTTTCAAGTTGCGGGGTTTGCCGAAGATACGGGTGCCGAGCGCTACGGCGGTATCGGCGGCGAGGATGCTGTGGCGCGGATAAATCGCGGCGGCGGCGCGGGCTTTGCGCAGGGCGTTGCGCCAGACGAACTCGGCGGGCGTCATGCCGTGCGGGTAGTCGGGAGCGATTTCCCGGACACGCACGGGGCAGACGATATGGGCGATCCTGGCTTTTTTCAGGATTTCGCGCCGTCGGGGCGATGCGCTGGCGAGGATCAGGGCTTGCATGGGTACGGGAGCAGAGTCCCTGAGAACAATATGGCTCAAGTTTGTAAATTCTCCAAGCCCTGACTCAATGAATTCTACGGGTAATCCACCTTCATTGCTGGAAGATTACCCGTGAAATTTATGTTTCGCGCACGCGTATGGGCAGAATCATCATGGGAATTCCTTCCCATTGCAAACGGCGTTGAATCGCGCTGGCGGTCTGGTTGTGGAGAACGCGCTGGAGGAAGGTTTCACGCTGGAATATGAGATTACCACCGAAAATCACCGCTTTGGGGAATTCGGTGACAATGGCCTTGCAGATACTCTCCGAGGCGGAAACCGGATCAGTCCCGATTTCGAATCGGGACGTTGCGGCGAGTCCCAGACCGCGGGCAAGAAGTTCGTATTTTAGCAATCCTTCACGGGTTTCTCTTTCGAGAAGGTGGAGATCATCTTCTCCCTTGAAAGCTCCGGCGTCGATAACGCCAATCGATGCGAAGATGATTTGTTCGTAGTGCGGGTGAAACATTTTGACGATGGCCAGCAGGGAGTGAATACCGAGGCCATTGTATTTGGCGACGAGCAGAACGGCGGTGTTTTTCGTTTTCGAAAGAGACTGAGTTTCGGATTCTCCGGGAGCTGGATTTTGCGTCAACGGAAGATCGGTGAGCGTTTCGAAAAGCCGGGTGAGTTGTCGTCCGGTATTGGAATAATGCCTGCGGATCAGAAAGCAGAGAAGGATGACTACAGCGGTGACGACGACTGTCATCCATGCGCCCTGGCTGAATTTCTCGACGATCACCATGACCAAAATTCCGAAACAAAGCAGGAAGGCGATTCCGTGGAGAATCAGGGAGCTGACAATCGGTGTTTCGCCATGACGTCTTTGCCACCAGAAGCGGGTCATGCCGAACTGGGAGAGGGAAAAGGTGACAAAGACATTGATCGAATACATCGTTACCAGAACTGTAATATCTCCATGCGTATAGAACAGGCTGGCGAGCGAAGCGCCACCGATCAGTAATACGCCTTGCGACATGGTGAGTTGCTCGGAAAGCGAACTGAACCGTCTCGGCAGCCATCCGTCCAACGCCATGTTCGACATGACTCGGGGCCCGTCGATGAATCCGGTTTGCGCGGCTACAACCAGCAGTCCGCCTTCTGCCAGTAGCGTAATAACGACAAACCATTGGCCAAAGCCCAGGCGTTCGATGAGCGAGGCGTTCAGCGTCTTGCCTTCCTCGGGAGTAACGCCCGAGACCAGGTAGCAGAGCAGGATGCCGCCTGCGGTGACTGCGAGTGAGATCGCCATATAGAGCATGGTTTTTTTCGCGGTCTTCACCTTGGGTTCTCGCATGATGGGGACGCCATTGGAGACGGCCTCGATGCCTGTGTAGGTTCCCGCGCCGCGGGAATAGGCATTCATGAAAATCAGGAATATTCCCCAGAGGCCAATGCTCTGCACATCCGAACTCAGGCAGGCGTGGGCGTGAGTGAACACCCCGGGAATATTGTGCCAGTAGACAACGACGCAGCCAATGAGCACGATGGCGTGGGTCAGTACAAAGAGAAGAAAGATGGGAACGATCATGGAGACCGATTCCTTGACCCCGCGCAAATTCATCAGAATCAATGCGCAAATAGCCACCGCTTCGATAATGAGCTTGGTGGCCTGCCAGTGCATCGGCAGAAAGCTGTAGATCTGGTCGAAAGCCGAAGCCACTGAAACGGTGATCGTCAGGACATAGTCCACCAGCAGCGCGGCTCCCGAGATGACTCCGAATGTCGGGCTTAATAACTTTGTCGCCACGACGTAACCGCCGCCACCGTGGGGAAAATGTTCGATCAGCCTGCTGTAAGCCAGCGAGATGACAAGCACTGTGACGGCCATGGCGAGAGTCAAAAAGAGAGCCAACTCGGGATGGTCACCCAGGGCGCGGTAGGCTTCGTCTGGGCCGTAAGCCGAGGAACTCAGTCCATCGGCCCCCAAGCCCACCCAAGCCAGAAAAGCGATGAGAGATACCTTGTGAAATAAATCGGGATCATGAACATCCCGGGGTTTCCCAAAAACCAAATGCTTCAACGTCATGCAACGAACCGCAGACTCAGCATGAGTTTGGATACCACGGCTGAACCTGAACACAGTCTCCTGTTTGCCTTGGAAAAATTGGCATCCCCCAACTCAGCAAAGGCAGATTTCATATCTGCAGGGGACCATGGGTAGGCGCGTACATCGCGGCCCAGAGAGATCGCCCTTCCAAAAGCTGACGAAGTTAGCTGTCGGGCTCGGTCATGGAAGTGACCTGGGATCGGTTGACCGATCCGTTCGCCCCTTTCTGCAAGTGTGAAACTTGCAGAAGTTGGATCCTCCGCGTTCCGCGTTATCCCGCGGAACTTAAGCTGCGGGCATGATAAAAACATCCCGCTGTTTTTTTTGCAAGCTCTGAAAAAAGTCATGAGACAGCGTCGTTGAGCGACGAAACCAGCGGATTTTGCTTTAGTTCTGGTGAGTGAATAATGTTTGGTGTACAAGATTAGATGCAGAAGAAATTATTTGCCGAATTGGGACTCTCGCCGGAACTCTTGAAGGCGGTGGCGCAACTGGGCTTTGAAGAGGCTTCCCATATCCAGTCCCAGGCAATTCCCTCGATGCTTGCCGGTCTCGATGTCGTGGGGCAATCGCAGACGGGTTCAGGCAAAACGGCTGCTTATGCGTTGCCGGCAATCGAGTGCGTTGACGTCAAGATTCGCGCTCCCCAGGTTTTGATTCTCTGTCCCACCCGCGAACTTGCTGTTCAGGTGGCTGAAGAAGTGGCCAAGCTGGCTTGCTATAAAAAAGGCGTGCGCGAAGTTCCGATCTACGGCGGTCAATCCTATGAGCGCCAATTCCGTGGCCTGGAGCAAGGAGCTCAAATCGTCATTGGAACTCCCGGTCGAGTCATGGATCACCTGGAGCGCGGTTCCCTGAAGATGGATCAAATCCGCATGGTCGTTCTCGATGAGGCCGACCGCATGCTCGACATGG
>DBTH01000341.1:0-11469 GCA_002306945.1 Methylacidiphilaceae bacterium UBA1321 | reverse complement strand
GACCGCATGCTCGACATGGGATTCGTCGACGACATTCGCACGGTATTGAGCAAGGCGCCGAAGGAACGCCAGACCGTTTTCTTTTCCGCCACAATACCGCGACAAATTCAGGAGTTGATCAAGACCTTCACCCGCAAGCCGGTCAACATCACGGTGGAGACGCAGGCGTTGACCATGCCCGCAATCGAGCAGGTCTATTACGAAATGGATCGCCGCATGAAGCTCGACGTTCTTTGTCGCTTGATCGATCTGCAAGACATTAAATTCAGCATTATTTTTTGCGCGACGAAAATGATGGTCGACGAACTCACCGAACATTTGATCGCCCGCGGTTATGCCGCCGATAAAATGCACGGCGATATGACGCAGGCCATGCGCGAACGCGTCATCGGGAAGTTCCGCCGCCGCGGCCTGGAATTTCTCATTGCGACCGATGTGGCTGCACGCGGGCTCGACGTGGACGACATTGAGGTCGTGTTTAATTACGACTTGCCGCACGACGGGGAAGATTACATTCACCGCATCGGTCGCACCGGGCGCGCGGGCCGCAGCGGACGGGCGATCACCTTTGTGTCGGGGCGCGAACTCTACAAGATGCAAAACATCATCCGCTTCACCAAGGCCAAGATCCGCCGTGAACGCATCCCCACCGAAGAAGAGGTCGAGGAGAAGCGCGCCAACAGTTTCTACAATTCCCTCTGCCAGACATTGGTCGAGGGAAAATACGAACGTCAGGATGCGATGATCAGCCGCCTGCTCGATCAGGGCTATCTGGCGACAGATATTGCCTCGGCCCTCATTCATATTTTCAGTGCGGAAGCGGTGAAGCCGGTTGAGGTCGTCCGCGAGGAAGCGCTCTATTCACGTCCTCGGGAGGAATATTCCCGTTCCGACAGGCACGAACGGCCCGATCGCCGGCAGCGGTACGAACGAAGCGAACCGCCGCAACATAGTCCGCGCATCGAGAGCCCCGGCACTGGACGGAAGGCGGATCGCACATCCGGGGAAGTTTCACACGAACCGGGCATGACGCGGTTGATTATCGGTGTGGGTCGTGACCACGATGTCCAACCCGGTGATGTCGTCGGAGTCATTGTCGGCATGACGAAATTGCCCAAGGAAGTGGTTGGCGTCATTCGCCTCCAGCCGAAACAATCTTTTGTCGATGTTGCCGACGAACATGCCGAATTGATATTGTCGAAACTCAGCGGTATCCAGTTCAAAGGTCGTAAACTCTGGTGTAAGCGCGGCACGATCCGGCAGGGGTGAGCCGTTCGCAGATCTGTTATTTAGCAGACTGCTAAAGACATTAAACGATAATACGAACGTCGCAGCAGTGTTGGATTGGTGCGATTGGCAGTTTTTTTGTTTTACTGGAAAGCAAATATAAGGTTGGCTGTGCCGGAATTGTCGCTTAAAAAGTGAGCATGCGCATAATTATGGAATAGTGCATGGCAACTGATAATGTCTCGAATAATTCAGACATCCCGGAGGAAATATCAGGCAAGCCAACTCCCATCTTTCAATCTCAATGAATTCTTTACGCTGTTCTACTTTCTTCTTTTTTTTATCGCTCGTTGTTTGCTGTGCGGAACCTCAGCTTTCTTTAAGTGATAAGGGCATTGAAATCGATGGCGGCACTTTGGGGCAGTTGATCTTTGAGGTGCCGGGCTTGAGCCTAGGGGACAAGGATTACAAGGGCGAAAAAGCAGCGGCGGAATGCAAGGATGGAGTGGTTGTAGCGAAGTATCCGTCCGGTGCGGAATTGCAAATAAAGCTGACAGGCAAGAGTTCGGCGGCGATCTCGTTTTCGAATCTGCCGAGTCAGGCCAGGAGTTTTGTTTTCGTGATGCATTTGCCGATCCGGCTTGGTGGCGGAGGGAAGTTTGCGCTCGGTAAAAAGGCGGCAATTTTGTTTCCCGAGACGAAAGGAAAACAGATTGTGGGCGACGGGTGGGCGGAAAGCTTGTCGGTGTGGGATTCCTCCGGCACAGGCATCCGGCTGGTGATGCCGGGAGATTATCAACAGGTGCAGGACAATCGTGTTTTTAACTGGGATGTCTTTGCGTATATCTATTATTTTAAATTCTCTTCACAGCAGGGTAAAAGCAGTTTCACAATCAAGGTGGAGGCTGTTTCAGATACGTCCACCGGAGCTGTAGCGGCGGGAAAATCGCCCGGTGACGCGAAGGTTGCCAGTGGCTCCACTTTTCTGATCGACCGATACGGGCAACGTGTCGCGAAGGAGTATCCGGGCAAGGTCAAGAGTGATGAGGAATTGAAGAAAGATGGAGTCAGGGATCTCGCGGAATGGGCTGCGTATAATCTGGATTCGAAACAGGACTCTTATGGCGGTTTGGCCGGAAGCGGAGATCGGTACAAACTGAAGAAGACGGGATTTTTCCATTTGGAGAACATGGAGGGTCGTGCGGTGTTGGTGACGCCGGAGGGTAATCTCTTTTTCCAATTGGGTGTCTGTGGAATAGCGAGGACGGACGATTTCACCAGGGTAGGCGGTCGCGAAAAAATTTACGAATGGCTCCCGGAAAAGAGCGATAGGACATTCCTGAGCGCGTGGCGCGAAGATCGTCCGGACTGGGGAATTTTCTCGTTTTACGCGGCCAACTGGATTCGCAAATTCGGCCATCCGTTTTCCGTGGAAGAATGGACCGGGCAGGCGGTGAAGCGGCTGAGGCAATGGGGATTCAATAGCGCAGGGGCTTTCTCTTCCGATACGGAAAGCATGCGCGAGCTGAATTTTCCGACGGTGAATTTCCTGCCCTTGAACAAAGGGGAGGGGATCGAGCTATTGCCGGATCGCCTGGGTGCCGCGATGCTGATGGATCCGTTTGTGCCGGGAACCGAGCAAGTGCTGGACACCCGATTTGCCAAGGTCATTGCGAAGCGGGCCAAGGATCCGCTGTTGATCGGTTATTTTTACGGCAACGAACAACATTTCGAGGATTTGCCCAAGAAAATCGCTGCTTACAAGGCCAGCAAGGTGGCGGCAAAGGGACGGTTGGTGCAGATGTTGCAAGACAAGTATCGGGATGTTGCGAAGTTCAATGCAGCGTGGAATCCCGCCAGGCCGTTTGCCGATTTCGATGCCTTGAAAGAGGAGCCGCTGTTTATCCGGACGTCCGCCGCCGCTGCGGACATGGAGGAGTTTTACCGGTTGTATCTTGAGACGTACTATTCGATGGTGGAACGCCTGTTCCGCAAGTACGACTCGAATCACTTGTTGATCGGCAGTCGTTTGACTCCGGGAACTTCCAATAATGAAACAGCGGTGCGCGTCAGTGGCAAGTACACCGATGTGGTCAGTGTCAATTACTATACCTACGGAATCGACACCGCCTTTCTCAAGCGGGTGAGCGCGTGGAGTGGCGGCAAGCCGATCATTTTGAGCGAATGGTACTATAGCGCGCCCGATACGGGATTGAGCGGAGCCAAGGTCAAGGATCAAGCCGAACGGGCCAAGGCGTATCGCAATTATGTCGAGCAGTCGGCGGCCCTGCCTTGCGTGGTGGGGGTGCAGTGGTTTATCTACGGCGATCAATCGGTCACAGGCAGGTTTTTCGAGGGGTTCAACGGCGAGGGAAATAACACGGGTCTGGTTGATGTGGCGGATCGTCCCTATGCGTTATTGGTCGATGCGGCCCGGGAGACGAATGGACGGATCTATGACGTGATGATGGGGAAGCAAAAACCTTTCGCGTTTGACGATCCCCGGTTTAACGGCAATACGAAAGGCGCAGCCAATAAAGGGGTGGCTGTGCCGCGTGCGTTGCCGGGAATGAAGATGGACGGTAGCACGAGCCATTGGCCGGGACGACCGGCGGAACCCATTGAATCGAACCGGTTGGTTTTTGGAAATGCAAACGAGAAGTTGCGCGGCGATTTCCGGCTCTGTTGGGACGAGCAGAATCTCTATTTTCTGATTCAAGTCAAGGATCCGACTCCGGGGATGAATACGAAGCAGGGAGATCGTTTATGGAATGGAGATGGTGTCGAATTGTTTATCGGCAGCGATACGAAGGCTTCCGGCTCGATGATATTCAGTGATCGCCAGATCTTAATCGGAGCCGGGAAAACGCCCGAAGTCTATATTGTAGATCATGCTGACGATTCGAAGCTCTGCCCTGTCGTGGTGATCCCGGAAGTCAGCGGTGACGGGTATACCCTCGGAGTGACCCTGCCGTGGAAGGCTCTCGGAATCGAGCCGAAGTCGGGAATGGAATTGTCCTTCGATGTCTCGGTTGACAATAGCGACGATGGCGAAGCCCGGCAGCACCAGCTCATGTGGAATGGCAACGCCGACAATTCGAAGAACCGCAGCGTCTGGGGACGGGCCACGTTGCAGGATAATTAGCTTCATTGCGGCGACTGCGAGGTTCAACCTCTCTTAAATTTGAGCGTGTGATTTGGCGTGGCGTGGCTTAAGTTCTGAGGCGTAATGAAAGAGGGCGTTACCCTTCGCGATCTGGCCGCATTGGCGGGATGTACACACACGACCGTTTCCATGGCGTTGCGCAACCATCCGCGTGTCTCGGAAAAAACACGCCGCCGCATCCAACGGCTTGCGGAGAAACACGGCTATCGCCGCGACCCTCTTTTGACAACGCTGATGGGCCGGTTGCGGGCCGGTCGCCGCCGTCGCGAAACGGAAACCCTCGGGATCATCAATTACTGGGATACTGAGGCCGGGGATCGTAATACCTTTCTCGGTAAGGAGCAGTACGAGGGGATTCTGGAGCGGGCGAGCGTGTTGGGCTACCGGGTGGATTATTTGTGGGCACGGGAGCCGGGCATGACCAACAAGAGGTTGAACCGCGTGTTGCAAGCCCGAGGGATTCGCGGGATTCTTCTGCTCTCGATGTTTCATGCTCGGGGGCACATTACGCTGGAATGGCCGAAGTTTGCCGCGGCGACGATCGGTTATTCCATTTTTAAACCCGAATTACACCGCGCGACCTATTCGCATTACCATGCGATGTTTTTGGCGATGCGAAGTCTGCGCCATCGCGGTTATGTCCGCATTGGATTTGCCAACCTCATTGCCCAGGAAGATGTGGTCAACAATGCGTGGTTGTCGGCCTATCTGGGGTATCACTACCGTGTACTCAACAAACCGCCAATACCGCCGTTGCTTCTGGACAGGTGGGAGGAGGAACGGCTTGGCAAATGGATCGCGAAGCACCGGGTGGAAGTGGTTTTGAGCAGCAACCCCGATCCTTATTTTTTGATGTGCAAAATGGGGATGAGAGTACCCCGGGATATTGGTTACGCCTCCCTGGATTGTATTCCCGGAATATTGGATTGTGCGGGTATCCGCCAACCGCGAAACCGGGTGGGAGCCAAGGCTATCGAACTGGTTGTCGAACAATTGGAAAATCAGGAATTTGGTATTCCGAAAGTTCCCAAGGTTATGACAATTAACGGTTTTTGGCAGGACGGCCCCACCCTGAACGGGAGCCATTCCGCAGATTTTTGACGTTACCCGGTGACGGAAATCAATTAACAGGCGAAAATTGCTTTACGGGAAAGCAAATAAGCTCTTGGCCGGGAAGTCGTGTGCGCTTAAAAGTCAAGCATGAGCAAATGCACAGACAGGCTATGGTTGAGTGTCGTTATGGCCGGGTTGATCCTTCTGGGGGTGGGGATGGTATCGGTCGATGCCGCTACGATTTTGGCTATTGATTTCGATGCCGGCAGTTCAACCAGCAAGACGGCGACCGGTTTTAGTAAATTCAATGTGGGAGCGAATGATTTTAGCGGGCCGCTCAGCAACACGTTCGGCTCGTATACGGTTACTGTGGCTGGCGGCTCTTCGGTCAATGCCAGTGGCAATATCAGCGGCACCAACGTCCTGCTTGGGCGAGACCGGACCACTCTGTACTCAGGAGGAACATTTACTTACGGTCTCCTGTATGAGGATTTTGTGGCAAGCAAAACGGTGGGTGATAGCGTGGCGATGGAGGTTACCGGATTGGCGGCGAACACGAGCTATTCGCTGACTCTCTATGCGTACGATAATAATACAAGTACGTCCGCCACCTTTTCCAATCTGACGGGTGGCAGCAGCGTCTCCTTGGGAACCATTACCTGGACTTCGTCCTATGCATTCGGCAGCACGACGCCCAATTCCGTTTTCAGTCTGACCGCCACGGTGACCAGCGACAGTCTGGGCCGGCTTATCATTTTATCGACGGGAACAAGTACGACGGGCGGGCGGATAAATGGCTTCGAGCTAAGCGCGGTTCCCGAGCCTTCTATCATAGGATTGTTGCTAGGAACGGGTCTGGTGGGCGTTGTCTTGACGCGCAGGAAAAAGAGCCAGGAAAACAAGTTGTCTTCCATAGCGTAAATCCCGCCAATTTCTTAATTCAATAAGCTTCTATATCGAAGCTGAAATTTAAATCATAGAAAGCCGTCCAATATGAGCTCAATACGAAAATTAGTTACCCTGTCACTTTTACTCGCACTGTTCCAGGTGATGCCAACTCTGGCGCAAAATAATATACCCGCCGAATCGGGAGTCATTGTGGACGTCACCGATGGAGGAGTCGTCGGCGCGTTGAAAGGGAGCCATGATGCCGTGTTGAGCGCCTGGCAGAGTGGCGTCGACAAGGGAGTGAAGATAGAGTATGCGGCTTCAAAGAAATACCCCGGAGTGACTTTCGATGGCCCGGGCGATGGCTGGGATCTTTCTGCCTACCAGGGTGTGGAGATCGAGGTATTGAATATCGGAAAGGGGACAGTGAAGGGCGATTTGAGGGTCGATAACAAGGGGGATTGGTCCAAGCAGATGTGGAACGCCAACCATGTCGATATTTCTCCGAACGAGACAAAAACATTGCGTGTCACTTTTGGCAAAACTTACGGCCAGCCCGGTTACGCGCTGAATCCGAAGGCCGTCAATCGAATCCTGTTCTATGTGGCCTCGCCCAAGGAGGACGGTATTCTGGTTGTGAAGAGTTTGAAGGCATGGAAGTAGGGATATTGGCGGCGCTTTTTGCACAGGACAAATTGCGTTTCTTATGAAAAAGAGAACCCTGACGGCTGGAAGTTTCCGCGTGGAGGGAAAGGCCTTTACTCTCGTGGAAGTACTGCTTGCCATCGGGGTGGTTTCTTTTGCCATGGTGGGAATACTCGGCTTGATTCCAGCGGGGTTGAATACGTTTCGCAGCACAATGTTTTCCTCAGTCGAATCCGGAATCGTGCATCAATTGGCCGGAGAGGTGCAGCGCACCGATTTCGATAATCAAAACACTGCCACCCAGGTCTACTATTTTGACAATCAGGGCATTGCGGCGGCATCGGCCAGGGAAGCCCTCTTTATCGCCGAGGTCTGCCCGCCGCAATTGTTGACATCTAACGGAGTACTGCCCTCCACATCGGCGGCGCGGACAATCGTTATTAAAATCACCAATCGCACAAATCCGGCCATTACCAATTCCTATCCGGTGGTGATTCCGGTCGATTCCTAATTTGTGATGTCATGTTTATCGATTTCGTTTCGGCGTGAGGGAAATGGGTTCACCTTGCTGGAATTACTGACGGCTTTGACGTTGCTGGCAGCCATACTGTTGGTCATTTTCAGTATCACACAGCAAACCGGTAATGCGTGGAAAAGTGCGCGCGCACAGGTGGATGCTTTCCAGGCGGGGCGTCTGGCTTTTGAGGCAGTCACGCGAACTCTGGGGCATGCGACGCTCAACACTTATTACGACTATTTCGATTCCGGCGGTCGTTCCCGGCGGGACTCGGGATACGGGAGTGTGGATCATTATGGGCGGCAATCGGACCTGCATTTTATTTCCGGTAAAACGCTGGTTACGAGCCAGGTCACGCACTCTGTTTTTTTTCAAACAACGGCCGGCTATGCGAATGCCGACAGCTACCGGAATATGCCGACATTGCTCAACAGTTGCGGATTCTATATCGTCTGCGGTCAGGACATTCTGAGGCCGGCCTTTCTCGATTCATTGCCCAATGCCCCGGCCAATCCGGTTCGCTACCGCCTGATGCAGTTTTTGCAACCGAGCGAGAATCTTCAGGTGTATGCCGCGACATCGGGCACGAGTTGGTTCACCCAGCCGCTGACCGGGAGTTCACCTCCGGTGCAGCAACTGGCCGATAATGTGATAGCTCTGGTGTTGCTTCCCCGAAAAAGCACCGCTGATGCGGCTTCCAGCGCCACCAGCCTGGCGAGCAATTACGAATATGACAGCCGGGCGGCGAGTTCGACTTCGACTCAATTCGCCACGCAGAATCAATTGCCGCCGCTGGTCGAAACGGTGTTGGTGGTCGTGGATGAACCGGCTTGTAAACGGCTTGAATCACAGGGGACGGCAATCGCTTCCCTCCAGGCTTCCCTTTTTCAGCAATCCGAAAAACTAGATAGCGATGTGTCGACTCTGGAAAGCGAATTGATCCGCGAGCATCTGAATTACCGCGTCTTTCGCACCGTTGTCGTACTGCGCAATTCCAAATGGACCAACTAACCCGCATATCGGTGCAGCGCCGCTCTCGCGGGATGGCGCTTGTCATTGTTCTGGCCAGCCTGGTTTTTCTGGCGGCGCTGGGTGTTGCCTTTTTGACGAGCAGCGTCACGGAATTGAAATCCTCGACAGCTTACGCCGAAGGAGGCCGCGCCCAGCTATTCGCGCAGGCGGCAGTCAATCTCGTTCTGGCGCAGATCAACGACGGAACGCGGGGTGTCGATTCCGCGGGGGCGTTGCTGTCGTGGGCGTCGCAGCCGGGAATGATTCGCACTTACGATGTCAATGGCAACGCGGGCACCTGCTACAAACTTTATTCGTGGGATGCGATGACCAGCACCAGTGGTTTCAATCCCGCTTCCGCCTCGGAGAAAATTCCTTCGACCTGGTATCAGCAACCGGGAGTCTATACCGATCTCAATGAACCGATTGCCGGAGCGTCGGGCCGTATTTATCCTATCGTTGACGGGAACAATCTCAGCACGGTATCGGGTAATAAAACCTACGCCTCAAGCGGTACGGCGAGCATCTCCGGTTTTTATGTTTCCGGCACCAGTACGCCTCTTTCGACGGCAACCAATGCCAATCCCGTTCCGATGCCGGTGAAGTGGCTTTACATTCTGGCCGATGGTACTTTCCTGGCTCCGTCGAGTGCCGATTCTTCGGTGGCGACTTTTTCCGGATCGCTGGTGCCGACTGCAGCCAATCCCATCGTCGGGCGCATCGCTTTTTGGGCCGATGATGAAACCTGCAAGATCAACATCAACACCGCTTCTGACGGGACGTTTTGGGATACCCCGCGAATCGGTCCCAGCGTGGATAACGATCTTCTCATCAACAATCAACCGGTGAATGGCGAATATCAGCGTTACCCCGGTCATCCGGCCATGACCGCGATCAGCACCGTCTTCAAGAATCTGACAAAGGAACAGATCTATCAGATTATTCCCCGGCTTGGCACGGGAGGTTCAACGGAGGGCACTGTCATCACGACGCAGAGCCATTCGTCCACGCTGAATTTGAATACGGATCGTCTCTACGCTTCCGTGGATGAATTGATGTTCAAACCCTCTCCGTCCGGTTCCGCGCGGCCTGACAATAATTCCACAGTCATCACCGCCGATGCTCTTTCACAGGGCCGATTCTTTTTGACGGCGGGAAGCCGTTCGCCCGATCTGAATCTATTCGGCAAACCGCGGGTCAATATCTGGCCGGTGAATGTCAACGACAGTTCCGACTACCGTACAACTCTCGACAGTACCATCGCTTTTTGCTCGACCCTGCGCAACGACCTCACCGGTTCCAGCGGGCCGTACCGTTTTTATTTCCAGCGGGAGAATTCGACCGATCCGACGCACGACTTACCCTCAGGCCCTGCCGTTTCCGGCCTGGGGCGAAACCGGATGTTGCTCAATTATCTGAAGTATCTGGCGTCGCAAAAAATCCCCGGCTTTGGTGCTTCGTTCCTGCAGAAATACAATGCCACCGATGTGGCCAATATCCTTCCCTCTTCGACTACCGAACTCGATCAAATCCTCACGGAAATTTTTGATTACATCCGCTGTACCAATCTCGCCGATAGCAACCTCGCACAAGCCAATACATTTACTCCCGGCGTCAAACATGGCACCTGGTACAACGGTCTGGGGCAGGTTGTTCCAATCGAAGACACGGCCACCGGTACGCGCGGCTTTGGCCGTTACCGCACCGTTCAGGGAGCAAATTTCCTTTTCATTGGGCAGGTGGATGGAGATGTCCCGAGCAGCCAGGTTGATTCAACGGGTACTTCGTTGTCCACGGCTTTGAGGGTGGCCACCGGTTCGCTGCGCATCCAGGCCGTTTTCATTCCGCAATTGTTTGATGTCTCCGTGGGCAGTCCTTTTTCGATGCCGAACATCAAGGTCACTATGAGCGGCCTGGATGCCTTCACCTGGAGTGATGGCACGACGACATCCTCCATGGGTTATTCCGGCTCGATCACACCTACCGGCGTCCAAAATCAATATGCCCTCGATGGCGCGGCCTACGGCGATCAATTGGGGTGGCGCCAATGGATGGGGTCGGCTGACCGTCCTTTGCTTATCAGTGGCACTCTCGATGTCCCCAAGTCGCAGGGTTATTTCATTTTTAACGGCGGTGACGTGACGTTCCGGTTTTACGCTCCATCGAGCAGCACGCTCATTCAAACCGTTGTGCTCCGGTTTCCGGCGGCCAGATTTCCCCTGCCTACCCTGGCGGAAGCCGCCATGCCGGACGTCGCCAGCAACGGCACGGTCAATGGCTATTATAACATGCGTTATTTCAGCTATAGCGGCTCCGGGTGCAGCGGCGGCCGTCTGCAGACACCGCGATCATCGAATCCGGGAGGGTTGATCATCAGTTATACCAATACCACATCTGGCGCTGTGTATTCGGATGTGATTCGCAGCGTCGCGGCCAGTCTCGGAGACATGAGGTTGGTTGCGGCGAGAAAGACCGTTCCTCCCCCGTCAAACTCCTATTATCCGTACGCCGCAAATGCCCAGTACGGAGACTTGTCGACGATCAAAAATTCCGTTTCCAGTTCCCATACGCTTTGGAGCGGGGACGGCAATCCCGTGGGCTATTCTTCTTATCTGGGTTACAAGGGAAAACTCGTTAAGGACGCCGCTTACGACGCGTACATTGCTCCCTGTTTTCAGGATGTTCCGCTCAATGGCGTATCGGTTGCTAAAAAAACCGACTATGCCTCCGGGGACATTCCCGGCGATTGGGACACCGGAGTGGCGGAGATTCGCGACGGTCCCTACATCAACAAACCTGACGAAGGCGACGTTGGCAGTAAAACGACCACGCCCTATAAATGGAAGTATCACGTCGGCGATACGTTGCCTTCTTCCACGCTCTTCACTCCCAACCGGCTCGTCGCCTCTCCCGTTCCTTTCGTTTCCCTGCCTTCCGGCGTGCTTGCGGACCAACCGTGGCA
>DBTH01000044.1 GCA_002306945.1 Methylacidiphilaceae bacterium UBA1321 | reverse complement strand
CCCAAGCATGATGTTTTGAATAGATGCGGCTTAGGACTGAAAATTTACGATGCGACGCCGCCGAGGAGGCGGATTTCCTCGATTTGGATGAGGCGGGGTTTGTCCTGATAGGTTTCGACGTGGCCGGTGATTTGGGCGTGGTGGTCGAGCCAGGTTTTGGCTTGGCGGTCGAAGGTGGCGGGGTAGATGGCGCGCAGGGCGGTGAGGGCGTTGCTTTCGATCTGGCGCAATTCGAAGCGGTGGGCGTCGAGGTCGATTTCGCGGACGATGCCGGTGAGGGTGACGAGTTCGGTGCTGAGGACGGGTTTATCGAGCCAGTCGCGGACGCGTTGGCGGGTCTGGACGGTGAGATGACGCCATTGGGTATCGGGGAGGCAGCGGCCGGTGAGGTCGACGGTGTCGATGCCGCGGCGGCCGGAGGGAGCGAGGTGGGCGACGGCGGTGAGTCCGGCGTCACGGATCATGGGGTCGGGAAATTGGTGGCGGACTTTTTCGTAGGCGTCACTGGATTCGAGGTCGGTGGTGATTTGGCCGAGGGCCTGGAGGGCCTCGCGGCTGGCGGTGACGAGGGGGTCGCCGGTGAGAAATTTGTAGTTGTTGTCGGGTTCGGGCAGGCTGAAGCCGAGGTAGAGGCTGCCGCGGGCGAAGGAGGTGAGGCCGAGGTCGATTTCTTTGGGCAGGGTGAGGGTTTCGTTGATGGCTCCGGCGAGGGTTTTGATCATGCCGCTGATTTGTTTGCGGACATCGCCGAAGACGCCAGCCACCAGCGAGAGTCGGGGGTTGACGGTTTGGAGGCCGGAGCCGTCGAGGTGGAGGAGGAGGTCGGAGTGGTCGACGGCGTTGGCCAAGGGAAGGTCTTCGGTGTAGAGGCGTTCGAGGAGTTGGTAGTAGGGTTGGCAGGCCTGGTCGAGGAGTTGGGCGTCGCCGCCGTTTTCGGAGACGAGGCGTTGAGTGGCCGCAATCTGTTGGTGCAGGCAGCGGGCTTGAGTGTCGATGAGTTCACGCCAGGTCATAGGGTGGCTTCCTCAAGTTGGGCCGGGGCGGGGATGGCGGCGGATTTGCGGATATTGATTTTGACGATGCCTTTGGTGGCTCCGGCCTGGAGTCCGCGCGGGGCGGCGTCCTGGGGACGGAGGTATTGGAAGAAGAGGCGGAAGTCGTTGACGCCGCCGGGAAAGCCTTCACTCCAGAAGTGGATGTGGACGCCGTATTCTTCGAGGATTTTGTCGGTCCCGTAGTGGAAGAAGGGGATCATGCTCTCAAGGGCGGCGGTGCCATAGGGCGCGCGGGTTTGGAGAATGACGTCGATGTCCTGGGGTTTGGCCTTGTCGGAGATGTAGCCGCCGTCGAGGTAGAGGATGTCGAAGGAGTTGAGGGAACGGGTCCAGTCGACGAATTTGAGGAAGCGGCTCCACATTTGGGCGCGGTGGGGATTGATGACGAAGCGGTGGTGGGCGTCGTCGAGCGAGCAATCGTGTATGCCGGGGGGAAGGAGTCCGGCGGAGTTGAAAACGGGCAGTGGCACGGTGTCTGAAAATAGCAGGAAGTTGGGCGGGCGGTAGAAGAAAATGAGTGCAGAATGGGTGCGGCGCGGAGGCGGATAAAGACACGGTCTCGAAAAATAGTTTACGATAACGCTTTACAAAGTGGCGTTTCCTGCGATGTTGCAACCCATATATAAGATCAATCGCTTCTCTCTGGAGCCAAGTAGTCGTGTCTCAGGCAGATTATTCCCTGTTCGCTTCCAACGGTAGTTAAAGTATGTTTATGCATACTCTTCATAAGATGAGCGAGGATCCAACCTCAAGAAATAGGAATAGTTAGTATGAAATTGTACGTAGGAAATCTGTCATTCCAAACCACTGAACAAGAATTGAGCGATATGTTCGCCCAATACGGCACTGTTAGCGAAGCGAACCTGATCATGGATCGTGCCACTCAACGTCCCCGCGGCTTCGGATTTATCACGATGTCGACCGACGAAGAAGGTCGCGCTGCGATCGAAGCTCTTAATGGCAAAAACATTGGTGGCCGCGATCTGACCGTCAATGAAGCCCGTCCCATGGAATCCCGTGGTCCCCGCCGTGAATTCTCCGGTGGCGGCAACCGTGGTGGTAACCGTGGCGGCCGCTTCTAATTGCTGAAAAGCTTTTAGTTGTTTGCATCAAAAAACCGTCGTGGAACCGGGCAACCGGAACCACGGCGGTTTTTTTGTGTCGTGATGAGGAAAGGGGATCGTATGGCGGCTTGGTACAAGCGGCATCCAAAATTCGATGCGAACGCGGCGAGGAAGAGGGTCAATCCGAGGAGAATTTGCGAGCGCCGGGTTTGGAGGGTGAGATATTGGTGGGCGATGATGACGAGGAATCCGAGCGTATAGACGGCAAAGGCTCCCGCTGAAGCGGCATTGGCGGAGTGAATGGGGAAAATGGATTGGGTCGTTCCGGTGATGCTCACCAGGTAGCGCAGGATGGAGAGGGCGACCCCGGACAGGATGTGCGCTCCGATAGTGAATCCGAGAAAGGTCAGGATCAGGTTGGAGAGATTCTTTGTGATGGCGGCGAAGGCGACGAGGCCGAGGAACAGGGGTAGATAAAACTTTGGATCGAGGTTGTTGGATTGAACGCCGAGGGCGAAGACGGCCAGGGCAGAGGCGATGGCGAGCGATCCGGTAAAGAGTGTTTTTTCTTTCAGAAGATTCAATCGCGCGATGGGTCGGGTGCGCCAGTAGGCGTCGGGATCGATAAGGGAATCGGTCTGGATGATGCGGACGATGAGCAGCATGAGAACGACCGCTTGAAATAGAAGGGTTGAGATGATTCCAATAAGCAAACTGAAAATGGTTGCCATGAACCAGGCCGCGCCCTGTGGGGATAATTCCTTGGGCGAAATGTGGAGGGCATGGGTTGCGATTCCGAAAACCAGGTCGATTCCGACGAAGGCTGCCCAGACGTAGAGCAGCTTGCGGACGGTGATGGCGTCTTTCTTGATGTGGGCGAGAAGGATGTTCATAGGACGGAAGTGTTATTTTGGTGAAGGGCGCGGGTGGTGACGACGAAGATGTCACGCAGGGAAAGCGGCGAGGCGTTGACGCGGGTGCCTTGCGGGAAACGTTCCGCGATTCGGCGCTGGAGATCGGCTTCGCTGGTGAAGTGCGGATCGATCCAGCGGGCGGAACCGCCCATGATTTCAGGTTGGAGCGCATCGGCGGGGAGGTGACTGCGGTCGGCAATGCCGTCGGGCAGGGTGATGTCGATGCGTTTGAACCGGGCGTGGAGATCGTCTAATGACCCTGAAATGTGGAGGCGTCCGGCATCAATGATCCCGACCCAATCTGCGAGGCGTTCGACATCGTCGATGTCGTGGGAGGAGATGAACATGGTCCAGTTTTCGTGTTCGAAGAGGGCGATGAGCGCCTGGATCAATTCATCGCGCACGAGCGGGTCGAGACCGCTGAAGGGTTCGTCGAGGACGAGTAATCGTGGCCGGTACGCGAGCGAAACGAGCATCGCGGCCTTGATCTTCATTCCGCGCGAGAACTGCGAGATCTTGCGGTCGAGCGGGAGCGAAAGCGTGTTGAGCAGCCGACTGCAGAAATCGTCATCCCATGTGGGATAAATCGCGCGGGAATAGTCGATGAGTTCCTTGACGGTGAGTTCCTCAGGCAGCTTCTGGCTTTCGGAAACGTAACCGATCTGGGCGAGTTCCTTCGGGCCGAGTTGACTGCTCGGTATGCCGAAGACCTTGAGGTTCCCGCCGATGGGGCCGAGGAGATTGAGCAGCGCCTTGATGGTCGTGGTCTTGCCTGCGCCGTTGGTGCCGAGGAAGGCGTAGACGCTGCCCTCGGGAACTTGCAGGGAGAGGTTCTGCACGGCGGTGACGTTGCCGTAGCGGTAGAGGAAATTGTCGATTTCGATGATCGGGTTCATGGTGTGGTGTTCCGGGTTAATCGCTGGAGAGTTTGTTCCATTGACGTTCGAGTATTTTTTTCAAGTCGTCGAGACCGACGCGCATCCGTTTGGCCTGCAAGATGAGGCGTTCCGATTCGCCTTCGAGGATTTCGGCGTTGCGGCTGGTGGCAGGAAGTTTTGAGGCGACGAGGGTGCCGATGCCGGGCTGGACTTCGAGAAAGCCCTCGTTGATGAGGGCGGTGATGGCTTTCTGCGTGGTGTTGGGATGAATGCGCAAGTCCTGGCTGATGGCGCGGATGGAGGGGAAACGGCTGCCGGGTTTGAGCAAGCCGGAGAGAATGGCCTTCTCAATGGCGTAGACGAGCTGGTTGGAAATCGGTTCGCCCGGTTTCAACTCGACACGGAAGGGAAGGAATTCCTGAAATCCAGTCATCTTAGTTACACATGTAGCATGTGACGCATAGCTTGTCAAGCAGGGCCAATCCGCCCTGCACCCACGCGACGCGAAGCGGGAGAGAAAACTTCGATTTCAGAGTCGAATTTTATCGGGATACGGCTCTGGCGGCGCGGAATTGTCCGATCATCTCGTCGATGCTTTTGGAAATATCGAGGACGATGGCGTCTTTGGGTTCTTCGAGATCGGCGAACTGGCTTTCGAGCAGGGCGGCGGGCATGAAGTGTCCGGTGCGGGCGGACATGCGCGAGTGGATGAGTTCGAACGAGCCTTTGAGATAGACGAAGTTGAGGGAGGGCAGGCCGTCGGCGAGGCGGTCGCGGTATTTCTGCTTCAGAGCGGAACAGGCGAGGAAGAAGGGTTTGTCGCCGCCCATTGCCGAGCGGAGTTTGGCGTTGAGGATGGCGAGCCAGGGGCTGCGGTCTTCGTCGGTGAGGGGAATTCCGGCGGACATTTTGAGCTTGTTTGAGCCGGGATGAAAATCGTCGGCGTCCAGCCAGGTGCCGCCGCACGATTCGGCGAGTTTCCGCGCGACGGTGCTCTTGCCGCAGCCGGAGACACCCATGACAATGTAGAGAGACATCTTGTTTCTTCCTGTTTGTAAAAAGAGAAAAAATCCTAGACGAAATTTACGAAGAGAAAAAGGCTTTTGACGAAATTAACGAAGGACGGACGGAAATTTACGGGGAAAAGGCGGAGGGCAGTTTTAGACGGAATTAACGGAATTTAAGGAATTAAAAGACAATGATTTTATCAAGAACTCAGGAAGGGATAGAATAAATCCAAAAGGTAATCCTCCA
>DBTH01000288.1 GCA_002306945.1 Methylacidiphilaceae bacterium UBA1321 | reverse complement strand
ACCATCGTCAACAACGTCGAGACCCTCTGCAACGTCAAACACATCATTGCCATGGGCGGTGCCAATTACGCCAGGATTGGCAAACCGAACAACACAGGCACCCGCATCATTGGTATCAGCGGAGACATCGTCAAACCTGGCTACCACGAATTTGAAGTCGGCGCGATCACCCTCGGCCAACTCATCTACGAGGTCTGCGGCGGACTCAAACCCGGACGCAAACTCCAGGCCGTCATCCCCGGCGGCAGTTCGTCCAAAGTCCTCCGCGCAGGCGAAGTCTACAAATTCAAGCAAAAGCAGGCCGACGGCACCATGGCCGAGCGCGAACTCAAGCTTGAGGACGTCCCGATGGATTTCGACACCCTGGCCGCAATCGGTTCCATGTCCGGTTCCGGCGGAGTTATCGTCATCGACGACAGCCGCGATATCGTCAGTTGCATCGCCAATATCTCCGAATTTTACGCCCACGAATCCTGCGGCCAATGTACGCCCTGCCGCGAAGGTTCGCTCTGGATGAAGAAAATCACCCGCCGCCTCGCCGACGGCCAGGGCCGCCTCGAAGACGTCGCCCTGCTCAAGAGCGTGGCCGACAACGTTGCCGGTCGCACCATCTGCGCCCATGGCGAAGCCTGCTCGTGGCCGGTGCAAAGTTTCGTCGCCAAGTTCAAGCCCGAATTCGAAGCCAAGGGCCGCGCCGGTAGCGGTCCGAAGCAAAATAACTGATTTTATCAGGAACTCACCCATGAATCCCAATATTGCTCCAAAGCTTGTTTCAGCTAAGCTTAAGTAGAGATAAGAGCTATGAATAAAATCCGTACTGATTTTCTAATGCCTCGCTCCAGTTTTTTAACTGGAATGGGAACCATCTTCAATATTGCAGGGAGCAGCTACAGCTACAATTTCTCACGCACCCCTCAGGAAGCTGATGCTAAAGCCATCGCTTCGGATTGGAAAATGGTCGGACAAGATTTGCGTTCGGTGATCGCGACATTCAAGAAGGAAAATGAACCGCAACTGCGCTTTGATTTTATGAGTAGTGATAAATTTCAATCCTCAAAAGCATGAGTGAGGGTTCTCACAAAACTATTGAGCAAGTTGTCACCGAAACTGCTCCGGAGGCTTTGCAGCAAATACCAGAGGAAGTCAAACCAAAGGCTCTGAGGCTTGTTGCGGAGGTTGTGCAAGCTGTCTCCGTAACTTCCTATTCCGGTTCTTTGCCACCCGCGGAGGAGCTTGCCAAATACAATGCCGTGCTTCCCGGTGCCGCTGAACGAATTCTTTCGATGACAGAAACACAATTAAAGCATCGCATTAAAATGGAAGAAATTGTCATCCCTTCCCAACAACAAGAAAGTGCTGAAGGCCAAAAAATTGGTTACCGCATCGCGCTGGCTTTCCTTATCGGCTCGGTAGCCGTCACTATTGCGGGATATCCGTGGGTAGGCGGTGTTCTCGGTGGTTCTACGATAGTTGGCCTTGTCACTGTATTTGTTCTCGGTAAGCAGGAACAAAGACGTGATCTTAAATCCAAAGAGTAAATTGCCATGTCATACAGCAAAAATCCCTTTAATCACGACATCACCCCGGCTGACGCCCCGTTGCTCAATGTGCAGATCGACGGCAAGTGGGTGCAATTGCCCAAGGGCCTCAACGCCGTTGAAGCTGCCCGCCGCGTCGGCAAATTCATCCCCCATTTCTGCTATCACCCGAAGCTCTCCATCTCCGGCAACTGCCGCATGTGCCTCATCGAGATGGGCCTGCCCAAGATGGGCCCGGATCGCAAGCCGGTCATCGGCCCCGACGGCCACAACGAAATCAACTGGATGCCGCGCCCGCAAATCGGTTGCGCCACCAATATCTCCGAGGGCATGGGCCTACGCACCGATTCGCCGATCGTTCAGGAATGCCGCAAGTCGGTCATGGAATTCCTCCTCATCAACCACCCGCTCGACTGTCCGATCTGCGACCAGGCCGGCGAGTGCAAGCTCCAGGAATTCTCCGTCGAGTTCGGCAACCCGACCAGCCGTTTCGTCGAACACAAGGAACATAAGCCCAAGCACGTCGACATCGGCAAGAACATCATCCTCGACGACGAACGCTGCATCATGTGCTCGCGTTGCATCCGTTTCTCGCGCGAAATGGTTCACGATGACGTCCTCGGCTTCACCGAGCGCGGCAGTCACACCACGCTCGCCGTGCATCCGGACAAGAAGTTCGACAACAATTACTCCCTCAACACCGTCGACATCTGCCCCGTCGGTGCGCTCACCAGCAAAGATTTCCGCTTCCAGATGCGTGTCTGGTTCCTCAAGGAAACCAAGAGTCTCTGTACGGGTTGCGCCACCGGTTGCAATGTCCTCGTCGGCAGCCGCGAGAACATCGTCTACCGCCTCACCCCGCGCGAAAACGAGGAAGTCAATTCCCAGTGGTTGTGCGATCAGGGTCGTCTCGCTTTCCATTACATCCACTCCAAGGAACGCCTCACCCAGCCGACCGCGCGCGTCAACACCACCACGCTTCCAGTCGAATGGGCCGACGCTTTCGCCCAGATCGGTGACCGTCTCAAGGGCTACAAGCCTGAGCAAATCGCCATCATCGGTTCGGCCCGCCTGACCAATGAAGAACTTTTCCTCCTGGCCGAAATCCGCAAGGCTCTCGGCGGCAACGCCGTGCTCACCGATGTTGTCACTCGCACCGGCGAAGCCGACGGCATTCTCCGCAGCGCCGATCTCAACCCCAACACTGCGGGCGCAAAACTCTTCAAGATTTCCAACGACGGCAAGAACCTCGCCGCGATCAAGGACGGAATCGAATCCGGTCGCATCAAAGCGCTCTACGTCTTGCACGAAGATCCCGTTGGCGACGCCGCCATCCCCGAATCGACGCTGGCCAAGCTCGACCTGCTCATTGCACAGAAGATTCTCAAGAGCCACGCCACCGACGTCGCGCACTTCGTTCTGCCAGGTGCCAGCTTTGCCGAAAAGCGCGGTTCGCTCATCAACGGCGCGGGTCGCCTGCAACGCCTCAACAAGGCCATCGCCGTTCCCGACAAGTCGAAGGACGATTTCGAAATCCTGCTCAAGCTCCGCTTCGTCCTCACCGGCGACAACAGCTTCCAGAACATCGACGAGGTGTTCAAGGCGCTGGCGGCGGCCACGCCGGCCCTGTCCGGCCTGAGTCTGGACAAAATTGGCGACCTGGGAGTCCAACTCGCCGCAACCGCATAATTTCAAGTTAGGGGAAACGCCATGCTTACGAATTTATCCAACGTCTTGACTGCCGGCGCCTCGGTGCTCGGACAAATTGTCAACAGCCAGACCTTTGCTCAACTCAATGAAGCCGCCAATTCCGTTGCCGTCAGCGGCTATGCGATCCAGATCGGCACTTTCACCGTCTGGCCGATTGTCAGTCTCATCCTCCTGAGCCTGGTCAAAACCGTCGTCGTCGTCTGCGTCATGCTCGGTTTTGTTTCCTATTCGGTCGTCGCCGAACGCCGTTTCAGCGCGGCCATTCAGGATCGCGTCGGCCCGAACCGCACCGGACTTCCGCTCAGCGGTGTCACCATCCTCGGCTTCACCATCCCGACCTGGCGCCTGCTCGGTCTCGGCCAGCCGATTCCCGATTCGCTCAAGCTCCTACTCAAGGAGGAATTCACCCCGGCGGGCGTCAACAAGTTCTACTTCATTCTCGCTCCGGCGCTGGCGATGGCTCCCTCCATCATCACCATCTGCATCGTCCCCTACGCCTGTCTGGTGCCGATCCATATCGCCTTCAGCGAACCCTTCAACTTCCTCCTCAACATCCCCGCTCCGGGCGTCATTGCCAATATCAACGTCGGTGTCCTCTTCGCCTTTGCCATCGCCTCACTCGGCGTTTACGGCATCGTCCTGGCCGGTTGGTCATCCAACTCGAAGTATCCCTTCCTCGGCAGCGTCCGCACCACCGCCCAGATGATTTCCTACGAAGTCTCGATGGGTCTGTCAGTCATCCCGCTCTTCCTCATCTTTCAGGAACTCAATCTTTCCAAGATCGTTTCCTATCAGGCTACGCACGGCTGGCTCCTCCTCCCGTTACGGCTCGACTGGACGCAATGGCTGCTTTGGCCCTGCGTATTCGTCTCGTTCATCACCTTCCTTATCGCCGCCTTCGCCGAAACCAACCGCCTCCCGTTCGACTTCCCCGAGTGCGAAACCGAACTCGTCGGCGGCTACCACACCGAATATTCCTCGATGAAATTCGCGCTGTTCTTCCTCGGTGAAT
>DBTH01000261.1:9354-9717 GCA_002306945.1 Methylacidiphilaceae bacterium UBA1321 | reverse complement strand
GTCGGCGGCAGCATCATCATACCCAGGGACATCAGCACCGACGCCACAACCATGTCGATCACCACGAAGGGCAGCAGAATCAGCAGGCCCATCTGGAAGCTCGTTTTGAGTTCCGAAAGCATGAAGGCGGGAATGACGATGTTGAGGGGCAGGTCTTCCGGTCTGTCGACCTTCACCTCGGTCGTCGACAGATCAATGAAGAGCTTCAACTCCTTTTCCCTCGCGTACCGGAGCATGAAGGTCTTGAGCGGGAGCGAGCCGCGATCCCAGGCTTCGTCGGCCTGGATTTTTCCTTCGCGCAACGGCGTCAACGCCTGTTTATTGATCGTGTCGAAAGTCGGCGCCATGACGAAGGCCGTCAGG
>DBTH01000261.1:0-9106 GCA_002306945.1 Methylacidiphilaceae bacterium UBA1321 | reverse complement strand
GGCGCCATGACGAAGGCCGTCAGGAAAAGAGCGAGGGAAATCATCACCTGACTGGGTGGCTGCTGGATCGACAACGCCGAGCGCAGGAAGGACAACACCACGATGATCCGCACAAACGAAGTCGTCATGATGAGAATGGCCGGAGCCAGGCTCAACACCGTGAAGAGCATCAGCAGTTGCAGATTGACGCTCAATCCCCCCGTCGCACCGCCCTTGCCCGTCGTCACGTTGAACTGGATATTGTCCAGTCCTGAGAGTGGGGACGATCCCGGCGTTGACGCAGCCGGTGCGGCCGAGGCTCCGGCGGTGACAACCGCCAGCACTATCATGAAAAGCGCCACAACACGAAGGAAGGGAAGCCGCGGCGTGTTCACGAAGCACCTCCCGATAGCCCCGGAGCGGCGTGGGGCGGCTGGGGCAACGGCTGCCAGGCGGCGGAAGTGCCGGATTGCGCCAGAAGATAGGATTGACCGTCCACTTCGACGAGGAACACGGAAGCCTTCGGAGAGAGGTAACGGCGCTCGACGACTTTCAGGCGCGGCTCCTTGCGTTTGCCCGACATCAACTCCTTGAGTTCTCCCGCTTTCGACCACCACCAGAGCGCGCCCAGTGCGGCGAAAAAAAAGGCCAGCAGGAGCCAGCGCCAAAGAGAAATTGCGTCGAACATAATCTAGTGGAATCGGCCTATTTGGGAAGAAACTGACAGGGATTTCGGACAACCGTGCAGATTTTTCCCTGTTCGTTTTTTTCATCGGAGTCGGGACAAAAAAAGAGAATGGCCTTCCATCCCGCCATTCTCACAAAACGCCGTGACCGACTTCACTCGTTTCAACTACGCGCGATTATTTCAAGAGATTCAAAACGGCCTGCTGGGAAGTATTGGCTTGAGACAACATTGACGTGGCGGCCTGCACCAGGACGTTTTCCTTGGAGAGCTGGGTCGATTCGGCCGCGATGTCGAGATCCTTGATGCGACCGTTGGCCGACTGCACATTGACATTTTCCGTGCTGATATTGCTGATGTGGAAGTTGAACTTGGCGATGTCGGCGTTGATCGAGGCGCGCTGGGTCGTGACCGTCTCAATGGCGACGTTGAGACGGTTGATGGCATCCGTGGCGCTGGTGGTGTCGGTCACCGACAGGGAGGAAATGTCGAGGAACAACTGCGTTTCGGTAGTGGTGCCGGAATCGGTGCTCAAACTGGCAAGACGCAACGTATCGGTCGTGCCAAGGGCATCAATGGCCGAAGTGATCGGCACGGTGGTGAAGAGGTTGGAACTATTGAACTGCGCGTTGGCTGAAATCGAATCAATCTGCTTCTTGAGATTATCGAATTCGACGGCGTAGTTGGCGCGGTCGGAGGAACCGAAGGCGCCGTTGGTGGCACGCTCGGCGAGTTCACTCATGCGGGTAAGCTGTTGCTGAATGGTGCTGAGGAAGCCGTCGGCGGTCTGGCCGAAAGAGATGACATTGGAGGCGCTTTCCGAGGCGGCAGCCAGGCGGCTCGTCGTCGCGGTCAATTTTCCGCTCACGGCTACACCGGCGGCGTCATCGACCGGGTCGGCCAATCGGCTACCGGAAGAAAGGCGTAGGATGCTCTTGTTGAGAGCATTGGTATTCTGTGTCAGATAGAAGGAGGCGTTCAGAGCTCCGACATTTGTTCCAATAGTGGCCATAAGTGGTTTCCTTTTTATTCTTCCACCCTGGCGTCCCTGCACGGATTACCTGAGTAATCCTGGGCTGCTGGTACTTCTGTCCGCCTCATGCGAACTCTATGGATGATTATCGGTGACGTCCGAACTAAATTTAGCAGTTTTTTCCGTTCTTCTACGGAAAAATTGACCCATCGGCAATTCCGACCCCCGCAAGTTTTGCCGGGTACGCCTTGCCCTGTCATGCATTGAGATCTAATCTCGTGTGAAATGAAAGACTTGGGCAAAGTGCTGGATCGGCTCCCGTATCCTTTCTTTCTCATTCTGGTGGCAATCGGCGGATTCCTGCTGATTAATTTTTGTTACAGCCCGAATTTGGAAAACTGGATGGGGGTTGGCAACCCCGCTACCCATCCTTACCCGGAATTGAACCGGGCAATCGATTCTCTCGACCAATTAAGGAGTCCCTTTGCCTTCAAGCGCAATCCGAGCAACGAGGTGATCCGCTGGCGACTGCTTTTCCCCCTGGCGGGCCATGCCCTGCATCTTTCCCCGGTGGCGTACATGAGCCTGCCTTTTATCGGGGCGGCGGCGGTGCTGGGGTTGATGGCACATCTTATCTTTCTGGAAACACACTGCCGGGAAGTGGCCGCGTGCTCGTCATTAGTGCTGGGGACGACGTCGTGGTTTTTCACGTCGTGCGGCTGGCTTTGTTATTTTGATTCGTGGTATGTGATGGGGCTGCTTTGCGCGGCTTTCATGAGGTCACGGTTGGTTTTGTTGGGTGCGTGTCTGTTGACGCCCTGGGTGGACGAACGGTTTATCGTGGCCTTGCCGCTGGCGCTGATAGTGCGGTCGTTTTATTTGGAAGGATTTCCGGGTTATGACCGCCGCCAGTGGCGGAGCGAAGTGATCCTGACCGCCCTGGCGACGGTGCCGTGGGTGTTGTTGCGGGTCATGTTGATTGTTCTGCACGCCGACAACAGTTCGACGGTGAATAGTTTTGGCATGCACCTTTCGCCCGGGATTGCGGGACAACTGGTGTGGGGGATCTGGGAAGGGTTCCGGGCGGGATGGCTCTATGTGGGCATGCTGTTGGTTTTGGTTTGTCGGCCCGGAGCCGGTTGGCGCTACCGCTTGCTGACTTATGGGATGGCGGCAACACTAGCGGTTCATTTCATCTTGGCCGGGGACTTGAGCCGGTCGGTTTCGGCCTTACTTCCCGTGGCGTTTCTGGGGATTGTCCTCGGCTGGAGAGTCCACCCCCAATGGATTTGGCGCAGTCTGCCGTTGGTGCTGGCATTCAATCTTCTTTTTCCCGCGCATCATGTAGTGACGGGCTTTGTCGAGCCGATCAAGAGCTTCCCGGTTCGCTGGCAGGGGCGTCAGAACCAAAATGCTTTTTTACAAAATTAACGAAAGGCTTCATAGAATTTTATCAGAAGTACATACTGTCACTCTTGATTTTTCAACTTTCTGATAAGCTCTCCGCTTCCCCTTGTTCTTTTTTTCGTTAATTTCGTCAAATGGCCTTAAGTTAACTGCATTGGGGTTAGCAGCCTGTCCCTGAAATTCCCGACGGCGTTGAATTGACTTTTCCGCTTTTAACCCGTCTCATAGTGGGGTTATGCCCAAGGCCCAACTCATCGACGGCAAGGCGATCGCCCAAGCCATTCACCAGGAAACAGCAGCGCGCGTCTCTGTCCTCAAATCCCGCGGGATCGTTCCCGGCCTGACATTCGTCCGCGTCGGGGAAGACCCTGCCTCGCAATCCTATGTCCGCATGAAAGGCAAAAAAGCGCAGGAACTCGGCATCAAGTCTGAAACCATCGTCCTGCCGGAAAAAACCTCCGAGGCCGAACTCCTCGTCCTGCTGGCCAAACTCAACGCCGATGCCGGCGTCCACGGCATCCTCGTCCAGGCTCCCCTGCCCAAACATATTTCCGAAACCCGGATTTTCTCCACCGTCCTGCCGAACAAGGATGTCGACGGTTTCCACCCTGTCAACGTCGGCAAGCTCCTCCTCGGCGAACCGGGCGGCTTCAAACCCTGCACGCCCGCGGGCATTCACGAACTGCTCATCCGCAGCAAAATCTCCACCGAAGGAGCCCACGTCGTCATTCTCGGCCGCGGCAACATCGTCGGCAAACCGATGGCGGCCATCCTCGTGCAGAAAGCCAAAAACGCCAACGCCACCGTCACCCTCCTCCACTCCCGCAGCCGCGACATCGCCGAACATTGCCGCCGCGCCGACATCCTCATCGCCGCCATGGGCCAGGCCGAATTCGTCAAGGCCGACATGGTCAAACCCGGCGCCACCGTCATTGACGTCGGCGTCAACCGCGTCAACGACACTGCCGACCCGCGCGGCTACCGCCTCGTCGGCGACATCGATTTCAAGGCCGTCAGCGAAGTCGCCGGCCACGTCACACCCAACCCCGGCGGCGTCGGCCCGATGACCATCGCCATGCTCATGGCCAACACCGCCACCGCGGCCGAAGCGGCTGCGGAATTGTAACCGGACCGTTTTTTCGTAGGGGAAATATTAATGGAAACCATCTCGCAAATCGAAGAACGGCTCCGGCTCAAACCGGAAACCCGCATCGGCGGCAACGGCCTCGCCGACGAATTGAAACTGTCCCGCTTCCAGCTCTACCGCCGCGTCAAGGCACAGACCGGAATCTCGCCGAAGAAACTCGCCGGGAAAAACCGCATCGAACAAGCCTGCGACCTCCTCACCCACACCGATCTGTCCGTCGCCGCCGTCGCCGCGCAAATCGGCATCGACGACGCCAACTACTTCGCCCGCTTCTTCAAATTGCGCACCGGCAGCACCCCGACCCATTGGCGCAAACAACACATCCGCCGCTCTGGCACCGCTGCGCCGACGCATGCCATTACTGCCGCTCCGACTGCCGTTGCCAAAGCAGCTCCGGACATGCCCGTGCATTTGCTCTGACAGGTTGCCGACTCATCGGGGATGATCGTTTTCCGTCGAAAAAAGTCTGTCGCTGTTTTCGCCTTGGAGACAACGAACGGAAGCCATTAGAATTTCTATATTATATAAAATATTTCTTATGATCTGATTTTCTCATTTTACTTGGATTTCTACTAATTGACATTAGCGTGGCTTTTTAACAGGAGTTGCTTTCATGTCCTATCCCTTCCCACATATCGATCCGATTCCGCTGCCAGCACCGGTTGGATTTTTCAAGTTTTTCCTGGATTTGACTCTGACGCTCCACTTCCTCTTCGTGCACATTCTGGTGGGAGGACTGGTTCTGGCCATTTTGTGGAACTGGCTCGGACATCTGAAAAAATCGCCCGTTCAAGTCGCCGCGTCAGGGGTGGCTCTGTCCCGGTTGCCCATTTTGATGACCTATGTGATCAATCTCGGCGTGCCGCCACTACTCTTCACACAGGTGCTTTATGGACGCGCCTTGTACACGGGTTCGCTTTTGGTGGGGCCGTACTGGTTCGGGATAATCTTCGCTCTTATGACCGGTTATTTCCTGCTCTATCACGCGGGGAAATTATCGACTCAGGGGAAAGCCTGGTGGCCGTGGGGTATTCTTTCCCTGATATGCATCATGTATGTCGGAAAGATTTATTCGACGGTGATGACATTGATGCTCACTCCGGAAGTCTGGCATGGCATGTACGATGTCACGGCGCGAGGCACGAATTTCCCGCCCTACGATCCGACCCGGACGCCGCGGTTTCTGTTGATGATGGCGGCGTCGCTCGGATTCGGCGGTTTGGCCATGGCTCTTTACGCCACCAAACAGGCGTTGAAGGACGAGGTAAAGTCCTATCTTCGCCAGGCGGGTGGTTTAGGCGGACTGACCGGGTTGCTTTTGCTTTTAGCGGCGGGTGTGTGGGCGTTTCAATCGCAACCGGATTTCGTCCGCGCAGCCCTGACCGGTTCGAGCTTGTTCAGCACATTGCTCGCCACATGGGTAGTTGCGGTTCTGGCCAGCCTGATTGGAGCGTTGACGTTAGTGAAACAACCGCAACGCTGGACATTGGCGCGGGGTGTATTGACCGTTGCGCCGCCCGCCGTGGCAGTGGCCGCTTACGTCATTATCCGCGACCAGGTACGGGACGTGACGCTCGGCTACAAGGGATTCGATGTCTGGCAGAGTACGGTAAATACGAACTGGCTGGTGGTCGGTCTTTTCCTGGGGTCAGCCGTGGTGGGAGCCGCCGTGCTGCTGTGGGTGTTGAGTGTGGTGTGCCAGGCCAGAACCGTGGAGGAAAATTATGAGTGACGAATCGCAACCCCAGGTGGACAACGAGGCCAGTGACGATCTCCTGAGTCGTCGTGGTTTCATCAAAGTGGTGGCCGCCGGAGTCGGAGCCTGTTATGCCGGAGCGATCGGTTATCCCGTCTACCAATATCTCGCTTCGCCTGTCGAGCAAGCCGCCATGGCCGCCGCAGTCAATGAAGTGACCTTGCCCCAGGCCGCCTCGCTTCCCAAAAACACCGCGCTGATGTTCCGCTTCGGCTCGAAACCGTCCATTCTCATTCACCATGATGACGATACCTGGTCGGCCATGAGCGCGGTCTGCACCCATCTGGGCTGCACGGCCGGTTACGTACCCGAAAAGAAAGTCATATTCTGCCCGTGTCATGGAGGCACCTACGACGCCCGGACAGGAGCCAATATCAGTGGCCCGCCGCCGAAACCGCTGGCACCTTATAAAGTGGAGATTACCGATGGAAAAGTCATCGTCACCCGAGCCTAAATCCACAGGGTCATCGATCCTGTTACATCAAATTTGGAACTGGGCGGATGAACGCCTGGGGCTGGAACCCATCGTGCAGCTTGCTCTCAAGAAGCGCGTGCCCGAACATCGGCATTCGTTCTGGTATTATTGGGGCGGCATCACGCTGTTCTTTTTCATCGTGATGTGTTTCTCCGGCGTGCTCCTGCTCATCTATTATCATCCGGGAGAATCCTCCTACGAGTCGGTGCGGCAAATCACCTACGACATCAAGTTCGGCTGGCTCATCCGCTCGGCGCATTCGTGGTCGGCCAACCTGATGCTGGCGTCAGCCTTTGTCCACATGTTCTCCACCTTTTTCCTCAAGGCCTACCGCGGCCCGCGTGAATTCACCTGGTGGAGTGGCGTCGGGTTACTCTTGCTGGGAATGATCTTCGGCTTCAGCGGCTATCTTCTGCCAATGGACGATCTCGCCTACTTCGCAACGAAGGTCGGTTTGAGCATCCCGACGGTCATTCCGGAAGTCGGTCCCTGGATCGCTTCGCTGATCCGCGGCGGCCCCGAGGTCAGCGCCTTCACCGTATCGCGTTTCTTTGCCCTGCACGTGGTGGTGCTGCCGGCGCTGTTCATTCCGCTCCTCATGTTCCACCTCTATCTCGTGCAGAAGCACGGCATGTCGATCCCGGAAAGCGAAGAGCAGAAACCGGAATCGGAACGCAAATCGGTTCCGTTTTTCCCCAACTTCGCCATGAAGGATCTGGCCATGTGGCTGATCGCCCTCAACGTGCTGGCTCTCATGGCCGCGCTCTTCCCGTGGGGTCTGGGGCCGGCAGCCGATGCGCTGAAACCGGCGCCGATGGACATTCACCCCGAATGGTACTTCATGAGTTCATTCCAGGTGTTGAAAATTTTCGGCCAATGGTTCCCGGGCGAACTCGGCGAATTCATCGGACTGGCCGTCTTCAACCTCGGCCTCATCCTCTGGGTTTTGATTCCGTTCATCGACCCGAGCAGCAAAAACGGGAGACGGTCGAGACTGGCCACCTACTTTGGCCTCCTGGCCCTGTTCATCCTCCTTGCAACCACAATCTGGGGCTACGCCGTACTGCCCCCGGCGACCCACTAAGCGTTTATGAATTATCCAGTCTGGGAAGTACCCATCTTCGGAACCGTTTGGGTGATCGGCGCCATCGCCATCATACATGTCCTCATCTCGCATTTCGCGGTGGGCGGCGGCTTTTTCCTCGCGTTGGCCGAGGCCAAGGCCCTCAAGGAAGGGCGCCGGGACTGGTTCCCGAAACTGCAGGCTTACTCGAAATTCTTTCTCATCCTCACCGGCGTATTCGGAGCAACAACCGGTGTCGGCATCTGGTTTGCCATCGGACTGGCCAGCCCCGAAGGCACCAGCACGCTCATCCACAACTTCGTCTTCGGCTGGGCCATCGAATGGGTCGTCTTCATGGTCGAACTGACCATCGCCGCCGCCTACTACTACACCTGGAACCGCCTGCCCGACAAAACCCACCTCCGCCTCGGTTACGCCTACGGCATCGCCTCCTTCCTCACCCTCGTCATCATCAACGGCATCCTCACCTTCATGCTCACCCCCGGCGCTGTCTGGCTCCAAACGGTGGGCAGTGGTCGCGAAGCCGAGGTATTCTTCAACGCCTTCTTCAACCCGACCTACTGGCCCAGTCTCGGCCTGCGCACGCTGGTCTGCATCTCCCTGGCAGGGATTTATTCGCTCGTCGTCTTCAGCCGTCTCGACGGCGAGACCGAGGGCAAGGTCAAACGCGAAATGATCCGCTGGTCGGCCCGCTGGCTCCTGCCCGCGTTCCTGCTCATGCCGATTTTCTTCCTCTGGTATCTCTACGAGGTGCCCGCCGCCCAACGCGACCTGATGCATCTGGGTATTTCGACCATCGGACCTGGCGCTTTCACCCAAGTCACCCGCATGGCCCTGATCTCCATCATGACCTCCGCCACCATTGTCGGCGTCGTCTACTGCCTCGCTTACCAGAGCCCGCGCGATTTCAAATTCGGCCACGCCCTCTCCGTCCTGCTGCTGGCCCTCGTCGCCACCGGTTCGACTGAGAGCGTTCGCGAAATGTTGAGAAAACCCTACGTCATTAACGGCTGGATGTACTCCAACGGCGTCCGCAAAACCGAAGTCGAAACCTTCAACCGCGAAGGGTACCTCACCCATTCGCCGTGGAAACCGATCGAAGGTGCCAGCCATCTCGAAATCGGCCAGCGCATGTTCTACGGCCAATGCATGGCCTGCCACACCCTCGACGGTTACCGCCCCATCAAGGGACTCCTGGCCGGACGCGACGAAAAAGCCATCGGCAATATCCTCGACATGCTCCACAAGAATCAGGACGACTCTCCCTACAAAAAATTCATGCCGCCACTGGTCGGCACCGATGAGGAAATCGCCGCTCTGCGCGAGTACCTCTCCAAACTCGTCGCCCAGCCTGACGCTTCCAAATAAGAGCCCTCATTCAGCAGCCTGTTAGATCAATTCAAAGTATCGTGCACACAAAGACTGGGGGCGCTGCCCCCATATCCCCCGCTAAAGAGTATGATACCTTTTAGAAACCCCACAGGGCTTTTTCCCTTTTTATGTTGCGTAAAAAGAGGAAAAAGCTCATGAGGATTCTTAAGGAAATTATTTCCTTTAGCAGGAGGTTTGGAGGACAGAGTCCTCCATTCTCTGTGCACGA
>DBTH01000335.1:5716-16053 GCA_002306945.1 Methylacidiphilaceae bacterium UBA1321 | reverse complement strand
CGGCTCCAGTAGTGCATGAACCCCGTTTCGAGCGTCTTTTCAATCGAAAGTTTGTTCATCCAGGCCATCATCACAACGCGGCCAGCGGTCGGCTTCTCGTTGTTGGTCTGCTGAACAATCGCGGGAATGAGCCCGTCGGCGTTGAATTTGAAGTTAAGGTCCATGTTTAGGTCGGTTTGGTTTGGGATCAGTCTGGGATATAAAAAAAGCCCGACGATTCAGGGTTGGAATCATCGGGCAAAGAGTTCGACGCAAGGGTGGAAAAGCGATCGACCGCGGCGAGAAGCCGCGAGCCCGTCTGCTAATGCCACCAATGCAAGGAAAGTTTCACGGATTCACGGTTACACCATGGGGTGCGGGGGAGGCAAGTGAAAAGTGCCTTTGATTTTTCTATATTTTTTGGTTTCCGATTTTCAGAATTGGCTATAAAGTCCTCATCCCTTCACTGCCCAAGCGGGCGTTGAACCGGAAAATGGTGGTCGTAGTTCAATGGTAGAGCTCCAGATTGTGGTTCTGGCTGTTGCGGGTTCGAGTCCCGTCGACCACCCCATTTTAACTCAAGGATTTACAGTGAGTTACGTGGATTTTTAAAAAGTTGTCGAAACGACAGGGAGGGCATAAAAATGACAGGAAACGCCCTAAAAGCATCCCCAATAGACCTTCGCCCCATTCTTTGGTGGAGACCCCTGTTTACCCCAGTCGATGTCGGAAAGTGTGGAGGAAGGGGATTTTATGTAACCGTGGACTTTTTTTTGACGGTCTTTGGTTTACAGCCACTTTTGATGGGGTGGCTTGCCTTCCTCAAGTGCTTCATTTAACGAGAGTTAAATGGTGGAGCCTAGGGGATTCGAACCCCTGACCTCCTCAATGCCATTGAGGCGCTCTACCAACTGAGCTATGACCCCTCTTGCTGCGGAGTCGAACGCAGCGAAACGGCTGGTTCGATCAGAGTGTGGGAGAATAATGGGCTTTTGAGCCGCTGGCAATAAGAAGTTGCAAAAAAATTTAGGTCTGGCAACCGGCTAGTAGAGTCGCCGTGGTGTGGTGGGGAGGTTTTGGTATTGGGGCGGCTTGGGCTGTTGGACGATGATGCGTTGGGTGGCCGATGGGGAAGGGGTCTGGTCACCGTTGGAGATGGATTGGATGAAGTTGTCGAAGAGGGTGACGGCCTGGGGACGGAGCATGCGGTCGTTCATGCTTTTGAGGGTGATGCGTTCGACGTTGTTGCGGAATTCGACGCGGATTTTGCCCTGGGTCAGGAGGCTGACGACGATGGACAGGAGTTGGGAATTGGAAAAGCCGAGGCGCAGGAGGTACTCCCTCAGCTTAACGCCGAGGGTGACGGTAGCCGTGGTGTTTTCGGGAGTTTCACCCCAATCGAGTGTCAGCGGCAGCGTGGTGACGACGACGATGATCTCCTGGGGTGTCTTGTTTACGGTGTTCATGGACCTGTCTTCAAATAGTGAATGCGCTTGGAAAATTCACGCTGCCAGGTGTTATAGAGCCATAGGCCGTAGATGAAATAGGCAGGGCAACGTCCCTGGTGGAAGGCGTCCCAGGCGGCGCGCAGGCGGGCCGGGTCGATGAGTCTGGAGAGGGCGGATTGGGTATCGAAGAGTTCGCTTTCGATTTGTCGGCGCAGAGGGCCTGCGAGCCAGGCGCTCAAGGGCACGGGGAAGCCTTGTTTCTCGCGGCGTTTGAAGCCGGGGAAACGGCGCTGCAGGCATTTGAATAATATCCATTTGCCCGCCCCTGCGGTTGGCAACTTCAGTCCCATGCCCATTCTATCGGCTAATTTTTGGATTTCCGCATCAAGAAATGGTGATCGAAGTTCGATTGATGCTGCCATGCTCATTCTGTCGGCTTTGGCCAGGAGAACTTCAGGCAATTCCCAGCAGCGGTCAAGGTGGAGCAAGGTTTCGAGAGGGTTTTTGTTTTTTGCGTAAGTTATTTGAGAGTAGTAGCTAGCGCGATTTTCGAAATGATTGTAGTGTTGGGGAATCAATTCGATCGGGTTACGAATATCTCCGGGGAATCCTTCCATGCGAAGGGCAACCGTTTCCTCGCCTTCGGTGAGGTGGCTGCGGCGCAGGAAGCGTCCGATGGCCGTGGAGTTTGGAGCGGAAAGGGAGTGAGGAAGCCAGCCGGCCCATTTGCGGATGCGGTTGGAGCGTTCGACGGTCTCCATAATGCCTTGATAGCGATTTTCGTAGCCGGCAAAGAGTTCGTCGGCGCCTTCTCCGCCCAGGAGGACTTTGACGTGGGAGCGGGCGAATTCGCAGACTTTGTGTACGGCAAAAGCTGCCGGGTCGTTGATCGGTTCGTCGAGGTGCCAGGCGATTTTCGGCAGCGAGTCGGCGAGGTCACCGGGTTGAATGGGAACGGGAAAATGGTTGGAGTGAATCAGGTGGGCGCTGGCGGTGGCGCCGTTGATTTCGGAAGCACCTCCCTGGAAGTCGGCGGTGAAGGAGCAGACTTGTTGGGGGTGGACTTCCTGCATGTAGGAGGCGATGGTCTGGCTGTCCATGCCGCTACTGAGCATGATGCCAATGGGGACGTCGGCCCGCAAGTGGAGCATGGCTGATTCGCGGAGCCTGGCGTCGAGTTGTGCGACGGCTTCTTCGGGATCGGAAAGAGGGGAATCGGGCGATGTGGATTGGTAGGTGTAGGGGCGGACGTCAAAGTCGCCGGGGCGGTCGAAGGCGATTTTGATGTAGGAAGAGGGGGGGAGTTTCGAGATGTGGCGGAAATGGGTCAGGGGCGCGGGAAGAGACGACCAGGCGAGGTAATCGAGAAAGGCGTCGGGGTTGGGTTCGTCGGGGACGAAGGGGAGTGTGAGCAGGGCCTTGATTTCGGAGGCGAAGGCAAAACGGTTGGTGTCGTGGTAGTAGAAAAACGGTTTTTGTCCGGCCTGATCGCGGGCGACGAGGAGTTGGCGTTGGCGCGAGTCGTAGATGGCAAGCCCGAACATGCCGCGCAGGCAGGAGAACATCGCTTCGCCGTCACGTTCGTAGAGGTGGACGAGGACTTCGGTGTCGCTCTGGGTGGTGAAATGGTGTCCGGCGGTTTCCAGTTGCTGGCGGAGTTCGATGTAATTGTAAATTTCTCCGTTGAACACGATGCCAATGGTGCGGTCTTCGTTCCAGATCGGTTGCTGGCCGCCTTCGAGGTCAATGATGCTGAGACGGCGCATGCCGAAGTGAAAACCCAGTTTCGGCTCGCTCCAACTGCCGCTGCCGTCCGGGCCACGATGTTCAAGGGCGCGCAACATCCGGTTGAGAAGCCGGTTGGCTTCAGCGGGAGACGTTTGAGGACTGAAAAATCCAGCTATTCCACACATAATACAGGTTAATTAAAAAGAGAGATAAGGTTTGTGTATGGACGTGGCAATTTACCTAATTTGCTAAAATTCTGTGATAGGCAGCCGCTGTATCGCGGGCGATCCGGTTCCAGGAAATGCCTTCCCGCCAGGGTTGGGCGGCGGCGTAATCGCACGAAAGTGTCAGGGCGTGTTCTAATTTGGAGGGGAAATCGTTGTCGAGATCGTGGAAGCGGAAGACGTTCGGGAAGGGTTCGTCGAGATTGATGGTATTGAGCCGTTCCGGCAGGAGGATGGGAGTGCCCCAGGAACGGGCCAGAGAGGCAGCGCCGGAGGTCAGAATGCGGAGGTAATTGAACAGGACGCAATTCGCTGCGGAGAGCCAGAGGCCGAGTTCGGCATCTCCGATGCGGCGGAAGGCGAAGGTGATGTCCGGACTGGAATCGGCCAGTGTGGTGAGGGATTGGGCGTATTCGGGGGTTGCTTCCCCCAGTATGAAGAGGCGTGCCTGGGGCTTGTTTTGTTTCCACCAGATGATGAGGTTTTCGATGCCCTTGTAGGGCTCGATACGTCCGAAGACAACGGCGATAGGGCGGGAATCGAGATGAAGTTGTTCGCGGGCCTGTGTGGGGGATTGCGGTGGGCCCAAATCGGGGGAGAGATCTCCGTGGGGGATGATGACGAATTTCGCGGGATCGACGTCGAAGAGGGAGACGGCTTCGTCTGCGGCACTTTGGGAATGGGCGAAGATGACGTTGGCGGTTTTGAGTGTCGCGCGGACGGCGGTCTTGATGCCGGGCTTGTTCGGTGAGGAATTATGCGGCCAGAGATTGTGCAGGGTGTAAGCGATGGCGTGTCGACAATGGGCCAGGTGCAGGTCGATCGGATAACGCCAGAGCCGACAGTAATCGATCAGGTTGCCGCGCACGGGCCAGTAAGCTTCAGGCCAGTGGATATGGACGATGTCGGTGCCGGAATTGCGCAAGCCGCGGTACAGCGGAAAGGCGCGCCGATAGTCCTGCATGAAGACGACTTCAACGCCGTAAGCAGTTAAGTGCTCGGCCAAGAGTCGTTGATAAGGCACTCCCTTGCGCCAATCTGGAGCAAAGACAACTTTCATTCCCTCCGACAGTGTGGGCCGGTGAAATGCTGAAATAAAGACCTTTTATGAGTCGGCGCGAAATCCGGAATCAGCTCTGGGGCAATTCTTTGAGCAATTCGTTGGCTTGTGCGCCGTAGGAGGTGTTGCCATAGGCGCGGACGCAATCGGTGAGCGCCTGACGTGCGGCGGAGTAATCCTTGCGGTCGCGGTAAATGCGGGCGGATTCGATCAGGCCGACCGGGTTGTAATTGTCAGCGGGAAGATGGAGCCCGACGGCGGAAAAGTTGGACAGGGCGGCATCGGCTTTGCCCGAGGCTTCGAACGCCCAGGCCTGGCCGAGCAGGGCGGCGTTGGACAGCGGATGCTTTTTGTAGTTGGAGAGGAACAACTGGTAGGTTCCCACAGCGCCGTCGAAATCTTTCTTGGCGTACTGGGCCGAAGCGGCCTCCAGCAAAGCAACGGCGGCGGCGTCGGTTCCAAGAAATTGGCGTGCGGCTTGCAACTGGCTATCTACGGTGATGGCGGACTGGAGCGCTGCGACGGCCTGAGTCTCACGCACGTTACCGCGGACTTTCCATGAAGCGAATCCAATGATGACGGCCAGAACGATCAAGACGCTGGCGATGATCGGGCCCTTGTAGCGGACGGCCCAGAGTGGCGGACCGTCGATGATGTTGGATTCGTCCTGAACGGGATTTTCTTGCATCCGTACAGAATTGAGAAATTTTGGGCAGGAGGCAAGGATACTTTTTTAGGAAGTACTAAGTTCTAGGTACGAAGTTCTAGGTTTTTGAAACCGATGTTCTGTGTCGAAATTCCTTATCCGTAACCTTCTTGATTCCCTGGGTTCCTGATAGGCCTAGCCTTTTTAATTCCTTAAATTCCCGTCTAATTCTAATTCGCTCTCAAGATGATGCTAATGCGCGCAGATATTTTTCGGGCTGACAAGGCGTGACGAACGAGCATATCCGAATTGATCTGTGAGTGAGGAACAACGAAGTCATCCCGAAAAAGAACAAGCGAGTTAGCGTCATCTTGAAAGCGAATTAGAATAAAAGCCGTTTGACTGCGGCGTTCTGGAGGTCGCGCAGGCGCGGGGAGAGTTGCGGTTTGCCGGAGTGCGGAACGTAGGCGGGCGCATCGGTGGCGAGGTAGTGGAGGAAGCGGTAAAGTTGTTGCCAGTCGTTCAAGGAAACCGCTTCGGAGCGGATTTTACCGTCGGCTCCCATGTTGTGATAATTTTCCAGCGCGAGGCAGAGTGCGCCGGTGGGGTAGGCGGATTGTTGAAAGACGGTGGCCTCGCAGGTGCCGCCGCTCATGAGGAGTCGTTGATAGGTCACCGTTTTGTCGCTTTTCTTGAGTGCTTCGAACGAATCGTGCAGCCATTGGGTGACTTGCGGGGTGAAAATCGATAGGCGGTCGCCAACGCGCAGGATGGGGCCTGCATCCATTTGGGCGAAGCCGCGCACGTTGCTGGTCTCGATGGAAAAAACCGGGATTTTGGGTAACGCGGTTTTCTTGTCTTTCAGATTGGCGAGTGCGCCGTGAAAACCGACTTCTTCAGCGCGCGTAATCAAGCCGTAGACTTCGGCCCGCGCGTTGGTTTTGGTCAGATGAATGAGCAGGGAGAGAATGGTCGATACACCGACGAGATCGTCACAGGCGCGGCCCTGAAATCGTGTGCGGGTGAAGCGGTTTGCGGGCAGATCCCACATGCCGAATTGCGCTTGCGGCGGGGGGTCGCGGTCGAAGTGGACGATCTTTTCGTTGTCGTTGATTTCCAATCGTGCGATCCGGGCATTGCCGAGAGACTTTGTACTTTTGCCAGAATAAAAAAGGACGCGCTGTTTTTTGAAATAATCGTTGGCGACGCCGCCGAGAAATTGCGCGGTGCGGGCGATGCGATGCGCTTCGTCGGGAATGACGAAGCCGGGGTGATCGAGGTGGGCGACGAGGGCGAGAGAATGTCCGGTGCGCGGCCGATGGCGATAGTGGGCGATCAGGTTGCCGAAACGGTCGAGGCGAAGTTGGAGATGCGGCAGGCCGCGCAACAGGCGAATGACTTCGGCGCGGATGAGGTGTTCGTGATAAGTGGCCGAGGGAATTCGCGTCAGGGCCAGGGCGACTTTGCGTAATGTGCTATCGAAGGGCATGAGAAAAGTACGAAGTTCCAAGTACCAGGTACTAAGTTTTCGCAAGCGGTATTCCGGATTGAAATCGCGTGTCCATTACCTTCTTGATTTCCCGATAAAATAAAAGCTTTTTGTCTTTTCTCAGATCGGAGTCGCAATGGCGCGGCGTTGCTCGAAGCGCATGATTTCGGTGTAGCCGACTTCCTTGGCGAGTTTGACTGCCTTGTCGAAAGACAAACCGACTTCCTCGGGTGCGTGGGCATCGGAATTGATGACGACAGGGATGTGGCGTTGGAAGGCCATTTCAAGGAATTGACGGCTGGGGTAGATTTCATTGACTTCCTTGCGCAGGCCGGCGGTGCTGATTTCGAGAGTGAGTTTGGTGTCGGCGATGGCGTCGAGCGATTCGGTGTAGTAGGACGCAAGATCGCCTTCGGGTCGTTTTCCGAATTTCTTCACGAGGTCGGGATGAGCGACGAAATCGAACAGGCCGGTGCGGGCCATGCGGGCGTATTCGCGGAAGTAGAGCGTCCAGATTTCCTCCACCGGATGCTCCTTCCATTTTTTGATGTGCTTGGGATTATCGACGTCCCACTCGGGTGTGATGTAGTGAACCGCGCCGATGAGGTAGTCCCAGGGAGCCTGATGCGTGAGAAAACGGATGTGATCTTCATAGCCGGGAATGTAATCGCATTCGAGACCGAGACGGATGGGGTAATTGGGAAATTCGGCGCGGACTTCCTCAATCATTTTGAGATAGGTAGGGAGGTCTTCCGGGGCCATCCGCCAGTCGTCGAACTGGGTCGGCATCGGATTGTGATCGGAGAAACCGATTTCGGAGAGACCGGCCTTTTGAGCGGCGAGAACGTAGTCGCGCGGTTGTCCGGTGGCGTGATGGCAGAGATGGGTGTGGGTGTGATAATCGGTAGCCATAAAGCTTGGCTATACTCTGCAGCGAGAAGACCGAAATGCAAAAGGCTTTTTTAGACGGGAATTAATGGAATTTAAGGGCAAAGACAAAAGGCGGTTGACGAAATTAACGAAAGACAAAACGGAATTTACGGAAGGCTTTATTTCATCAGGAATTCAGGAGGGCCGGAAGTTTAGGGATGAGTGATAGCGATGCGTAGTTTCAGTTGCGAAAACTTAGAACTTCGTACTTTCCCGTTCCCCACTGAAAACTCTTTCCCTTTATTCCTTAAATTCCGTTAATTCGGTCTAAAAAATAAAAACCGGACAGCCCTTGCGGACTGCCCGGTTTTGAGAGAGATGCCGATTGGATCAGAGCGTCTGCAGGAAGCGGACGAGCTGTTCGCGATTCGGGCTGACCGCATGGCGGACGTAGAATCCCGAGGTGGCGACGGCCAGTTGCAAGGCGTGGGCCATGCCGAGGCCGAGAAGGCGGCCAATGACGAAGCCCGCGTTGAAGTGATCGCCCGCACCAGTGCTGATCTTCGGCTTGGCGGTGTAGGTGCCGCTGACGAAGAATTCGCCCGTGGCATCGGCACCCGCGGCGTATTGGACGGGGTGGATGACTACGGTGTGGAGTTCGAGCTTTTCGCGGATGGCTGCGGCCAGCGAAGCAATGCCCTTCGGATTGGAGGGGGTCTTCTTCAGGCGCAGAACCTTGGCGACGTGGGCGCTCTCGGATTCGTTGAGGCCGAGGATGATGTCGTTGTGCTGCTGGAATTCGCCAATGATCTTGAGGGCGGCGTGCAGGTCGGCGTCAAGGCGCTTGGCCGGATCGGCCAGATCGAAGAACATCAACTTGCGAGCCGTCGGCTTGGTGGGCATGTAGTCGCTCAGGAGGCGTTTCCAGATAGCGGACAGGTGGGGCAACATGGTCCAGTTGACCATGCCGACGAAGTGGGCCTGGTTCCAGAGCTTGTGGAAGGTGGTGTCGCCGAGTCGCTTTTTGATCGTTTCCCAGGAGACTTCGTGAACGGTGGCGTGTTGGCCGAACATGAGTTTGCCGTCGGCGAATTCGAACGCCTGGGTGAGGGCCGGTTCCGCAATGGAATAGACCTTGGTGCGCTTGGCGAATTCGGTGAAGATCGGGTGGAGTTCGGGATAGCCGAGCATGCCGACGTAGTGAACGGGTGCGCCCAGGGTGCTCATCGCAAAGGCCATGATAGGGCCGTTACCGCCGAGCTTGGTGGTCTGTTCGACGATTTCAAAGTTGGCGCTCTTTCCTGCCGCCGCCGTCACCTTGGTGCCGAAGTTTTTGAGACTGCTGTAAGGGGTGTATTTAGTGGGAGACTGGCGTTGCTCAACGACTTGATAGATTTCGTCAACAAACCCATCGAAACCGAGTAAGCATTGAAATTTGAGAAGCTGCGCCCGTGAACCAATAAGCCGTTCGGCTGTCTGCCGTGCCAATCGAGAATCTGTCATAATTTTTCTACCCTAGCAAAAAAAGGGAGACTTGACAAGGTACGATTAGCGTCTGAAATAGAATGCCTGTTTGATCGTCTTCCGGCGGTCTCGCCGGGTAGAAAAGAGGTGTTTAAACAGACGTCTAAACTTGTTCAAGCCAGCAAGTTCCACTGAACCCGTCCCTAGAATGCGGCACATAGTCTCTCTTTTGAATGAAAAACGCAATCATTCTTTAGGAAGTTTCCCTTTGAGCCTTTTCCATTTAAATAGTTGCAAATCCACGAGGGATTTCGTGCGGGTACGGCGTTGCTCGTTTGGTCAAAGATCGCTGCGGATATTTTCCCTGCTTCGCGTCACTGGGCGCAGCGTCACGTTGCCTGCCAGGTTGCAAAAAATGGCGTATGCGGTACTGTCGAAATCATGTTGAACCAGACGGGGCAATTGCGCATTGCGACATTTCTCGGTTTTGTGGCGGTGGTGTTGGGAGCTATGGGTGCTCACGGTCACGTTCATGACGTTATTGCTGCCAACGACCATCTTGATGCGTGGCAAAAGGCGGTTTTCTATCAATTCATCCACACGGTGATGCTTTATGTGCTGGCTCATTCCGGACAGCGCAAGGGGCCATACGTTTGTTTCCTTCTCGGGATATTACTTTTCAGCGGCAGTCTCTATTTCTGGAGTTGGACGAATTTGCCGTGGTTGCCGCATGTGACGCCGGTGGGTGGTGTGGCGTTTATCGTCGGTTGGCTCTGGTTGACGCTCAAGCCGAAGTGGTGAAGCCTTCTTCTTCGCAAAGCGAAGAAGAAAGGTTTTCAGTTTGAAGTTTTCGGTTTTCAGTGGGGGCGGGAAAGTACAAGGTTCTAGGTATTGGGTACTATTGATCTCTGCAAAATAGACTGTTGCAGAGATCAATAAGTTTTCGCAATCGATGCTTCGTAGTCGAATTGTATATTCCCCGACTTCTTGAGTTCCTGATAAGCCTATCCCTTCGTCAACTGCCTTTTAATTCCTTAAATTCCGTTAATTCGGTCTAAAAAGTCTTCCGCCTTTCCACTGAAAACTGAGAACTCCTCCTTCCTTCTACTCGCTGCGGAGGGCTTCGATGGGGTGGAGGCGTGCGGCTTGTCGGGCGGGCCAGAGGCCGAAGATGATTCCGACGAGGGCCGAGGAACCGCAGGAGAGTAGGATGGCGGAGACTGAGACGCTCAGGCCCCAGCCGGTGACAATCGAGAGGATGATGACGATGGCTGAGCCGAGAACGATGCCACAGGCGCCGCCGGTGAGGCAGAGGACGACCGATTCGATGAGGAATTGCATGAGGATGTCGGCATTGCGCGCGCCGATGGCTTTCCTCAAACCGATCTCGCGGGTGCGTTCGGCGACGGAGACGAGCATGATGTTCATG
>DBTH01000335.1:0-5454 GCA_002306945.1 Methylacidiphilaceae bacterium UBA1321 | reverse complement strand
GATGCCGATGCCGCCGACGATGAGGGAGATGGCAGCGATGGCGGCCAGGAGGAGGGAGAGGGTTTGGGTGACGGCGGAGAAGGCGGCTTGAATCGAGGCGAGGTTGTCGATGCGGTAGCTGCCTTCGGTGGTGCCGGGGAGTTTGGGCCAGCCTTTGGAGAGTTTTTCGACGTCGGTCTGAACCTGGTTGACGGTGTCGCCGGTGGCGGCGGTGAGGTTGATGGAGTCGTAATAGTTTTTGCCTAGCAGGCGGTGCATGGCCGTCTGAACCGGAACGACAACGACATCGTCTTCGTCGAACGGGCCACTGGCACCTTTGGGCGGGAGGACGCCGATGACCTGGAAGGGTACGCGGTTGATTTTGACCATTTCTCCGATGGGGTTTTTGTCGCCGAACAAACTCTTTACGACGGTGACGCCGAGGACGGCGACGCGCTGGCGGGTGAGATTTTCCTCGTCGGTGAAAAATCGGCCGTAGGTGGGTTTGGCGTTGTAGACGTCGACGTAGGTGGGGGAGGCACCGGTAGCCTCGGTGTTGGCGTTGTTGCCGTTGCCGACGATCTGGACGCGGGTGCGGACTTCGGCGGAGACGGCCTTGACGTTGGCGACTTTTTCCTTGAGGTCTTCGACCTGGTGGTCGTTGAGGCGGCTGACGTTACCGATTTGTTGGCGGACCCCGCCGATGTTTTGTGAGTCGGGACGAACGGCGAGCCGGTTGGAGCCGAGACCGGCGAGTTGTTTGGAGACGGAGCTTTGCGCGCCGGAGCCGAGGGCGAGCATGGCGATGACAGCGGCGACGCCGATGATGATGCCGAGGGCGGAGAGGCCGGTGCGGAGTTTGTTGAGGAAGAGGGAGCGGCTGGCTTGTTGGAGGTGAATCCAGAATTTGCGCGTGAGTTCGGCCAGTGGGGGCTGGGCGACTTCGGGGTCGTGGAGGGATATGGCGCGGGGTTTGAGCGAGCCGGGAAGCGGCGAGGCGGAGCGGGTTTCGTCGGATTTGATCTGACCGTCTTCGATGTGGATGACGCGGCGGGCGTATTCGGCGATTTTGGGTTCGTGGGTGACGACGATGACGGTGATGCCGGAGCGGTTGAGTTCCTGGAAGAGTTCCATGATCTCGCGACCGCTGTTGGAATCGAGGTTGCCGGTGGGTTCATCGGCCATGAGGACGGCGGGATTGTTGACGAGGGCGCGGGCGATGGCGACGCGTTGTTGCTGGCCGCCGGAGAGTTCGTTGGGGCGGTGGTTGAGGCGCTGGCCGAGGCCGACTTGTTCGAGGAGTTTTTGCGGGCTGGCGGCTTCGTGGTGGACTTTGTGGCGGTAGATGAGTGGGAGGGAGACGTTGTCGATGGCGGAGGTGCGGCTCAGGAGGTGGAATTGCTGGAAGACGAAGCCGATGGTTTCGGAGCGGACGTTGGCGAGTTGGTCGTCGTCGAGCCGGGTGATGTCTTCGTCGAGGAATTGGAAGGTGCCGGTGTCGGGCTTGTCGAGGAGGCCGAGGAGGTGGAGGAGGGTCGATTTGCCGGAGCCGGACTGGCCCATGATGGCGATGAATTCACCGGCTTCAATGTGCAGGGAGACGCCACGCAAGGCCTGGACGATCATGTCGCCCATGGCATAGCTTTTGGTGACGTTGCGAAGTTCGATCATGGCGGAAAAAGGCGGGGAAAGTACGACGTTCTATGTTTTAGGTGCCAGGTTTTCGCATTCGATACTTAGTGTCGGAATCGCGTATTCAGAGGCACTCTGAGTTTCTGATAAATTCTTTGTAAATTTCATCAAAAGCCGTTGTCTTTACTGGGGAGGGGGGCTGCTGTTGCCTTTGCGTTTGGGCATTTTGGGCATGAGGCTGAAGCCGGTGTTGGAGGCGGCTTCGACGGCTTTGTAAGAGTTGTTGACGACGAGTTCGCCTTCAGTCAGGCCGGAGAGGACTTCGGCGGTCTTGCCGTTGTTGAGTCCGATTTTGACATCGCGGGCGGCAACTTTTTGTGTCTTCGCGTCGAGGACGAAGACCTGGTTGCCTTCGTGGAGTGCGGTGGCAGGAACGGTGAGGACGTCCTTGTGTTCGGCGGTGATGAAGGTGACGTTGGCGGTCATGCCGCTGCGCATGTCGTCGGGGGTTTGGTCGAGGAGGACGTCGACTTTGTAGGTGGTGACGTTGCTGACGGTGGTGGAGGCGTAGGCGATTTTGTAGACTTTGCCGTGGAGCCGGAGGTCGGGCAGGCCGTCGAGGGTGACGTCGACGGGTTGGTCGAGTTTGACTTTGCCGAGGTCGGTTTCGTCGAGGTCTGCCTCGATGATGAGACGGTCGGACATGACAAAGACGTTGGTGGTGGTGGTGAGGGTCTGGCCGGGGACGACGTTGCGGGAGATGATCATGCCGTCGAGCGGGGCGACGATGGGGGTGGCTTTGTAGACGTCTTTCCAGAATTCGAGTTCTTTTTGACCCTTGGCCAGGGCGGCGTCGAGCATGGAGGCGCGCTCGGTGGAGCTCATCCAGAGGAGTATCTGGCCTTGTTTCACTTTTTGGCCCATGTCGACTTCGACGGTTTCGGCGCGTCCGGAGGAGGTGGGGATGATTTCGAGTTTGTGCTCGGGCGTGGCGGTGGCGGTGGCCTGGACGACGGTGCGGACGGTGTCGCGGGCGACGGGTGTAGTCTCGACCTGTTCATCGGAGCTTTTCTTGCTGGAGCAAGAAAGAGTGATGCCGAGGAGTGCGACGACGGCGGCAACGGTTACGAGCAGGGGAAAGAGTCTGGCTTTGATTTTCATGGGATGGCTCCGACGCCGCGAGATTGTTCCCAGTTGGCTTCGGCGATGACGGCATCGCGACGAGCGGCGAGGGTGGTGCGTTGTTGTTCGATGTGGGAATTGGTGATGGTTTCGAAGTCCTGGAAGGAGATGAGGCCGTTGCGGTATTGCTCCTGGGCGATGCGGGCGCGGAGGGCGGCGGCGGTGAGCATTTCCTCGGAGACTTTGACTTGTTCGATGGCGTCGACGAGGGATTTGTAGTCGTCGGCCAGGGAGAGGGCGGTCTGGTCGTCGGTGTTGCGCAGGAGGGCGAGGTTTTGTTGGAGGGAAGCGCGGGCGGAGCGGACGTTGAAGTAGGTGGAGCCGCCGTCAAAGATATCCCAGGAAGCGGTCACTCCAGCTGACCAGCCGCTGGATTTCGGAAAGTAACGGTCGTCGAGGCGGCTGACGCTGCCGCTGGCGTTGATCTGGGGGTAGAGGGTGCTTTGGGCGATGGTGATTCCGGCGGCAGCGGCGTCGGCGTTGGCTTTTTGTTGGAAGTGTGCGGGGGTTTGGTAGGCGAGTTTGTCGTAGTCGGGGTGGGGTTCGACTTCAGCGGTGACGAGTTCTCCAACGGCCTGGATGGCGGAGAATTTCATGCGGCCCATGTAGGTGAGGAGTTGGCGCTGGGAGACGAGGAGGTTGCGATTGGCCTGGCGAAGTTCGAATTGCGATTGGGAGAGATTGGCTTTACTGAGAAGGAGGGAGCCTTTGTTTTCGTGACCGCTCTGGTAGAGGAGGTCGACGAGGCGGTAGTTGAGGTCGCGTTGCTGGACGATGTTTTGGCTGATGGAGACGAGTTCCTGCGCGTAGAGGAGTTGGGCGAAGGCGGATTTCAACTCGTAGCTGATGAGGGCTTTTTCGTAACCGAGATTGGCCAGGGCGAGGCGGACTTCGGCCTTGGCCTTGTCGACGTTGCCTTTGGTCTTGAAGCCGTCAAAGAGCATCTGGTTGACGGTGGCGTCGGCGGAATACTGGGAGGTGTATTCGGTCACGCCACTGCCGGTGGTGGAGCCAGTGGTAGTGCTGGAGGGAGAATAGCTGCGGGTGAAACCGGTGCTGACGCTGAGTTGGGGGAAGAACGTGGAGTAGCTTCCCTTGCGGACGGCGTCGGAACTTTGGAAGGCATGCCAGTAGGCCTCCAACTCCGGGTTATTTTTGATCGATTCGTTGACGCAGTCCTTCCACGTCAATTTTTCCGTAGGCGTGCGATCCACCTCCTCCGCGCGGAGGAGGAGTGAGCCGAGCAGGACGTAGGTGGCGAGTAGGACTAGAGCCAGGGTGAGACTACGAGGGTTCATGCTCCAAAACGGGTTTCGGATCGACCGGCGCGACTGCTGTCTTTTTGAGAGAACCCAAATGGAGATCGACGAGGGCGTTGATGAATTCCAGTCGGGAGCAGACGGCGTGGCCGTTGAATTGTTTGTTCATGACATAGTGGACGACTGAGCCGACGAACATGTAGGCGTAAATGACGGGGTTGGCCAGTTGAAGGCGTCCCAGCTCGACTTCTTCGCGGAAGTAGGTGGCCAAGGCCTGTGAATGGACTTCGGGCGAAGGGCGGTGTTTGAGATCCTGGCTGGGGGGGATACTGACGCCGCTGGAGCGAAGGCTCATCATACGCGGAACGGTGACTTCCATGTGGTCGATGATGTGACTGGCCGCTTCGAGGAGGTTTTCGCGGACAGTACGGGTTCCGGGGGCGTGGGTGAGATCGTCGATCCACTTTTGTTCTTGTTCTTCGTTGCCCATGGCTTCGATGAAGAGGTGGGCTTTGGTCTTGAAACGCTTGAAAATGGTGCCTTCGGAGACTCCTGCCTCTTTGGCGATGAGGGAGGAACGGGCCTTGAACCCGTGGAGGAGAAACACTTCGCGGGCAGCTTTCAGGATAACGTCGTCACGGATGGTTACAGGTCTGGACATAATTAAGTGAGTATTTACTCATTAACACCAAGGTTTTTCTTTGTCAAGTTAATCAGGATGCCTACCGGGTGTTAACGAGGATTATTGGGCGGAGGCATCATGATCCTCCCCAGTTTGAGGCTGGGAGGTGGTGTGGTGTCGACCAACTCCAGAAACCGTTGACGCCTTTCCAGAAGCAACTGTTTGAGGGTTGCTTGTTGTTGGTCGGAAAGCTTGAGGGATTGCGTAAGATATTGCTGCGCTGGGGCGATGATGATGATGACGGCGAGGCGTTCGAGCGGGCCATTGCTGAAGCCAATGCGTTCACCCCAGGGGTTGTGATAGCCGGGGCCGCGGTGGGCATCGGCGGTTCCATCAGGGCTGCGGCGGAACATGTGGCTGTCTTCGAGGGAGGAGTTGTTGTTTTGGGCCAGGAGTTTGCGTTGTTCCGGGGTGAGGATGGCATCGAGCTTTGCCTTGAAGTCGGTTTCGATCTGATCGAGTTTGGTTTTGAATGCTTCGATTTCAGGACGAATCTTGTCCATCTGCTTTTGGATTTCCTCGGCCCGATGATTCTGGAATGGGAATTTGGGGAAGCCGTTGTTGTCGTTGAGATCACCCCATGAACCTGCGTGCGGACGGATATCCTCAAGAGGCCCCATCGGCGGGGCGGGAAAGGGATGCAGCCAGGACATCCAGTTGCCTGCGAGCCAGCCGACAACAAAGGCGATGGCTACGATGAGGGCGGTGCGGATAATATCT
>DBTH01000147.1:5353-6944 GCA_002306945.1 Methylacidiphilaceae bacterium UBA1321 | reverse complement strand
CGGCCTGTTGCGCCACATCGCGCAGAGTGGGACGTCGGAAGTTGCCAGACATGAACCGATCCTGCACGAAAACGGATAAAAACGGGAGAAAAATGTTACTGTGAACATTTTCAGCCGCTTGTTCCCCTCCCCTACCGGATCGAAACTCCACGCATGAACTCCACCTTCCCCGCCCACTTCTCCGGTGTCGTCCCCTCGCTGGCCCAAATCGCCGATTTCGGCCCGCCCCGCAGCGAGGTCGGCATCGGCTGTCTCATGCCCTGGAACGGCAAGCTCTACGTCCTCAATTACGTCTCCCACCGCAAGGAAACAGGAACCGGCACGGGATTGCGCATCATCGAAGGCGATTTCACAATGACCAAACACCCGGCGGCGGTCGATGGAACCTATGCGAACCGCTTCATTCACCATCCGTCGAACCAGCTCATCATTGGGCCGCACATCATCGACGCGCAGCACCACGTTCGCACCGTCCGGGAGTTGACCGAGATCCGTCTGTGCGGAACGGCCTATCACCTCACCGACCGCGATAATCTCGTCTACATGCTCGGTATGGAAGGCGAACTGTTCGAACTCAACGTCCACACTCTCGCCGTCAAAAAACTTTTCGACCTGACGCGCGAACTCGGCACGCCGGGCGAAGGCAGTTGCCACTTCAAGGACTGCTACTCAGCTTTCGGCAAACTCATCATCGCCAACAACGATTATGCGGAAGGCGATTTTCTCGGCCAACGCCGGGAAGGAACGCTCGCCGAGTACGACGGCAAGACCTGGCGCGTGCTGGAGCGCAAACCGTTCGTGGCCACCAGCGGCCTCGGTCAATTCGCCAATGCGATCTTCGCCTCCGGCTGGGATCGCGCCTCGGCCATCCTGAAAGTCTTCACTCCCGGCGACAACGCGTGGCGCACCTACCGGTTGCCCAAGGCGTCGCATTGCTTCGACCACAAGTGGGCGACCGAGTGGCCCCGCATTCGTTCGGTCGAACACGAGCGCCTGCTCATGGATCATCACGGGATGTTCTACGAGCTTTCCCCGTGGGCCTACGGCAACCGCATCTGGGGCATTCGTCCGATCTCGACTCACTTGTGGGTGCACGGCGATTTCTGTTCGTGGAAGGGATTACTCGTCATCGGTTCGGACAATTGCAGTCATGACGGCGGACAGAACACCTGCTGCGCGGAACCGCAATCGGGTCTCTGGTTCGGCAAGACCGACGATCTCTGGAAACTCGGCAAACCGCAGGGTTGGGGCGGGCCGTGGTGGGAAGACGCCGTCAAAAAGAACGAACCGTCCGATCCGTACCTGATGACCGGGTTCGACAAGAAAACGTTGCACCTGAGCCACAAAAACAATCGGGAAGTCACCTTCGACGTCGAAGTCGATTTTCTCGGCTGCGGCGACTGGCACATTTATCAGCAAATCAAAGTTCCAGCCAACGGCTACGTGCCGCTCGTCTTCCCGGACGGCTTCAGCGCGCACTGGGTTCGCGTAACCGCGCAGGACGATTGCGTCGCCACCGCGCAGTTGCATTACACATAAATCGGAGGCGGGAGGCAGATTTTTGTTCCCTACCCGTCTCCCGCCAAACCGG
>DBTH01000147.1:4285-5121 GCA_002306945.1 Methylacidiphilaceae bacterium UBA1321 | reverse complement strand
GATTTTTGTTCCCTCCCCGTCTCCCGCCAAACCGGTTTCACCGGTTTGGCTATTCACTAACCAGCGGGATGAAGGTCGTCGTGCGGCCACGGCGCAGGAGGAGCAGGACGCTCTGATTCTTCTTCACCTTGCGACCGAAGGAATAGAACGCTTTGACGTCGGCGGGATGGAAGGAATCGTATTGGCCTTCGACGCGTATTTGCTCGATGAAATCACCGGAACGCACGCCGGAGGTTTCGGCAACCGAACCTTCCTCGATCCCGGTGACGATCACGCCGGAGAGTTGGGGAGAAATCTTGAAACGGCCCCGAATTGCTTCCGTGACCTCTTCCACCCGGATTCCGCCAAGAACGTTATCGAGGGTTTCGACCGGCTTCTGCGGAGCGACTTCCTCCTGCGACACGGCGTTCTTGAGTACGTCGGGAGTCAATTCGGCCACGACGACCGGAACGGTGATCGATTTGCCTTCGCGGACAATGGCCAGTTTCACTTCACGGCCAATCCGGGTCTGGGAGACCGACAGGCGCAATTCGGCGGGATCGTTGATCTTCTGGCTTTCAAATCCGACAATCACGTCGCCGGGTTGCAAACCCGCCTTGCCGGAGGGCGACTTCGGCTCAACCGCCGTGACCAGCGCACCATATTCACCGGGCAGTTTCATGAATTTGAGCATCTCCGGGGTAACTTCCTGAATCGTGACGCCGAGATAACCGCGAGTGACCTTGCCATTCTTGAGAAGACCGTCGAACGCGAACCGGGCGAGGTTGCTCGGGATGGCAAAGCCGACGCCCTGGAATCCGCGCGAGGTGGACTGGATGGCGGTGTTGATGCCGATG
>DBTH01000147.1:971-4043 GCA_002306945.1 Methylacidiphilaceae bacterium UBA1321 | reverse complement strand
CTGGATGGCGGTGTTGATGCCGATGAGTTCGCCCTGGATATTGACCAGCGCGCCGCCGGAATTACCGGGATTGATCGCGGCGGTCGTCTGGATGAAATCTTCGTAAGCGTTGGAGCCGGGACCCGAACTCAGACTGCTTGGGTTACGGCCCTTGGCGCTGACGATGCCCATGCTGACCGATTCGCTCAGACCGAACGGATTGCCGATGGCGAAGACCTGCTCGCCGATCTGCACCCTGGTCGAATCGCCCCAGGCCAGCGGTTGAAAACCGTCGCCCTCAATCTTGAGGACAGCCACGTCGGCCAGGTCGTCGGTGGCAATCAGCTTGGCCTTGAACCGGCGGTTGTCGTGCGTGTAGACAGTGATGTCGTCGGAATCCTTGACCACATGGCAGTTGGTAATGATGTGACCTTCGCGGCTGATGATGACGCCGGAACCGAGCGACGGTTCCTTTTCCAGGGACGGTGAGCGGTGTTTTTTATTCCCCGGTTTGGAAGGTTTCTGGTCATTGTCGCCGGGCGGAATCGGCAGGAGAAAAGGCGAGCCATCGCCCAGATCAATGGCCGCGGAAGCCGGACGCGAGGCGATGACATTCACCACACTCGGGATCACCGATTGCGAGACCCGGACATATTCGCGATTGATTTGCGCCAGAAGCGGGACATCCGTGGTCGCCACGGGCGGTTCCGTCGCGGGAGTAAATGTCGTCGTCGGACGAAGCGCCGCCTGCTCGGCCTGGATCCCGGCTTGCTTGCGGGTCCACCACCAGAGCAGTCCAACAATGAGTATCAACCAGGTTACGACGCGGAAAAAACGCTTCATGGAATGCCATCACAATGCTTGTGGAGCGGGCTTCTTGCAAATGAAATTTAGCCCCGGTCAAAATAAACCATTCCGCTGTATTTCCGTTTCTTAACCCCTCTGACAGATCGCTAAAAAATCGGTCTAAAAAAGCATCTTGCGCTTGCGCAAGCCGTCATCTTCGATACGTTGTCTTTTTACCGGTTCCGTCAATCGGGCCGGTCGATACGCGCAAAACCCTTTGAAATCAGGTCGCATGAACATTGTCTTTATCGGAACCGGCGAAATCGGCATCCCCGCTCTCAAGGCGTTGGCAGAACACTCCGACCATCAACTGCTGGCGGTTGTCACCCAACCCGACCGCCCCACCGGCAGGCACCAAAAGCTTACCCCCAGCCCGATCAAGCAGGAGGCGTTCAATCTCCACCTGAAAATCTTCCAGCCGGAAAAAATCAGCCAGGCCGCCTCGGTCGATCAAATCAAATACCTCCGGCCCGATGTCATCGTCGTGGCCGCCTACGGCCAGATCCTTCCCAAGAGCATTCTCGAAATCCCGCCGAAAGGCTGTCTCAATCTCCACGCTTCCCTTCTGCCGAAATACCGCGGCGCCTCGCCCATTCACTCCGCCATCCGTGACGGGGAAAAGGAAAGCGGCATGACGGTCATGTGGATGGATGAAGGACTCGACACCGGCGACATCCTGCTCCAGGAATCGACCGCAATCCATCGTCACGACACTGCCGAAATCCTCCACGATACTCTCGCCAAAATCGGCGCGCCCCTTCTCATCAAGGCCCTCTCCCTCATCAAATCCGGCAAGGCTCCCCGCATCAAGCAGGACGAAACCAAGGCCAGTTACGCCAAGAAACTCCGCAAGGAAGACGGCCACATCGACTGGAAGAAAACCAACGTCGAACTCGACCGCCACATCCGCGGCATGACCCCCTGGCCCGGAGCCTACACCTACGTTGCCGAAGGCACGGAAAAGCGCCTGCTCAAAATCTTCGCCACGATCATCTCCCGCCGCGCCAAGGGCGCTCCCGGCGAAGTCGTCCGCGTCGACCACCACGGCATCCTCGTCGCCGCGCAAACCGGCGGACTCCTCCTGCGCGAAGTCCAACTCGAAGGCAAAAAACGAATGCCCGCCGGGGAATTCATCCGTGGATTCGATTTGCCCATCGGCTCGATTCTGGAATAATCCCCATCCCACTCAACCATGATCGACCACACACATTGCGGGAAACTCTTCATCGCCTTGGGAATCCTCCTGCTGCTGGCGGGGCTCGTCCTGCGTCCGCATTTCCTCGCCCTGTCCCCGTGGCCGCCCTATCTCATTCCCGCCCTCATGTCGCTCTGCTACGGGGCCTACTCCCTCTGGCGTCAAAAACATCCCCTGCCGTAATTCCCTCATGCCACTCACTTCGCGCCTCTCTCTTTTCATTCTCCTCTCGGCGCTTCTCGCCCTCCCCGCGCTTCGCGCCAACGCCGACGATTTCCTGCCCAACGTCGACCCCGGCAAAGTCGTCGTCCGCACCATTCCCGGTTATCCGGCCATCGAAGCCGAGATCGAAGGCAACGTCGAAAAGGAATGGGATCGCGGTTTCCGCCAATGCGCCCGCTACGTCGCCAGCATCAATAACGAACTCCGCTGGCCCGTCGTGGTCGTCTACCCGGATTGGGTGGCGCAACCGCCCGAACCGAAAGCGCGCATGCTCGTTCACCTCATTCTTAACGAGCAAAAGGATTTCGCGCTGCCGAAAGAAAAAGGCCTGGCGATGACCGACCAGCCGCAGCAAACCGTCGTCTGCTATTCCCAATACGGCGCCTTCACACTGGAGAACTTCAAAAAGGGCCTGGCCGAAGTCCAGAACTACATGAAAAAGAACAATCTCGTCCAGTCGGGCCCGCCGCGCATTCTCTACTTCACCAATCCCGCCTGGATTCCCCGCTGGTGGATGCTCTCCGAAATCCAAATTCCCATCCCCAACGTCACCAACAGTCCGTCCGAGTCCGCTCCGGCGGCGCAATAAAACGATTTCGCGCAAGCAGCACACCTTGCACACCCAGGACTAACGGAACGTCCTCTGAAGTCTTAATATATCTGCAAATGACGGCTTTTGCCTTCGGCGAAAAACCGGGTTCTTTGACAATAATGGGAATAAGGGGCCGGAAGATATTCTTCGACCCGGCTCCGACCTCCAGTTTTCCACCTCCACCGTGATCGGCGTCACGGCTTGTCGCGGATCGTCGCGGGGCTGCCAGTTTTTTTTG
>DBTH01000147.1:425-716 GCA_002306945.1 Methylacidiphilaceae bacterium UBA1321 | reverse complement strand
TGCCAGTTTTTTTTACCCCCCCCCCTTCAACAATCACTTCTACTCTGTAGCGGCTGTCCAAAACGCTGCAATAGCCTTCTCGACCGGTTGCGACAAAAAACAAGGCATGCCCTCCCATGCTGGAGAGGACATGCCTTGTTTAAAGGGATATTCCCGAGTACTTCCCCCGAAGGAAAAGCACTCGCTGAACGAACCGGATGCGATCTTTAGACCGCCTTTTCGCCGGTCTCTTCGGTGCGGATACGGATCGCGCTCTCGACGGGCAGAACGAAGATCTTACCATCACCGATT
>DBTH01000147.1:0-178 GCA_002306945.1 Methylacidiphilaceae bacterium UBA1321 | reverse complement strand
ACGAAGATCTTACCATCACCGATTTTGCCGGTTTTGGCCTGTTTGAGAATCGAGGCAACGATGGCTTCCACCTTATCGTCGGCGGCTACGATCTCCACTTTCACCTTCGGGAGAAAATCGACAGTGTATTCGCTGCCACGATAAATCTCGGTGTGGCCCTTTTGACGGCCAAACCCCT
>DBTH01000028.1:8511-9249 GCA_002306945.1 Methylacidiphilaceae bacterium UBA1321 | reverse complement strand
ATTCCGTTAATTCGGTCTAAAAAAGTCTTTTGCCTTTTTCAGTCGGCGAGGAGGAGTTTGTACACGCGGGGGAGTCCTTCGGCGTAGAAGAGGTTGCGGACCTGTCCGACGTAGTGGCGCGCGGTGGCGTGATGTTGGCAGTCAGAGGAAAGGCTGACTTCGTAGGTGTGGGGGAGGAGTTGGCCGCGGCCGTAACGGCTGGCGCAGAGGGCGAAGAGGGTTTGTTCGACGCGCCAGACGTGACCGTTGAGGATGGTGGTTTCGCCGAGACATTTTTCGCAGAAGTCGAGATCGATGGCGGCCTTGGGCAGGAGGCAGAGGCCGGAGTTGATGCAGGGCCAGAGGGTGATCTTGAAGCGGGCTTCGGCTTCGGCGGCGGAGACGTTGCTGGCTTCGGCGACGTCGCGGATGAAGCGGCATTCGTCGCGCTGGTTTTCCACCCAATCGAGTACGCTGTCCGGGCGCGCGAAGAAGAGCAGGTCGCTGTCGAGGATGATGAAGCGTTCGCCTTCGCTGAATTCGGCCATGTCGAATATTTTTTGGCCGAGGGCGATTTTATTCCGGTAATTCTGGCAGCGGGGGTAGGCGGCCAGGAGGGCGTGCATGTGGAGATTGGCCTTGGCGCGGGAGATGAAGCGGACACCGGGGAAGGCTTTTTCAATGATCAGGACGGCGTTATCGGGCAGCGTGCCGTCGTCGTGGATGGTGATGGGCCAGTTGCGGCGGGTGAAGTGGTGG
>DBTH01000028.1:0-8258 GCA_002306945.1 Methylacidiphilaceae bacterium UBA1321 | reverse complement strand
GCGGCGGGTGAAGTGGTGGAAGCTGGCCAGCATCCAGAGGGACAGCCGCCAGTCGTTCTTGCCGGTGAGGACGTGGACGGGAACGGTTTTCCCGGTGGAGTGAAAATCGGGGCAACGGTAATGCTCGATCTTGGGCGCGGTGAGGTGAAAGTGGTAGGAGGCGAGCCAGCCGCGGTTGAGGTCTCGGCGCAGGAGGTAGAGGAGTCGTCCGGGGGTGATCATGGATGGAGTGAGGTGTTGGATTGGGACAGGGATGAACCGAAAAACCGTCTGCGCAGGGCGCCGTAGAGTTGACGGCGGAACGAGGGGATCAGGAGCCAGCGGGGATGGAGGGAGAGTTGTTGGTGCAAGGGCGGTGGAAGTTGGTTGGGCGGGGTGTCTTGTCCGGACAGGAAGCGATCATAGCTGAGGCGGTTTTGGAGTTGCCAGAGGAAAAACGGGCCGATGCGCGGGTGGCTTTTGAGGGTGTGTTGGACGATGGTGCGGATTTCGTCGGCCTGCGGGATGGGGAGTGAGCTGGGGTTGGCGCGGGTGGCGGACAGGGGAATGGAAAGAGTCTGGATGCGGATTCCGGTGCGGAAGCAGCGAACCCAGAAGTGGTAATCGAAGCTGAGGTTGTAGTGAATGTTGAAGGGGCCGACCTTGTCCCAGAGGGAGCGCCGCCAGAAGACTCCGGCGGGAACCAGCCGTCGGCCTTTGCTCCAGACGCGGTAGATGTCGAGGATTTCCTGAAGGGATCGGACGCGGGTGCGGTGGAGTTGGAGGAATTGGCCCCGGGCGTCGATGCAACGAACCGGAGAGGCGACGACGTCGGTGCCGGGGTTATCCTGAAATTCTTCGAGGATGCGGTGGGCGGCTCCGGGCAGGAGGTAATCGCCCGGCGGGAGAAATCCGACGATGTCGCCGCCCATGCGCGAGATGGCCTTGTTGAGAGCGTCGGCGGTGCCGCTGTCGTGTTCGCAGGAGATGGTGTCGTCGGGGCGGGCGAGGGCGCGGGCCAGTTCGAGGGATTCGTCGCAGGATTGGTCGTCCTGGAGCCACCAGTTGACGGAGGAGTTTTGCTCGTTGAGGGAGCGTAGCGTCTGGACGAGATGACGGGCGCCATTGTGGTTGGGAATGGCGATGCGGAGAGAGAGGGGGTTCATCGTTTGCGTGGAATGAAGAAGCGGGCCAGAACTCGGGCGGCCTGGTAGAGACGGCCGTCGAGGCCGAGTCCCTTGTGGAGCCGCCAGGTGCGGAATTCCTTGAGCAGGGGACGGACTTCGGGATGTTGTTTGGCCCAGGGGTAATAATGTTGCCGGTAGTCGGCGTAGCTTTGGTAAAAGTGTTGGAGATTTTCGCGACTCGGGTCGTAGGAGGAATAGTCGTTGAGGTCGCAGGTGTGGCTTTGGAGAGGGACTTTGTGCAGGAGTTCGAGGCAGAGTTGGGCGTGAGCCTTGGCGATGAGTTGGGCCGGAGAGCTGTCGGGATGGGCTTGCCGCAGGCAATGCATGTAGAGGGCGAAGGGAACGCGGACGAGAAAGGGATGGTGCGTCGAGCGGGAGAAGGATTGGCCGTCGCTGCCGGAATAGGCGAGGGCGCGCATCATGCTGCCGAAATCGAAGATGCGGACGTTTTTTTCAACGCTGAGTTCGTAGCCGATGATTTTGGCCGCGCCGCCGAGAGAGAGAAAAAGGGTGTCGATCTGGTGTTGGTCGATTAGTCCGGCGATGTCTTGTTTGATGGTATCGAGATCCTCGGAGAGGTGCGCACCGTTGTGGCGGGGTTGGAGGAAATGAAAGGTGTCGCTTTGGGGCCAGAAGCGCGCGGCAATCTCGCGGTATTCGGGTTTGCGGGTGAGAGCTTCGAGCAGGGCTGCTTCCGATCCGCAGAAAAGGCAGCGGTGGCGTGTGAGATAGCCGCCGAGTTCGTGGCAGGTCCAGTCGTGGAAAAGTTGGTCGGTGCCGGGTTCGGAATGGATTTGGCTGGGAGAGGAGGGGATGAGGTGAAGGCCCGGCAGGTGTTCGCGGTTGTAGGGGACGCTTTCGTAGCGGTCGAGCCAGGAGCAATTTTCGTAGGCGCGGCGCAGGCGGGGATAGTCGCGGGCTTCGAGGCCGGGTGTGCCAAAGCAGTATTCGATGGAAGCGCGTTGTTCGGGCCGGGCCTGGGTGTCGCTCCAGGTTTTTTCGGCGATCATGAGCATGAAACGCAATTCGCCGTCGCCGAGTCGTAGATAGGAGAAGGTGGGGTTTTCTTCCATCGACCGCGTCAATCGGGCGCAGGCTTGTCGGCGCGCAAGAAGGTCGGCGGACGGCTCGGCTGGCGACGCGGGCGGGGTGGAAGAAGGATCACTGGGCAAGGCTGAACTCCATCATGATTTGGGTGAGATCATGACAGAGTTCGCAGCCAACTCAAGTGTCGCGTAGGACGGATGGGAAATCCGGAGCCGTATGAGAGACACTGATTTTAATTTCGTCTATCGGTCTTCCGTCGGCTATTTCAAAATCACCAGGAAGAGATAGCCGGTGACGATGAGGATCGGAAGCAGGATCAACAGGCTGTACTTGTAGATGTACTCAAGGAAATTCGGGGTGCGGCATTTGGCGTGGTCGATGACGGCCTTGACCATGAGGTTGGGGCCGTTGCCGATGTAGGTCATCGCGCCGAAACAGACCGAGCCGAGCGAGATGGCGATCAGCTCGGGTTTGCCCAGCGTCAGAAAGAGCGCCATGTCGGAAGCTGAATCGATATTGAGGCTCTGGAGCGTGACCGGGTTGATGTGTTGGCTGACGGCTGCCGTCAGGAAGGTGAGGTATGTCGGTGCGTTGTCGAGCACCGAGGAGAGCGCTCCGCTGACAAAATAGAATTGGATCGGGTGGCTGATTCCGAGCGACGCCGCATGGAGCGAGAGGAAGTCGAGCGCCGGGATCATCGTCAGGAAGATGCCGAAGAACAACCAGCCCACTTCGAGAATCGGGTGGAAGGTGAAGTGGTTGGACTCGTGGGTTTGTTTTGAAGTGAAAAAGTAGGAGAGTGCTCCCGCGGCGATCATGGTGAGTTCGCGGTACGGGGCCGGGAGAAAAACCGCCCACAGGATTAGTCCGAGGAAGAGGAAGTTGTGCAATCCGTCGAATCTCCAGTTCTCGTTGGAGGTTTCCTTTTCGGCAATATCTTTGGGAACACGCGCGTAATCGATTGTGTCGTAGATAAAAAACACCGTCAGCAGCAGGGCGATTACGAAAATCCACGGCAGCCAGAGTTCCTTCATCACCCAGAAAAACGGAACGTGCTTGAGGTAACCGAGGAACAGGGGCGGGTCGCCGATTGGCGTCAGACAGCCACCGCAATTGCTCACGACGAAGATAAAGAAAATCGTGTGCAACGCCGTGTAACGGAATTTGTTCATCCGAATCCATGGACGCACCAGCAACATTGAAGCGCCGGTTGTGCCGACCAGATTGGCCACCACCGCGCCGATGCCGAGAAAGAGCACATTTGTCCACGGTTTCGATTCTCCCTTCACTGTGATGTGGATACCGCCCGCCACCACAAAGAGCGAACCGATCAGCGACAAAAAGCTGGCGTAGTCGATCATCGTGTCGACCACGCGATGAAAACTGTTCAAGCCGAAAACGTAATAGGCCACCACCACCAGACCCAGGCCAACCGAGACTTTGGCATAATGCTTGCCCCACCAATCTCCATTGATGAAAGGAACCAGCGCGATGCTCAATAACAACAGCGCGAACGGCGTGATGAAAAAGACATTCGGATCGGGAACAGTATGTTCAGCGGAAGCCAATAGAAAAGGGGAGACAACGGATAAGTCGGTTAACATGAGTAATGATTCTTAAAAAGGTTGAGACAGGCTTAAGCATGCTTAATGCCATTTTACCAAGGAGATTTATCTACCGCCGAGTAGCTTGTAAATGCACCAATAAACGAGCTGAATTGCTGGAAGATGTGTATAAATCTTGAAAATCGAGCAATAATGTCCCTTTAATATGATAAAAAAGTAGGCTCGACATACAGGAAGAGCTTGATTTGGGAAGAGTTAGCGTGCAGCTTGAATTGCAAAATATTTGATTGACTAATTTACGCTTAAAAGCATAAAAACTTAATATGGCCGAAGGTTCGTTTCAACCGCCAACTCCCCACATACCCCCGCCCCCCGCGGAGGCGGCTGGTCAGTCTCCCAAGAAAGAGACCATTCGCCTGAATGTGCCTCCTCGGCCCTCCAAGTCGACCCGCATCGTTCCTTTTCGCGCTCCGGTCACAGCGGCCACCACCTTGCCCATCATGCGCAAACCGGGTACTGGCGAACTGCCGCAGCCTAAGGTCAAAACCGGTTCGCTGCCACATGAATTTGGAGTTCAATCGCCTCAGCTTAACCTCAATATCGCCACACCGTCGGTGATGTTGTCTGTGGAAGAAAAGCCGGGCGAGAAAATCGCTCCAGTTCCTTTCAATGCCGCCGTTCCGCAATTCCCCTCGGCGAAAAGCGGTGAAGCGGCTCCCGTTCTCAAACTCGATGGCGAACTTCCCAAGCCACAGCTCAGCATCGACGGAAAAGAAACCAAAACTCCCGAGAGTAAGCCGCCCATGGCCGTTCCAGCCAGCGGACTCAAACCCGTTCCTCCACCGAGCTTGACGCCCAAACTCAAGGATTCTATCCCGCTTCCACCGCCTCCGCCCAATCTGAGCAGGCCAGCCTCTGCCGAATTGCCCAAGGTGGATCGCGCCGCCGTTACGGTGAAAGTCGAATTACCCAAACCGCCACCACCGCCAACCAAGTTTGCACCGCCTCCGCCACTGCCTCCCCACCTTCAAGTCAAACCTTCGAGCATGCCTCCATCGGTGACGAGTCGGCTCAAGCCGCCGACACCCGTTACGAACGTCAAGGCCGTCGTCCCGCCTCCGCCTGGTTCACAGCCAGTCAAGGCGCAGGTTTCCGTGCCGTTGGCCGCTCCCGCGCCCCTTTCTCCGAAACCGGTCGAAGCTTCCGTCGTGTCTAAGGCGGTCGTTCCACCTCCACTGCCCGTTCCGACTGCGTCTGCCACAACTATAGCGGCCAAGGTTGAAACTCCCCTTCCTCCCAAACCTCCGGTTCCGCCCCCAACGGCTTTCAAAATGCCGCCTCCACCTCCGCTGGCGTCGAATGCTCCGGCCAAGGTAACCACTCATCTTAACGCGCCCCTGCCTCCCCCCCTTCAAGCGGTGGGAAAGCCGACCCACGATCCCTTGCCTCTCAAGCCCGTCACAACGGACAAAAAAGGCGAAACCACTCGTATTTCTTTCCCTGATAAAACCCCCGTGTCAGCGACGGCGGCGCCGGTGCGTCCGCCTGTACCTGGCACAACATCGGCCAAACCGGTGCCTCCGCCTCCTGCGCCTCAGGCAGGAAACAAGCCCGCAGTAGCCTCACCCGTAGAAAACAAGACAGTGAATCCTCCTCCCAAACCAATTCCTGCCCCTCCTGCCTCGGCTCAAGGCATACCGAAACCTCCCAGCCCTCTTCCGCCTCCGCCCCCTGGAGCGCTCAAGGCCCCTGCCGTTCCAACCGCTCCTGCGGCTCCTGCGGCTCCGGTCATCCGGCCTCCGGGAATGCCCTCGCTTCCCAAAGCTCCGGTTCCGCCGCCACCGCCCACCGCGGCGGGTACGCCGCCCGCAGCACCCAAGGTTTTTGCTCCGCCTCTACCGCATCCCGGAACGAGCGGGCTGCCCGCCGTGCCCAAGGTTCCGGCTCCTCCAGTTTCAGCGTTTCCCAAAGCTCCGGTTCCGCCACCGCCCACCGCGGCGGGTACGCCGCTCGCAGCGCCCAAGGCTTCAACTCCGCCTCTACCGCATCCCGGAACAAGCGGACTGCCTTCCGTGCCCAAGGTTCCGGCTCCTCCAGCTCCCCCGGCTTCTGCAATTCCCAAGGCACCCGTTCCTCCGCCAGCCCCCGGCAAGCCTACTTCCAAAGTGGCGCCTCCCGGATCGTCTCCGCGCAAGGAAACTGTGCAGATCAAGGCCCTCAAGCCGCTTGGTCCGGTGCGTCCGACTGCCGGTGGAGTCGCTGCTGCAACCAAACCGCACACCCCTCCTTCTTCCGCTGCGCCGACAACCGTCGTCAAGCCTCCGCCAGGACCAGCTTCCGGCAAACCGGTTGCTCCCGTGGCTCCCGGAGCGCCTGCGGCTGGACAAACCGACACGGCTCACAAGACTCCTGCTCCGGCCAAGACTCCGGCCCCTGCGACTTCTTCCGCTGGAGCGGTTGTTGTCGAGGGCAGTGGCGCCGACGTCCTCAGCGTCGCCCTTGCGGGCGTTGCCGCTCTGGCCAGTTGGGCTACGGCTGGCTACTTGATTTGTAGCTATTACGGGATACTTTAAGTAGCCCGACAGGATGAAGTTCTCTGCTTGAAACCCGGAGAACTTCATTGCAGACTTGTCGGCTCTTAACCCTCACAAGAAAGGAAACTACATGTCGAATGTCGCCTCCGTATCCACTGCCACTTTTGATGCAGAGGTACTCAAATCAGCCAAACCGGTTCTCGTGGATTTCTGGGCCGAATGGTGCGGACCTTGCAAAATGATTGCGCCGCTTCTCGATGAAATAGCCACTGAGCAAGCGGGTAAGCTCAAGATCGTCAAGGTCAACGTCGATACCGAACAGGCCCTCGCCCAGAACTTCGGCATCGTTTCCATTCCCACACTCCTTCTCTTCAAGGGCGGAGTGGTCAAGGAACAGATCGTCGGTCTCGCTCCCAAGAAAGCGCTCCTCGAAAAGATCAGCGCCCACCTCTAAAGAGCTTTCAAAAACTTCCCAAACCGGAAGCTTCAAAAAACGGACGGCATCCACCGTCCGTTTTTTTGTTGATTCCAATTGGCACTTCGCATTCGCTCCGCCTTTTACAGAAAACTTTCCGTAAAAGCCTTGCCTTTCGCCTTTGAGTCGATAGTAACAAAAACATGCAAAACGCTTGGCGACGACTCAGTAGCGACCCGGTTTTTCCCTACGTCGCGCCGTTCTTTCTTTTTGGATTTTTCCTCTGGCTCGAATCGCTTCATCCCGCTGCCGTTTACATCGTTTATCCGATCAAGACCTTTGCCGTCGGCCTGACATTGGCGCTCCTTTGGAACCGCTTCCCGAGCTTCGGACCGCTTCCGCGCCGCAATCTTTTTCTTTCGATTGCCATAGGCGTTGGAGGATTCTTCCTTTGGGTCGGACTCGATCCCGTGCTGGTCAAGCGCACCGATTTTTCCAGCGGATTCAATCCTTACCTTTTTGCCGAATCAGGTTGGGGTTCCCAATTGGTCTGGGGACTGGCTGCGTTTCGCATTCTCGGCGCGGTGATTGTCGTGCCGATCATGGAGGAACTTTTCTGGCGCGGTTTCCTCATGCGCTTTCTCATCGGGGAGAAGGGGGTGTTTATCAAGGATGACTTCGAGAGCGTTCCCATTGGCACCTTCGGCTGGATCTCGTTTATCGTCACGACGGCGGCTTTTGCTTCCGTTCATGGCAGCCAGTGGCCGCTGGGCGTCGTCGTGGGCATTCTCTACGGCGGGTGGTTCATTCGCTCCCGGAGTTTGGGCGCGGTCATGATCGCCCATGGCGTCACCAACTTGTTACTCGGCCTTTACGTTTTGGCATCGCACCGCTGGTACTTTTGGTAAAGGATAACCTCATGCCATCATTTCTGCGCATCGCCTTGGTTCTGGTGGTTCTACTGCCAGCCGCCGCTTTGGCCGATGCCAGAAAGTATGACAAGGTGCAAATCCTCAGCACCGAAGTTCCGCAGAGTTGGGCCTACGGTTCGATGACCGATCACCGCCTCATCTGGGATGCGGAGAAGAAGGAGTTCCGCGCCGAACTCACTTTCACCGACGCGCAATATCTCTCCGATAACAGCCCGCAGGCCGAACGCGAAACCTACGAATGTCCGTTTCCCGGCGTCAGCTTCGACGAGAAGAGCAATACCTTCATAGCCAAAACAACGAAGGGAAAGCCGGTTCCTGTCGCCAAGCGCGTCAAAACCCTTTTCGGCTATCAGAATGAACTTCTGCCGACTTCGCGCGTGGTCATCATCAATATCCACGGCAAACTCGTTGTCATCCTCGGCGGCACAACCGATCCCGGCTTTGCCACGGGAATGAATAAATGGATCGTGCGCCCGCAAGGGTGGTATTTGCAGAATGTGTTCTGAAAGTTTTCAGTTCGAGGTTTTCAGTTTTCAGTGAAAGACGTGAAAAGTACTAAGCCGTAACTATTCAAAACCTCATGCCCGATCTTGAGTTTT
>DBTH01000245.1:34225-34877 GCA_002306945.1 Methylacidiphilaceae bacterium UBA1321 | reverse complement strand
GACGAGATTGGCGGGTGGGGAGTTGGGGGAGTCGGGAATGAGGACGGCGGCGGCGAAGACCACGTGGTCGAGGCGGTTGACGAGGTTGCCGAAGGTGGAGTCAAAAGCGCCGTAGCGGGTGTCGCGGTCGTGGAGGAGGGGTTCGAAGACGACGCTTTTGGGAGCGAAAGGCAGGAGGCTGCGCAGGAGGATGACGTAGTCGAGGCGCGGCCAGGGCCAGGGGCGTTCAGCGGAAATGTAGTCGATGGCGACGAGGGCCAGTTGTTTGTTGCGGTCGGGGGAGGGGTTGAGCGAGGGTAGGGATTGGCGCAAGTCGAGGAACGGTTGTTCGGGGCTGTCGAAAGCTCCGGCAAATTGCGCCGCCAGAACGAAGAGGGCCAGCAGGGCGCCGAGACCGGCGGCCAGCCAGTATCGCTTCAATCCGGTGTTGTCGTCCATAGGTTGTCTATTTTGACGAATTTATCGCGGAATGAAAATGAAATTTGCCAGCGTCCAGTTACGCGGGGGATGTCAATTCACCAATGAACTTCCCGTTATCGCCATGGTTACGCTGTTTTGGCGTCATGCACCCGGTTCCTGCGATGGCGATATTGGATGCAACGTCACGTTGCCCAGGGTGACGCTGGCCCCAGTTACGCGAAGCGGGAGAGGA
>DBTH01000245.1:4528-33990 GCA_002306945.1 Methylacidiphilaceae bacterium UBA1321 | reverse complement strand
GCGAAGCGGGAGAGGATGTCCGGTTTCCGGCCTCGCATGACCTCAGAGTCCGGAACTGCCTTCCTTGCCGGTGAAGATGGTGACCCAGGTTTGGGTCTTGGAGATGTCGCGACCGGGGATCAGATTGGAAATCATCATTTCCTCAATGGTGTAGGCCTTGCCGATTTTCTTCACGCTGTTGACTTCGACGCGTTTGATGACCTGATTCTGGCTATTGTAAGCGTCAACGCGCATGAAGGCGAAGTATTCGGAACTGATCCAGTAGCGTGCTTTGGTGTAACGGCTTTTGCCGGTTGGCTCGGCTTCGAAGGCCCAGGTGGGCAGGGTCTTGATGTTGTCGGTGCCCAGGGGAGAGACTTTTTCCCAGCGGATGAAATCGAGGCAGAGATCCTCGTAGGTGATGTCGGTGTCGAGAACGGTTTTGAGCTTGTCGGTCTCGTTCAATGTCGTCCACGAATCGGTCGCTTTGGAACGTTTCTGGATGCTGGAGGAATCGGGATCGATGACGACGCGGATCTGGAGGGGTTGATCGACGAATTCATAGACCATCTCGTAGCCGTGGGTGCGCAGGACGATAGGGTATTTCTTTTTGTTGGTGCGAACTTCGCCTTCGAGGCGGAAATCGGCCAGTTGCATGTTTTTCCACATGCGGGCCTGGACGAATTCGACCGGAGGAACCTTGCCCTCCCTGTCGATGCCGGCGTGAAGAAGAGTCGGGGTGAGGGGGCTGGCGAGTACGCCTAGAAATGCGGCGGAAAGCAGTGTGCGTGAGATTTTGGAGAAATAGGAACTGTATTTCACTTGTTCTGTCATAACGTTACCCTTTAGCCTTGAGTGGCGCCCTCGCCAAGTCTTATTGCCGTGGCGGGGGAGAAGTGCCACAATAGCGGAAGTCGTAATGTAAGTGCAAGTGCCAAGGAGACTGTTTCTTAGATGAAAACAACAGGTTATCGGAAGCGGACCACGTTTATTTTGTTTGTATTGCTGTTGGTTCGGTTTTGGCTGGGGCAAACCTTCGAGCTGTCGGGGCGTGAATCGTACCTGTGGCTGCTCGGTCATGGAGCGAATCTGGACTGGGGATATTTGAACACGGGCGTGCTGGTGCCGTGGCTCAACCGGCTCGGAACGGTCTTTTTCGGCAACACCGAACTCGGCGTGCGCTGGATCGCTTCGGTGATCTACATTGCTGCGGGGTTTGTCATTTTCTGGTCAGCGCGGCGCTGGTTCGATCCGGTCTCGGCGTTTTGGACGATGGTGATCTATCTGGTCGCGCCGGTTTACACGTGGAAGCTGCTCCTGATGAACGAGGCGACAGTGAGCCTTGGGCTGATGGCGCTGGCGTTGCTGGCCTACCGCGAGGCGGTGGTGACGGACAAATGGTATTGGTATCTGGCTTCGGGCGTGATTTCGGGGCTGGCCGTTCACGTGAGCTGGTCGAATTTGATTTGGCCGCTCGGACTCCTGCTTTATTACTTTATTGATTCGGCCCGGCGTCAGCAACTCCGGCATCCGCAACACTTGATTACGCCGGTGACGGTGGCGATCCTGTCGATTCCGATTTTCCTGTGGTATCAACGGCCCGAGATGGAAGGCATCAAGCGGCTGCATCCGTTGCCGCTTGAAGGGGCGTCGCATCAATTTTCGCTGCTGTCTGGATTTCATTTTATCAGCGAGCAAATTGTCTGGCTGAGTCCCGCGATTTTTCTCGGGATATTGCTGGCGTTTTATTACGCGGGAGCGGTGACGTTCAATCAACGCCGCTACGAACTCCTGCTGTGCGTCAGTTTGCCGGGGATTGCATTGCAACTGCTCGCCTCGTTTTTCGGAGCGGCCAATCCCGACCTGATGCCGGCCCTGTATCTGCCGATCATTTTTGTCGCGGGTAATCTCTGGGTCGGTCTGGCCGAACGCGAAGCGCGCTGGCGGCGGGTCGGCGTGGGATTATTGATTCTGGCCGGACTGCAATCACTGTGGGGATTGATTCCCTCTGCGGATCGGGCGCTTAATAACCTGAGCGGTCTGCACCCCGCCTATTCCTACAGGAATCTCGCCGACGAGATGAGTCGGCGCATGCAGGAAAAAGGCGCTTCGGTGGCCGTAGCGCAAGATCACGAGACGGCCAGCGCGTTGACGTTCTACCTGCCCCGGCAGCAAATGGCCTATGTCATCGCGCGGCACGGCGTGCGCAGCCAGTTCGATTTCTGGCCGAACTACAACGATTTCAACGGTTATAATTTCATTCTGGTAACCAATCAGGGTCATCGCGCGCCGGAGCATTTCACCTGCAACTTCGATAGCGTCGATCCGATGCCGGATGTCAGCGTCGCCCAATCCGAGAGCATGGGTTGGACGTTCTATTATTGCCAGGGCTTCAAGAGCGAGGGCGATCCGGCGCAGAAAAGCGCCACGGTGGAGGAGATGAGCGGGGCGAATCCGCTTCCGAAATAGCGCGGACGGGAAAGGCTTTTTTTAGACCGAATTAACGGAATTTACGGGATTAAAAAAACAAAGGCGGGGATTTTATCAGGGACTCAGGAAGGGATAAAACATTTAACGGGCAATCCTGTAAATCTGTGTGCAAAACAGCCAATGCGCTTATAGTAACGTCCGCTTTCTCGTTTTTTGATTTTCTGATAAAATCCCTGCCTTTGTTTTTTAATCCCGTAAATTCCGTTAATTCCCGTCAAAAAAGCCGTTTCCGCGGTTCGCATTTCGTGGATTTTCTGATAAGCTTTTTTCGCTATGCCTCAACATACTTCCGAGATCGAACAGTTCCTCACCTATCTGCGATTCGCCAGCATTTCCGCCGACGCCAAAATGCAACCGCAGGTCATCGACTGTGGGCGTTGGCTGCGCGATAAATTGACGGCTATCGGTCTGGAAGCGGAACTGGCCCAGACGAAGGGCAATCCCATTGTTCTGGCTCGCAATCAAAAGAAACCAGGTCGCCCGACGGTATTGATCTACGGCCATTACGATGTCCAGCCGGTCGATCCGCTGAATTTGTGGCGGACACCGCCGTTCGAGCCGAGTATCGCCAACGGCATTGTCACGGCGCGCGGCGCTTCCGACAACAAGGGGCAGACACTGTCTCATATTTTTGGGGTCGAAGAGACGCTCAAGCGCGAAGGAGATTTGCCGGTGAATCTGATTTTCCTCATCGAAGGCGAGGAGGAGGTGGGCAGCCAGAGCCTGACGGACTTTTTGCAGAGCCGTCGCAAGGAACTCGAATGCGACGTAGTGGTCATTTCGGATTCCCCGATGATCGCGCCCGGCGTGCCGACGCTTTGCTACGGACTGCGCGGCATTCAGGCCATCGAGATTACCCTGCACGGGCCGAAACAGGATTTGCACTCCGGGATGTTTGGCGGCGCGGTGCTCAATCCGCTGACGGCTTTGGTGCGGCTGCTTTCGACCTTGCACCGGCCCGATCTGTCGGTGGCCGTTGACGGTTTCTACGACAGCGTGCGGCCCCTGCAAAAGTGGGAGCACGACGGCTGGAAGAAGCTGCCCTATCAGGAAAAGGATGTGAAGGCGATCACCGGTGTTCCGGCGTTGGCTGGTGAATCGGGTCATACGGCTCTCGAACGTCTCTGGGCCCGGCCCACAGCAGAGATCAACGGTCTTTGGGGCGGTTATCAAGGCGAAGGGAGCAAGACGGTCATCCCGAGCACGGCCCACGCGAAACTTTCGTTCCGCCTCGTTCCGGATCAGGAACCGGAGGAGATCGTCAAGCTGGTGGAAAATCATTTGCGGGCCAACCTGCCCGAATCGATCCAGATGGAAATCGAAGTCGGTCATGGCGGTGCAGCCTACCTGACCGATCCGCACGACCCCTGGGGCAAGGCGGCACAGAACGCGCTCCGCAAGGCGTTCGACGGCAAGGAACCGGCTCTGATCCGTGAAGGCGGCAGCATTCCCATAGTGTCCGACTTCAAGCGGATTCTCGGAGCCGATACACTTTTACTCGGCCTCTGCCTGTCCGATTGCAACGCGCACAGTCCGAACGAGACTTTCCCGCTGGAGAATATCGAGCTCGGAAAAAAGCTGAACCGCGAACTGCTTCGGGAACTCGCCGCGCAGGCGAAATAACCGGCGCGTTGTCCCGCGCTTGCACTGTCGCGAAAGAGGCGCACATTATCTTTTATATGCGGAATAACTCGCAACCCACCCCGGAAGAGATTCAAGCCCGGATGCAGGAAATTCTCAAACAGGGCTTCCAAACCGGAGGCGGTTTTGCGCCCCAGGCCGAATCCGTTGAGACCGACGAACCTGAAGAGGTGCGGCAGTCGAAGGGGAAGTTTGAATTCAAGCTCACGCCGCGCGAAATCAAGTCGTATCTCGACCGTTTTGTCATCCGTCAGGACGAGGCGAAGAAAGTCCTGGCGACGGCGGTTTGCGACCACTACAACCACGTCATTGCCTGCCAGAAGGGCGAATCCCTGGCGACCTACAACAAGCAGAACGTCATCCTCATCGGCCCGACCGGCGTTGGCAAAACGTACCTGGTCAAGTGCCTCGCCAAGCTCATTGGTGTCCCGATGGTGCAGGGCGATGCGACGAAATTCACCGAGACCGGTTATGTTGGCGGCGATGTGGAAGATCTCATTCGCGATCTCGTCCACCAGTCCGACGGAGACGCTTCGCTGGCGCAGTACGGGATTGTCTACATCGACGAAATCGACAAGATTGCCTCGGCCTCCAATCTCACCGGACGCGATGTGAGTGGTCGCGGGGTGCAGACCAATCTGCTCAAGTTACTCGAAGAAACCGAAGTACCGGTGCGCAGCCAGACCGATTTGCAATCGCAGCTTCAGGCGGCCATGGATTTCCAGCGCCGCGGCGGCAAGTACAAGAAGGAAACGGTCAATACGCGCCACATTCTTTTCATCGTCAGCGGCGCCTTCGACAAGCTGCCTGAGATCGTCAACCGACGACTCGCCAAATCGGAAATCGGCTTTCACGGCAAACCCGAGACCAGGCAGGAAGCGCGGGAGATTCTGCAGGAAGCTACTACACGGGATTTCATCGACTACGGCATGGAACCAGAGTTCATCGGCCGCTTGCCGGTGCGCGTGGCCTGCTCGGCGCTCAACGAGGACGATCTCTTCCATATCCTGAAAAACTCGGAAGGTTCCCTCATTCGCCAGTACGAAGCGGCATTCAAGGCTTACGGGATCGAAACGATGTTTTCCGACGACGGATTGCGGGCCATTGCTGCCGGGGCTACCAGGGAAGAAACCGGCGCGCGCGGGCTGGTGACAGTCTGCGAAAAGGCGTTGCGTTCGTACAAATTTGAATTACCCGGAACGGAGATTCGCCAACTTGTCGTCAATCGCGAGGTGATTGAAAATCCGGCGCTCGAATTACAGCGCATCCAGACCGATGTGCAGTATGAATCCCGCCTGGCGATGACGGAGTTGGCGCGCGAATTCGCCCGCCGTTTCGAGCAGCAGCATCATCTCAAGATCACCTTGACCGAGGATGCGGTGAAGAAACTCGTCGGCGATGCCATCGAGATGAACCGTCCCATTCTGGAGCATTGTACGCTGGTGTTTAAAGATTTTGAATTCGGTCTCCAACTCATCAACCGCAATTCCGGCCAGAGCGAATTCACTATCGACCTCAATGTCGTGCGCGATCCCCAGCGCGCACTCAGCGACTGGGTCGTTCATTCCTACAAGCCCGTACTACCCTGAGTAAATTCGCCCAAATCTCGTGCGCGATATTTTATAGTAATTTTGTTTAACATTTCAACGATAGCCGTTTTAAGTAAAACGGCGGTCGCTAAAACTTCGGCGGGGGGTGTCAATCCCTCAAGGAGTTCTCACGTTCACAAGAGATCTCATTGCCGTCGATAAAGAAGTTTGCCCAAAACAAGCTATAGAATTATTTGAAATTTTATAACATTATGTAGAAATATCAGGCGAAATTACTGTAGTGGGGTTCCTGGGGTTCCAAGGGTATCATACCCTTGGCAGGAGGTTTGGAGGACAGAGTCCTCCAGGTTACTGGATCTGGAATTCGATGATGGAGAAATCGTCGACGAACGTTTCTTTGCCCTGTTGCGAGCGGGCTTCATTCAGGATCGAATCGAGTTTATTTTCCGCGCTCGGCTTGGCCAACAGCGTGACGAACTCGTCGAGTTCCATCATCGAACCGTCCGGCCGTTTGATTTCATACGTGCCGTCGCTGAAGATATAAAGTTTTGATCCGGCCGGAACTTCGATTTCCGCCGACTGGAATTTAGAAACCGACAACGCGCCCACGGGCATCGCCGGAGTGCGCAGCGGCACCGACTCGGGCGCACCGTCGGCTCCGGTTTTCACGAGAACGGCCGGAGGATGACCGGCGCTGGCATAGGCCAACTTGCGGGTCGATTTCTCGAACACGCCGTACCAGATCGTGAAGTACATATTGTGCTGCTTCTCCATCGGGAAAGCGGCGTTGAGCCCCGTGATGACCTGGTCGGGCTTGTGAAAATCGACCTGCGGCAACGTCCCGTTGGTGATGACATTCATTGCTGACACCGACAACAAGGCCGCGCCCACGCCGTGCCCGCATACATCGAGCAGGTACATCGCGAAATGATCCTCGTCGATCCAATGGTAACCGAACGCGTCGCCGCCAAGGGAGGTGGACGTGATGAACTTCCACTTCGCGGCGATGTCGCCTTCCTGTTCGGCGGGGAGCAGATCGCGGACGTAACTGGCCGCCTCGGCCAATTCCCCGGCGAGTTCCTGCTGGCTTTCGACGAGCGCGGCGTAGGCTTCGTTACGTTGGAGCAGGTTGATGTAGGCGTTGGAATGGTAACGGATGCGCGCGATCAATTCGATCTTGTCGGGCAGCTTGACGAGATAATCGTTCGCGCCGAGGGAGAACGCCTCCGCCTTGGTCTTCGGCTCTTCCTTGGTGGACAGGACGATGAGGGGGACGTCCTTCAGCGCCGGATTGGCGCGGTAATTTTTCACCAATGTCAGACCGTCGATTTGCGGCATGACGAGATCCTGGAGAATAAGCGTGGGCTTGATCTCCTCGGCCTTTTGCACGGCGATGGTCGAGTCGTTACAGAAACGGAAAATGATGTCGGACTCTCCCGCCAGCATGCGCCGGACGGCTTCGCCGATAATCAACTGGTCGTCCACCAGCAGGACAATGATGGAATGCTGGGTCAGGGTGGGAGTGGCTGTGCTCATGGGGTTGGGGAAGGGTTGGAGGGTTGGGAATCGGACGGAAGAAAGTAATCGCGCACGGCTTGACCAATCAGCGAAATGGACAGAACCATCTCGGCGGCGCCGAGTTCGGCGGCGGCCTTGGGCATGCCGTAGACAATGCTGGTGCGCTTGTCCTGTGCGATGGTGAGGAAGCCCGCCTGTCTGAGCGTGAGAAGTCCCTCCGCGCCGTCGCGGCCCATGCCGGTCAACAGGATCGCGCAACCCTTGCCGCGCCACGAGGCGGCGACGCTCTTGAAAAAAACGTCGATGGACGGACGGTAATTGCTCGTCTTTGGATTTGGCGTATAGCCGAGCGTGAAATCGCTGCGGAGAATGAGATGGTCGTTGGTGGCTGCAATCGAAACCGTTCCCGTCTTCAACAGATCGCCAGGCCGGATCGTCTGCACCGGCAGGCGCGAACGTTCGTGCAGCCAGGTGGCCAGACCCGCGGCAAACATCCGGTCGACGTGTTGCACCAGGACAATCGCGGCGGGGAAATTCTGCGGCAGATGCGCCAGCACTTCGGCCACGGCCTGCGGGCCGCCGGTGGAGGCGCCGATGAGCAGGAGCGGTTCCTCGCGCATGGCGAGTTTGGTCGACGGATGCGGCACGTCAGCCGCGCCCGATTGCGTCTTGCCGCCGATCAACGATCCGATCATCCCGATCTTGCGCATGAGCGCGTCGCCGCCTTCGAGGGAACCGGACGGATCGAGCGTGGGGGTGGCGACGGCGTCGAGTGCTCCGTGGCCCATCGCTTCGTAAACCTTGGAACTGTTACCCTGCACGGTGGCTGTGACGATCAGGATCGCGCAGGGCGACTCGGTCATGATGCGCCGGGTCGCTTCGACGCCGTCCATCACGGGCATGATTAAGTCCATCAATACCACGTCCGGGCGTTGCTCATGGCATTTGCACACCGCCTCGGCTCCGTCGCGCGCGACCCAGATCACCTCGTACTCGGAATTCTGCGAGACCACGCGCCGCAACGCCTCGACGGCCAGCAGCATGTCGTTGACGATGGCGATTTTCATGGGCGAGCCTCTCCGATCAGATCGACCACGGCGTGAATCAACGACGCGTCGTGAAAACTGCTCTTGGTGAGGTAGTAATTCGCTCCGGCTTCGAGGCCGCGCATGCGGTCTTCCTCGCGTTCCTTGTAGGAGACAATGACAATCGGCAGCGACTTCAACCGCGCATCCTGCCGGATATGGCGCACCAGTTCGATGCCGTTCATGCGCGGCATGTCGATGTCGCTGATAACCAGATCGTATTGGGCAAGTCTCACGGCGTTCCAGCCTTCCATCCCGTCGACGGCGCAATCGACGACATATCCGGCCTGTTCGAGGAGTTTGCGTTCCAATTCGCGCACCGTCAACGAATCATCGACCACGAGCACGTGCCGGGACTTGCGCTCTTCCACCGGTTCCGCCGCCGAGCGGATGCGCGAGAGATTGCCGCCGCTCAACTGCGATTCGATGGAATGGGCCAGGTCTTCGACATCGAGAATCAACAGCGCCCGCCCATCTTCCAGCACCGCCGCCGCGCTCACATCGGGGATCTTCCCCAGTCGCTGATCGAGGGGGCGCACCACGAGCCGTTGCTGGCCCGTGAAGGAATCGACCTCCACCGCGTACGACTTGTCGCCTTCGCCGACAACCACGACGCAAATCTCCTTGCGCGGCAAATCCTCCGGTGGAAATCCGAGCACCTCCGCCGCCGAGACCAGCGGCAGGAGCCGGTCGCCGACGCGCACCGCGACCCGGTCGTTGTCAGTTTCCAACTCGGGCAAAGTCGTCTTGAGGGTGCGTTCGATGCGTGCTAGCGGAAACGCGTAGGGTTCGCCCGCGACGGTCACCAGCAACGCGCGGATGACCGAGCGCGTGACCGGCAGTTGCAGTGTGAAGGTTGTTCCCTTGCCGAGGATCGACTGTACGCGCGCCGTGCCGCCGAGTTGTTGCAAGGTCGTTTGCACCACGTCGAGCCCGACGCCGCGGCCGGAAATTTCCGTCACGCGCTGCGCCGTGGAAAAGCCCGGCAGGAACATGAAGGTAAACAACTCCGCTTCGCTCAGGTGCGTGGCGACGGCGTAAGGCACCAATCCTTTTGCAATCGCCTTGGCGCGGATGCGGCTCAGGTCGATCCCGCCTCCGTCGTCGGCGATGGTGATATAGAGCATCCCGGCGTGGTGGCGGGCTTCGACGCGCAGGACGCCTTCAGGCAGTTTTCCGGCCGCGTCGCGCGTCGCGGGAGATTCGATGCCGTGGTCGAGCGCATTGCGCACCAGGTGGCCGAGAGGTGCTTCGAGTTTTTCGAGACTGTCACGATCGACGAGCGTGTCCTGGCCGAGAATCTCCAGGCGCACGTGCTTGCCGAGTTGGCGTCCGAGATCGCGCACCATGCGGGGCAGTCCCGCCGTGCCTTCCTTGAAGGGACGCATCCGTCCGATGATGACCTGGTAGTAAAGCCGTTCGGTCAAGGTCATTGCGCGACGACTGTAGGAGTCCAACTCCATCATCCGCTGCGCGATCAATTGGATCGATTCCTGCACTTCCTGGTGCAGTTCGCGCCAGAGATCCTCCTCTTCCTCCTTGGAAATTTCCGATTCGAGCGAGTGGCGCAGTTGCGTGATCAATCCGGAAATGTGAATCTGCTGCTTCTTGATCTGCTCGAAGTTCGCTCCGAACGGCTCCAGTTGCGACGTCTGTACGAGCGTTTCTGCCGCGATGCCGAGCAGTTTTTCCAGAGTGCTGGCCGCGACGCGCACAACGCGGTTTTTGTCCGCAAGCGGCGATTCGGCAGGCGATACCTGCGGCGTTGGAGATGTCGAAACTTCCGTGTGAGGCGTGGCAGTCGAAGCCGTTTCCGCAGGAGCCGAAGGCGTCGGACTTTCAACCGGAACCGCTTCTGTCGCTGGCGCGGATGTCGACACGGAAGCCGCTTCGGGAGCGGGAGCCGAAGCCGTGACGGGAATTCCTTCTGATGGCGCGCCGCCTTCGGCCAGACGCCGGATTTCGGCCTGCAACGACTGCAATTCGCCGTCATGTTGCGTGAACCACGGATTCAATTCCGACTCCGCAACGCCTTTGAGCTTTGCGATGAAATCGACTCCCTTGAAAAGCACATCGACATGGCCGGGGGTGAGCGTGATCTTGCGTTCCTGAGCGGCGACGAAACAATCCTCCATTGCGTGCGCCAGCGTCACGAGCGTATTGAGTCCGACGATGCGGGCCGCGCCCTTGATCGAATGTGCCGCACGCATGAGTGGTTCGATGATGGAGACGTCGTCGCGATTGTTTTCGAGGGCGAGCAGTCCGTCGCTGAGCGCGGCGGTGTGGCTTTCCGCCTCGGCGCGGAACAGATCCATCATGGAGAAATCGCCGGAACCGCTCATTGCAAGCTCCTCCTCAGTCCAGCGAACAGCAGACTGTCGTCGATGAGGTAGACGACTTTCTGATCCAGTTCGAACATCGAAATCAGATAGCCCGGCCCGGTCTCGCCGGGGAGCGGTTCGAGCTTCATCGACTCGTCCGCCTTGAGTTCGTGCAGGCGCGACATTTCATCGACGGAGAACACCCAGTCCTCGCCGTCGCGGCCGATCATCACCATGCGCGGGAACGCGCGTTGTGGCAGGGCATGCGCTTCTTCTTCATTGAGAGCGAGGATGCCCTTGAGTGAAAAGACCAGGTACAATTCTCCCTGGATCGGCGTCAGACCCTGAAGGATGTCGTTGTGACGGTGCGGCAGGCGGTGAACCGGGTGAGGTTCGCTGACGCGCTTGAAAACGGAAGTCGGCAGGGCGAGCCATTTCTGGCCGATGCGGAAGATAACGACCGAGGTGGTGTCGCTGTCGAGGGCTTCCTTGGGCCGGGCGACCAGGCTGGCAAGCTGCTCTCGGTACTCGCCGGAAATCGGCTGGTCGAGCCGGTCACGGCCACTGCGGATGTAGACGGGGCAATTCTGGCAGAGGATCAATTCCCCGAGCCGTTCGCACGATTCATCACCCCACACGCCAATCGTGCGCCAGCAATTCGGCGGCAAGGTCGTGTCGTTGTGCGAGGTTTCAGTCATTTTGATTGCGCCCTCCGAATGCGCGCCGCGATATTTTTCGCGCCAGGGAGGTCGCCTTCTTTCTCCAACAAGCATTTCAGCCCGCGCAGGGAATTCAAGTGCCGAGGTTCGAGATAGAGCGATTTTTGCCACGCTTCTTTCGCTGCCTCGCCCTGCCCGAGCTGTTCGTGCGCCACCCCGGCCAGGGAATACAATTCCGCGTTGTTGCGCACCTGGTGTAAAATCCGTTCGCATTGTTCCAGTGCCGCCGCCGCGTCGCCGCCGTCGAGAACCCGGCGGATTTCGCGCAACTGGGACGGTAGATCGGACGGTGCACTGGAGTCGGATGGCTTCGGCGCAGTCGCTACGGCTGCCGCGGATTTCCGCGAACGGGCTCGGATCGCCGGAGCGGGCTGAGGTTGGGATTGGGTCGCTATCGGAACGTGCGGATAATAAGCAAATGCGGAAGCGTCCTTCGCCATGGAGAAGGGCACGTTGAGGGCGGAAGTCGCGTCAGCGTGGCCGACGAAGAGAATCCCGTCGGGGCGGATCATGCGCCGCAACGCCTCGACGCCGCGCTGTCGCCAGTCGGCATTGAGGTAGATGAGGAGGTTGCGGCAAAAGACGGCGTGGTAGCCGGAATCGGCGATGGGCAGGGGGAATTCCAGCAGCGTGCCGCGCGTGAAATTCACCGTCTGGCGCAACTCCGGTTTCACCTCGAAGACCCCGCGCGGGTTCTCGATGAAGTGGCGCTGGAGGACATCGAGATTCCTGCCGCGAAAATCGTGTTCGCGGTAAATCCCGGCGCGGGCGTGGCGGAGCGATTTCTCGCTGATGTCGACCGCGTCGATTTGAAACGTGCCTGCCGGGTAGCCCGCGTCGAACAGGGTCATGGCCATCGAGTACGGCTCGGCTCCGGTCGAACACGGCAGGCTCAGCAACCGCAACGGCAGGGCCAGCGACGGCTCGCCCCACTGGCGGCGGGCGTTGAGGGCGAGGAATTGGAAGGGCGCCTGGTCGCGGAAAAACCACGTCTCCGGGACGATGACCAGTTCGATGAGTTCGTCCTGTTCGGTTTCCTCCGCGAAGAGAAGTTCCCTGTACGAACCGAGATCCGAAATGCCGCAGCAGCGCATCCGTTCCTGCAAGGCCAGTTCGACGCTGGGCATCCCGATGGAATGGACGTCGAGGCCGATGCGCCGCGCGAGGAGGTCGAGGATGCTGGGCAAAATCATGGCGCAGTTCCGGCTCTCATCCCACCAACGCTTCCACCAGCGAAACCGGCAGCAGGCGGTCGAGATGCAACCGCTGCACCCGGCCAATCCCCGGTAGTTCGACCGGTGTTCCGTAGTCCGCGCTGCCGGGCGTGGGTTCGGACTGTTGCACCAGCGCGGAGTTGAGAGAGGTTGTTTCGGTGACTTTTTCGGCCATCAAACCGACGATGCGTTCGGGCACCGTCTCCGAACCGCGCCGCACGAGAATGATGCGCGTGCTCAGGAGTTCCGCGCAGACTCCCCGGCCCGTCACACGCGCCAGGTCGAGCACCGGAACGGGGGTGCCGCGCCAGGAAAATAGACCGGAGACAAAGTCCGATGGCTGGGCGGGCGGTTCGAGCCGAACCATCGGGACGACCTCGACAATCTCGCCCGCGTCGAGGGCGAAACGTTCGGAGCCGATATTGAAAAGCAGGGCAAGCATGGGTTGGCGTCGGTTCTTTCCTGCCGGATTTTCTCGCGCGAGTGTCTCCTTTGCTGTGGCGTCAGGAGACCTTGAACTTGCCGACTTCCTCCTTGAGACCCTGCACGGCGCGGTGGAGTTGTTCGGCGGCGAGGTTGAATTCGCGGATGGAGACGGCCGATTGGCGCGCCGCCTCGGTGAGTTGGAGCATGGCGTCGTTGATCTGTTGCGCGCCTTGCGACTGGGCCTGCATGCCCTCGTGAACCGCTTCGAAACGCGGCGTCAACGCCTGAACCTGGTCGATGATCTTGCTGAAGTCCTTGCCGAGTTTGGAGGTTTCCTGCACGTTGCGGCGCACTTCCTCGCTGAATTTGTCCATTTCCATCACACCGGTGGAGACCGAGCTTTGCATCTCGCGGATCATCTGTTCGATGTCGAGGGTGGCAACGGCGGTCTGGTCGGCGAGGCGGCGGATTTCACGTGCGACAACGCTGAAGCCCAGGCCGTATTCGCCCGCCTTCTCGGCTTCGATGGCGGCGTTGAGGGAGAGGAGATTGGTCTGGTCGGCGACCTTGGTGATCGTCGTGATGACGCTGCCGATGTTGGTGGCTTTTTCGTTGATGACGGAAAGTTTCGAGGAGATCGAAGTGGTCGATTGCGCGAGTCGCCGCATCGCTTCCTCCATGCCGCCGATGCTCACGTGGGCCGCAGAGGCTTGCGAGCCGGTATCGCTCGCGACAACGGTCACGTCGTCCATCGTCTTGAGGAGTTCCTGCGACGTGGCGGAGATTTCCTTCACCGCGGCGGCGATTTCGCTCGTGGAGGTGCCGAAGTTCTGGACGGTGGTTTCCTGCTGCTTCGAGGTCGCGCTGATTTGCGTGGCGGTGGAAACGAGCTGGATGCTGGCCGTCTTGACCTGGCTGATGAGGGAATAGAGATTGTTGATCATCGTGCGGGTCGCGCAGAAGAGGCGGCCCGTTTCGTCCTGGCGTTTGGCCATGTCTTCGGAAATCTCACCGTCGTGTTTGGTGGAGCTGACCGAACAGGTCTCGGCTCCGGCCAGCTTGCCCGCTTCCAGCAGGTTGCCCCGGGCGATGTCTCCGGCGATTTCAGTCACGCGCGCGATGGGGGTGGCGATGCGCCGTGCGGTGAACGCCGCCAGCCATCCGGCCAGCAGGATGCCGAGGATGCCACCACCGGCGGAATACCAGAGCAAGCTTTGGATTTCCCGGTGCACTTTGATGCGCGCCTCGTCGAAGTCGGATTCGGGTGCGCGGGCGACGATGACCCAATCCCAGGGCTTGAAATACTGGTACTGGATGAGTTCGTTGTGAACCTGATCGGTGCCGGGGTCGCGCAATTTGACAGTCATGGCGCCGTTGAAAGTGGGTTGGAGCTTGACGGCTTCCGTGAGGATGTCCTGCACGTAGGCGCGGCCATCGGCATCGCGTTCGTCGAGGAAATTGCGGCCATTGTACTTGCGATCCTTCGAGATGACGCATTCGCCCTTGAGGTTGCGGGCCGAGCCAACGCCCTCGTTGGAGGCATAGAGGACGAGGATTTCGCCGGTTTTGCTGACTTCGGTGCGCATCAGGATTTCGTGCATTTTGGGCACGGCATCGCGGCTGACGCCGACGAAGAGCATGCCGACGACTTCGCCGCGGCTGTTGCGGATCGGCTCATAGTTCGACATGTACCAGGCATTAACGACAAAAGAGCGTCCGCGGAAAGTCTGACCGCTAAGAACGGTTGAAATCACCGGGTCGGGTTTGCCATCGACGCCGATGGCGGGAATGTAGGTGCCGACGGCACGCAGGCCGTCCTGGTTGGGAACGGTCGTGCATACACGCAACATGTCCCCGGCATCGTTGATGCGCTGGAAGATGGTGCACTGCGCATGGGTGATTTCGGTCACCTTGTCGACGATCGGGCTGGGCGTCTTGAAATCGGTGTTCGGCTTGATCCAGGTCGACCCGACCAGGAACCGCGGCAGGGTGACGTCGCTGGCCTTAAGGGAAAATTGGTTGAGGATGTTCCATTGGACGCCGGGCTGGGAGAGGCTGACGGCACCCGCTTCGGCGAGGTAGGCGCGGGCGACGTTGAGGGATTGATCCACGTTTTTCTGGATCATCTCGTTGGCGATCTCGACGGTACTGTAGGCGTCGTCGGCGGAGCGGTCGATGAGGCGGCTGCTGTAACCGTTGATCGCCTCCTGCATTTGCAAATTGACGCGGTGCTCTTTCCAATGCACCAGGAAGGCGCTGGTCAGGGCGGGTACAAACGCCGCCACGGCACCCAGCAGAATGATTTTATTGCGGAGATTGAGGTCGATGATTCTCATGGGAATGAACGGGCGCTCCTGCCCGGCTGCCTTCGTTCCGCTACGCCCGAAGGCGGGCGTGTTGTCGTCACCGGGGAATGCCTTTCCCCGGTCGGTTCGGAATGGATTGACTCCGAACCTGCTGTTTTTCAAAAACGGGTTTAGAAGCTGGCTACCGCTTCGTCGCGCGAGGCGTAAACCTGATAGGGGATCGAGAAACCCGCGATGTCGAAGATGCGCTTCACTTCGGGCTGGAGGCTGCAACAGGCCAGCTTGCCCCCGGCGCGTTCGAGCGTCTTGGCCGCAAAGAAAAGTTCGCGCAAACCGGCGCTGCCGATGTATTCGACTCCGGCCAGGTCGACCACAAGCTTTTGTGCGCCACCGGACAGAAGAGGGGTAAAGACTTTCTTCAGTTCAATCGAAGCGGCCGGATCAAGCCGTCCCGAAACAGCAACGACCTCAATATTATTCACCTTGCTGGTTTGTGTCTGCATAGATTAGCTACTCTTTGTCAGTTAGTTTGAGTGTGTCTGCAAAACTGCGTTGGCCCGCAGCCGGTTCGGTTGCGGAACTCTATGAAACTGTGGCATATTGCCTTGGGTGTCAATCTTGGCCTGTGGCTGCGCGCGGGGCTGTTTATTTGTGGATAAGTTCTTAAAATGACACGGGGTCGAAATAATAGCGATCCATCGGGCGATTTTTTATTTCAAAATCACCCTGCAGCGATCGTGTCGCTCTTCTGTTACCGACGAATCGAAGCGAGCCGTTTGCGCAATATGAGACGATTGCCATGCGTGCGCGGTTGATACTCCATCTGATCCATCACCCCGCGAACCAGATCGATCCCCAGAGTAGCCGGAATGCCGGCCTCCGCCTCTTCGCCCCCGCCCGCCATCGCCAGGGCCGGAACGGCCTCGGGCAACGGGTTGCGCGGACGCGCGTCATCGGAGATCTCCAGTACCACTTCGTCATCTTCTATGGTCAACCGCACCTCGATTTCGCGAGCACGGTCTTTCTCAATCCCACAGAGGATGTCGTCGGTGATGATCTCCTCGACGGCGAGGTTTAGGGAATACACTGTCTGGTTGTCGAGGTGATGAATGCGACCGAAGTTTTCAACAGCATCCATCAATCGGCTTAGCTCCTGAACGTCGTTTTTCAGGTAGTAGATGAGTGGAGGAACACCCATGTTTTTACTATCCCACCTTTAGCCTGAAAAGCACGTCAATTCGTCGCAAATGATGAAATTTATGCTTAAGAAGCTGAATGGCTCATGCGAATGCGCCTTCGCCGCATTTGCGCGAGGACGAAACGCGTTCAAAAGGGGAGGCATCCGTTCGAGCTTGCTCACGCAAGCGCCTGCCTGTCTCTTTTTCTTCCATAATAACAGTTAAACTTGCAAGTTTAACTGTTATGTTTTATATTTGTGGTACTGCTATGACACAAAAGAATTTTGACGTGGCCGTAAGCGAATTTGCTCATTCCGTTGGACTATTGGTTCGCCGCGTGCGCTCAGCCGGGGCGTCCTCTCACGGGCTTTCATGGACTGAATCTGCTGTGATGTCGCGATTAGCAAAGGATGGGCCAGCGACAATTGCCGACTTGGCGCGGGCGGAAAGTGTGAAGCCTCAATCGATGGGAACAACCATTGCGACGCTTGAGGAAGCGGGGTTGGTCGAACGCAAATCGCATCCGACCGACGGACGCCAAGCCAATATTACGTTAACCGCAAAGGGTGTTGCTGTACGGAAAGATCGTCGAGATGCAAAGCTGACCTGGCTTTCTCAGGCAATCGCCACTCTCGACAGCAAAGATCAAGAGACACTGTTCAAAGCGGGAGAAGTGATTCGTCGTTTGGTGGAGAAGTGATTGCCATGCGAAAAGAGCCTGACCGTGAATAAACGCGCTATCGAGCCGGGACAAAAGGGAATCTTCGCTCTCGTCGGTTCCATGTCTCACGCCTGGCGGTCGCTACGGTATCGTAATTTCAGACTCTTCTTCTTCGGTCAGAGTATCTCCGTAATTGGCACCTGGATGACACGCGTAGCAACCGGATGGCTGGTCTACCGACTGACTCATTCGGCGTTGATGCTCGGTGTTGTGAGCTTCGCGGGACAGATTGTTTCATTTGTATTGGGGCCGTTCGCGGGCGTGTGGGTGGAGCGCCTCAATCGCCGCAAGCTGCTGCTATGGACACAGGCGGCGGGTGCCGTGCAATCGCTTGCGCTGGCGGCGCTCACACTGGCACACGTCATTAACCTTTGGGAAATCATCGCACTCCTGGCCTTGCAGGGCTTGATCAATGCGTTTGACATGCCGGGGCGCCAATCGTTCCTCGTGCAGATGGTCGACGACCGCAGCCATCTCAGTAATGCCATCGCGATCAACTCGTCCATGGCCAATGGGGCGCGGTTGATCGGCCCGGCAATCGCTGGCCTGGTGATTGGAGCTGTTGGCGAGGGCTGGTGTTTCCTGATCGACGGTGTCAGCTACCTGGCGGTGATCGTTTCCTTGTTGTTGATGCACATCCGGCCCTTGAATATTCAACGCAAGTCGAGCGGCATGCTCGAACAGATCCGCGAAGGCTGGAACTATGTCCGCACATTTCGTCCTATCCGCACCATCCTTCTGCTCTTCGTGCTGATCAGCCTGATGGGTTATTCCTACACGGCGCTGCTACCGATCTTTGCCGCGCAGGTACTGAGTGGCGGCCCGTATACTCTCGGCTGGCTTACAGGAGCTTCTGGAATCGGTGCGCTAGCATCGGCGTTTTCACTGGCGTTGCGCAAATCGGTTATCGGTCTGACGCGCATGATTCAGATTGCAACCGCCATTCTCGGAGTAGCACTCATTCTCTTTGGTTTCTCACATGTATTGTGGCTCTCGCTTTTTCTGATGATATTCGTCGGTTTCGGTTTGATGCAGACCGCCTCCGTCTGCAATACGATCGTTCAGTCGCTCGTTCCAGAGGACAAACGAGCCCGGGTGATGAGCTATTACACGATGGCTTTTTTCGGTGCCGTCCCATTCGGAAGCCTGTTTGCAGGACTGTTGGCTCACCAAATCGGAGCGCCTTATACTGTGATTGTGAGCGGCGCGTTCTGCATCTTCGGCTCAGTATGGTTCACTTTCCAACTACCGAAAATTAATGCCGTCATGGATCCGATTTACCAGAAGGCTGGTTTTCTTCCTGCGCACAACGGGAAAGAGACCACCCTATTACCTTCCGAATGATCCCTATCCCTTCAACCAAAAGGAAACACTACAATGCATTGGTATAACTACATCGCCTGCTTCTTCGCCGGAACATTTCTCACCAATGTCGTGCCTCATTTCGTGCATGGCATTTCGGGCGACCGTTTTCCAACACCGTTTGCCCACCCTCCGGGAAAAGGATTGTCATCGCCGACTGTGAATGTTGTCTGGGCGCTGGCTAATCTGGTTGTCGGCTACATCCTGTTTCGGGTAGGAAAAGTTTCGAGTGGAGACGACACGGGAATTGTCATTTTCTTTGCGGGTATCGTTGCAATCAGCATCCTGTCGAGTGTGAACTTTGCAAAGAAACAAGCCAGGTAGCCGCCAAAAGGAAAATCACATGCCCCTCACCAAACTTGATACCATGGTTGCCTTAGTTGTTATCGATCTTCAAAAAGGTATTGTCGATTTACCGACGGCACACCCGGCCAGTGAGATCGTCAATCAAACCGCGCAACTCGTCCGCGCTTTTCGCAAACGAGGTCTGCCGGTCGTTCTCGTCAATGCGTCAGGCAGGGCTCCAGGCCGAACTGATGCCGGAGCACTCAAGTTTCCGCTTCTGCAGGATTGGATGGAACTCGTTCCCGAGTTGGACCCACAACCCGGCGACTATCTCGTTACCAAGCAACGGTTGGGCGCGTTCATTGGCACCTCTCTGGATGAATCCTTGCGCCAACGCGGCGTGACCCAAGTCATCTTGACTGGAATTTCTACCAGTGCCGGGGTGGAATCAACCGCGCGTAGTGCTTATGATTATGGGTACAATGTCGTTTTGGTTGTGGACGCAATGACAGATCGCGATGCCGACACTCATCGTCATAGCGTGGAGAAGGTATTCCCTCGCATTGGAGAGACAACTATCACTAACGACGTGCTGAGGTTACTGGGAGAGCGTTCGTAGCATGCCTAAAACTGACAGAGCCTCTTTTCCTCCTCGCCTATCGTTTCGACTTGGATGACGTTGCCGGGTTGAGGGGTATCTGCCGCGTTGCGGGTTTTTCCGCCAGAATCCGTTCGAGCATACTCACGTAATCGCCTGCTGGTCTGAAATCGTAACCCGCCATACCGCCGAGGACTTCACCTTTGCCATCGGTCAAAATGACAGTCGGCAGTTGATCCTGCGTGCGATAGTGCTCGGCCAATCGCGCATTTTGCATCGCCACTTCGGGCGCTTGCGGAGTCATCTGCGGGAAATCGACTTTGAGCAATACGAGATTCTTGTCGGCAAATTCCTTGAACACGTCGGAGCGAAACACTTTTTTGTTCAACACCATGCAGGGCGGGCACCAGTCCGAACCGGTGAAATCCATCAGCACGGCCTTGTTTTCCTTCTGCGCCAGGCTCAGCGCGGCCTTGTAATCGGTCAGCCAGTTCGCCTCTTTTTCAGGCTTGGTGGAATCCGATGCAGACTCGGCCGATTGCTTTCCGCAACCGGCAAAAAGCAGGAGTGCGGCGCAAAAGCTAATAGTACAGAGGGAATATCTGATGCACATACCCTAACTTAAGCGCATTCATATGGTGCGCAAGTGGAGGAGGGGGATTTCCTCTGATCCAGGCCGCAAAACGGCGGAGAAGTGGGCACGATAGGACTTGAACCTACACTCCTTTCGGAACCAGAACCTAAATCTGGCGCGTCTGCCATTTCGCCACGTGCCCGTGTACGACAAATCCATCATCGACTATTTTTTGCCGGTGCAAAAGGCAAAAATAGCGCGCTGAAATTTTCGATTCCCTGTTTTCCGTTTTCGGGTGATGATGAAATCACCGAACCAACGAAGGATTTTTGAATCATGGGAAAGCTTTACGTCGTCGCCACACCAATCGGCAATCTGGAAGACATCACGCTGCGCGCCTTGCGCATCCTGAAGGAGGCCGACCTCATTGCCGCCGAGGACACGCGCCACTCCGGCCTGCTCCTCCAGCATTTTGAAATCCGCAAGCCGCTCGTGAGCTATCACCAGTTCAACGAAGCCAAGCGCACCAGCGAATTTCTCGAAGATCTGAAAGGTGGCAAGCAGATCGCCCTGGTTAGCGACGCGGGCATGCCCGGCGTGTCCGATCCCGGCGAACGTCTCATCCGCGCTTGCGTCGCCGAAGGCATCCCGGTCGAGGTCGTCCCCGGCCCGTCCGCCGTGTTGCAGGCGCTCGTTGGCGCGGGTTTCCCGATGACGCCGTTCCATTTCGGCGGCTTCCTCCCGGTCAAGGGCGTCGCGCGCCGCAGGGAACTTGCCGCCGCGCCGGCCCGCGATTGCACCTCCGTCTATTTCGAATCCCCCCATCGTCTCGTTCGCACCTTGGAAGACGCCGTCATCGAAATCCCCGGGGCCACCTGTTGCGTCGCGCGCGAATTGACCAAGAAATTCGAGGAGTTCAAACGCGGCAGCCCAGCGGAATTGCTCGCCTATTACCGCGAAGAAAAACCGCGCGGGGAAATCTGTTTTGTCGTTGCCTCACGCGATAAGAAGGCCGCGAAGCAAGCCGCTAAAGCCGCCCGCGAAGCCGCGCAATCGCCGGAGCCAGTCGTCTCTCCGGATGATGTGGATGAGGACGAGGATGACGCTGACGACAGCCGGAGTTGAACAGGGTTTTTAAGACGAAATTAAAAGGGGAAGGCTTATCAAGAACTCATGAAATCATAAAGGGATGGATTCTCGATACCCCTTCTTTCACGATTTCCTGAGTTCCTGATAAATCCAGCAGGTAATCCTCGAGCTCTGCTGGAGGATTACCTGCTGGATTTATTTGGCCGGTTGGGGCGAAGACCAGCCGCCGCCGAGGGCTTCGACGAGCTTGACGGAAGCGACCATGCGTTGACCGTGGATGCGGGAGATTTCCAATTCGCGGGCAAGCAGGTTGCGCTGGGCTTCGATCACGTCGAGGTAATTGAGCGAGCCATGGCGGTATTGCTCGGCAGCGAGGAAGACGGAGCGTTGTGTGGCCTTGTAGGCGTCGAGATTCGAGTCGGCCTGTTCCTTGTAGAAGCGAATCTGGATGAGGGCGACTTCGACATCCTTGAAGGCGACGAGTACCTGTTGGCGGTACGAGGCGACCGATTCTTCATAGGCGGCGCGGGCTTGTTTGACTCCGGCGGCGTTGCGGCCGCCTTCAAACAGCGGGATCGAAATGCTGGGGCCGAATGCCCAGAAATGATTTTCCCAGGAGAAGAGGTCACTGGTGTCGGTGCTGACGTAACCGCCTTGACCGGTCAGGCGTACGGAGGGGAAGAAGGCGGCGTAGGCGACGCCGATCTGGGCGTTGCGGGCAGCCATTTCGCGTTCGGCGGCGGCGACGTCGGGACGGCGTTCGAGCAGGGCCGAGGGAAGGCCGACGGGGATTTCGGGCGGATTCTGGATAATGGCTTTTGTCTGGATCTGGAAGTTGGAGGCGGGCTGGCCGCAGAGCACGGCGAGGCTGGCTTCAGTTTCGGCACGGCGGCGGCGGATGTCGGCCAGGTCGGATTCGGTGGCGGATTTTTCCGCCTTGGCACGTTGAACGTCGAGGTCGGAGATGAGTCCGGCGCTGAAGCGTTTGGTTTGCAGGTCGACTTCTTTTTTGCGCAATTCGAGTGTGCGCTGGAGAATGTCGGCCTGGGCGTCGTAGGCGCGCAGGACGTAGTAATTGGCGACCACGTCCGAGGTGAGAACCAGGAGGACGTTTTGCGAATTGGCGGCGGTGGCGGCGGCTTCGGCCTGGGCGGCCTCGAAGGAACGGCGCACGCGGCCCCAGAGGTCGACTTCATAGCTCAAGTCCAGCGGCATGGCGTAGATGTCGGTCGTACCGGCGGGAAGAATTTGACCGATGGCCGGATTGCGGGCGCGCATGGCGGTGGGGCTGGCACCGAGGGTCGGAAAGAATTCGGCAGCGTTGATGCGGGCCTTGGCGCGGGACTGTTCGACGCGGGAAACGGCGATGCGCAATTGCTGATTGTTGTAGATGGCTTGTTTGACGAGGGCGTTGAGGTCGTCGTCCTTTAAGGCGAGCCACCACTCCGGCTTGATGTCGCCGTCGCGGGGTTCGGCCTTTTTCCAGCGGTAATCGGTGGGCGTGTCGACGATCTCGGGTTTTTTGTAGTCGGGGCCGACGGCGCAGGAGCAGATGAGCGCCGCCAGGGATACGAGCAGCAGCAGTACGAAAGGCCAGACGCAGACGCGGTGCTGCTGGGCAATGGGCACAAGCCGGTAGAGCGCCCGCGGCAGGGCCAGGGCCGTGTCTTTGGCGGAGAGAGGAAGGAGTGAAAATTTCATGGGGTAAATCTCAAGTCACAGGAGGCGAAATCAGTGGATGCGAATCTTGGCGACGACCGACAGGCCGGGGCGAACCTGGTCTTCGTAGCCTTTGATCGATTCGGGGTCGAAAACGATTTTGACTGGAACGCGCTGGGCGATCTTGGTGAAGTTGCCGGTGGAGTTGTCGGCGGGCAGCAGGGCGAACTGGTTGCCGCTGGCCGGTGAGAAGCTGTCGATCTTGCCGGTGAATGTCTTGTTGGGAATGGCGTCGATGGTCAGGCGGACGGGAGAACCGACTTTCATCCCGGCAAGCTGTGCTTCCTTGTAATTGGCGATGACCCAAACGTCCGATTGAACCACAACCATGAGGGATTGACCGGGTTGGACGCGGTTGCCGATCTCCGCGTTTTTGCGACCGATGCGCCCGTCAGCGGGAGCGGTGATGGTGGTGTAGCTGAGCTGGAGCGTGGCGGTGTCGAGGCGGGCCTTGGCGACATCGAGGGCCGACTGGGCGTGTTCAAGTTCTTGCTTGGAAACGGCGTCGATGGCGACGAGTTCCTTGTTGCGGTTGAAGTCGAGTTGCGCCTTGTCGAAGCTGGCCTTGGCGGCGTCCAATTCGGCCTTCAAGTCGCGCGGGTCGAGCTTGACCAGAACGTCGCCGGCCTTGACTAACTGGTTGTCCTCAGCGTGGACTTCCTCGATGACGCCGGATACGCGCGGGGAAACGTAGTGGAGGTGCCCGGTGACGTAGGCGTTGTCGGTTTCCTCGTGCGTCCAGTAATCGTAGAGGAACCAGACGCAGTAGATGCCGATGAGGGTGGCGATGACTCCGAAAACGCGGCGTTTGTACTGCGGGGGGATTCTCCACTTGGAGGGCGCCGGGTGCTTGTCGCCGTGGCCGGAATGGGAGGAAGTTTTGGGAAGAATGTTTTCAGTCGTCATAGAAGTTTTACGAGTAAGGGGTTGTTTGGATGAAATTTTTTTGATCAGTGGACGGCTCCGATGTCGGTGTTTTTGCCGCCCTTGCTCAGGAGCAGGATCAGGGGAAGGGTTATGATGAAAAGGGCACCGACGACGAGGTAAACATCGCGGTAGCTGAGAAGAAGCGATTGCTTCATCACGGCGAGATCGATTGAGCGGAGTGCCTGGGATTGGGCGGTCACGTAGTCGCCGCTTTGCGCCACGAAAGTGGCCAGCGATCCGTTGACGCGTTCGACGAAGGAGGGATTGAACTCGTTGACGTGGTAGACCAGTTCCGAGCGGTGGATGACGTTCTGCTTGGCCAGAATGGTGGTCAGGATCGCAATGCCGATACTGCCGCCCAATTGGCGGGTCAGGCTGAAGAAGGACGACCCGGCCGAGATGTCTTTCTTCGCCAATCCACCCAGCGCGGCGATGGTCAGCGGCAGGAAGAGAAAGCCCATGGCGAAACCACGCAACATCAGCGGCCAGAAGAGTTGCCGCACGCCCGTGTCCGGGCTCAGGACGGACAGTAGGTACATCGCAAAGGCTATTTGCAATCCACCGATCGCCACCAGAATGCGCGGATCGAATCGATCCATGAACTTTCCCAGTAAGACCATGCTCACGGCCGTGGCCAGTGCGCCGGGGATCAGAATTTCGCCGGTCTGCGTCGCGGTGTAATTGAGCATGTTCTGGGTGTAGAGCGGGATGACGAAAATGGTTCCGTAGAGACCCATTCCCAGAAATGTCGAATAGAGGCTGCCTGCGGCAAGTGATTTGTCTTTGAGTACACGCAAATCGACGGCGGGAAGTTTCACCCGCAGTTCGTGCCAGATGAACAAGGCCATGCCGATGACGCTGGCAATGCTCATGCGCGTAATGAAATCCGATGAAAACCAGTCGTCTTCCTCACCCTGTTCGAGCACGATTTGAAGACAGCCCAGGCCGACGCACAGGAACAGGATGCCCCACCAGTCGACATGACTGTTGCGATCCAGCTTGTCGGGATCGTCTTCCGGCAGGAAGGTCATGATCATCCAGGTGGCAAACATTCCGATCGGCATGTTGATGTAGAAAATCCAGCGCCAGCCGAGCGTGTCGGTCAGCAATCCGCCGAGGTAGGGGCCAATCGTCGGCCCAATGATGACTCCCATGCCAAAGACGGCGCTGGCAACGGCCTGTTCCCTGGGCGGGAATGTCTCGAAGATGAGCGACTGGCCCTTGGCCAGCAATCCGCCGCCCGCCAGACCTTGCACGATGCGCCCGGCAATGAGCGTCCCCAGATTGGTCGCAATGCCGCACGCCACCGAGGCGAGGGTGAAGCCGATCAGCGAGAAGACGAAGTAGTTCTTTTTTCCAAATCGTTTTTCCAGCCACGAGGTCAACGGAATGACAACCACGTTGGCCATGGCATAGCCGGTCGACACCCAGCCGATTTCGGAGAGCGTCGCGCTGAGATTACCCTGCATGTGGGGCATGGCGACGTTGACGATGCTCACGTCGATGACTTCCAGAACTGCGCTGAAAACGCCCGCGAACAGAATCGCCCATTTCAACCAACCATGCGCCGCGGCGCGGCGGGCCAGCGGCGAGGACAAGCGGCTGATGTCGTCGTCGGTAATCACGGCCTGAGTCCTTTTACGAACAGATCCACAACAAACCGGATGAATTCCTCCTGTGTATAGGTCGGATCGTTGAAGCGGGGCTTGATGATATTGGCGAAAAGCTGCCCCATGAAGGCGTCCATGATCGCCTCGCAATTGGCGTTGGAGCGGATCTCTCCGCGTTTTTGGCAATTGGAGAGGAACTCCATGAATTGCTGACGCAAGGGGCGCATCATGTCGATGACGACCTGCCGGACTTCGACCGGATGGCGGGTCATCTCGCCGAGCATCGTGCGTACGTAGTCGGGGCTACCGCCGATGGTTTGAAAATAAACCTTCGCGTAACTGGCCAAGCCTTCCGAAAGGGTGGCGTTCTGTTCCATGGTCTGGCTTAGAACATCTTTTTGAGCGTCCATGTAGCAACTGACCATCGCGGCAAAGAGTTGGCTTTTGCTGCCGAAATGACGAAACAGAGTGACCTCGTTGACCCCGGCCACCCGCGCAATCTCCTGGGTGGTGGTAGCCGCCCAGCCGAGCTGGGCAAAGCAATCGCGAGCCGCCGTCACAATGCGTTGTTTGGTTTCATCCTTGGCCATAATGTAAGTACTTACTTGCAGAATATGACCGAACTTTCTCGTTTGTCAAACCTCCTCAATTATTGAGCTGGTTTGATAAGCTCGAAATTGCTCGAAATGGGATTTCCATGGCTGTAATAAAACTAATTGTGTTAACAAACTTTTCTTGCTAACTTCCAATTTTACAAGGATTTCTATGAAATTAGCTCAATGTTGGGATGACGGCAACGTGGATGACATTCGTTTGATCGAGATTCTTCGCAAATACCAGGCGAAGGCGTCCTTCAACCTCAATTTTGACCTTCATGCCGAGGAACGGCGTTGCGGCTGGAAATATCGCGGGACAAAGGAAGTCTTCAAGCTGGCCAAGGGAGAATTGAAATCGGTTTATGAGGGATTCCTCGTCGCTAATCACACGCTGACCCACCCGCACCTCACTCAAATCCCCATCGAACAGGCCGCCCGCGAAATTCGCGAGGGACGGGAGAAAATCGAACAGCATTTCGGCTATGCGGTGAAGGGTTTTGCCTATCCCTTCGGCGAATACAATCCAGCGGTCCAGGAAGCGGTTCGCGCATCGGGACACGTCTACGCGCGCACGGTCGTTTCGGTGCCGGAGATTTTTCCCTCGCTCGATCCGACGGCCTTCCATGCCAATTGCCACTTCCTCGCGCCCGACTTCTGGGAGAAGTTCGAGCATGTGAAGTCCGGCAACGGCACCTTCTACTTCTGGGGCCACAGCTACGAGATCATCACCGAGGATGACTGGAAGAATTACGAGGACAAGATCGCCCGGCTTTCACGCGAAGGCGAGTGGGTGAACCTGCCCGATCTGTTCGTCTGATCGGCCCTCTCCAATAAACACAAAACCGGCAATCCGCAGCGAAGGCGGTTGCCGGTTTTGTGTTGCGTCGAATGGGATCGACGGATTACTTGGTCGCCTTGACCGAAGTGACGACGATGCTGCCCTCGGTTTTCGGCTGCGGAATCATGATCTTGATATTCTTCACGTGTTCGGGGTCGAGCTTGTAACCGGGATTTCCAAACGACTGGCCGAAGGTGACCTTGACCTCACCACTGGTGCCGGGGCCGAAATAGACCACTTCCGAATTCCACGGCGATTGGCGCCAGTCGCCGGGATTATCCACGCGCAAACCGACACCGAGCTTGCCGCTGCTGTTGTTGGTGACGTTGATGGTGACGGACGTGTAACCGGAGAGATTGAATTCCTTTCCACCATTGGGCAGATCAACTCCCGGATAACCGTTACTGGCCTGGAAGGCGATCTTGACGGCCTTGGCCCCGCTGACGTCTTCAATCGAGGCGGTGGCACCGTTTTCTACCTTGAAGGCGGAGGCATCGACTGTGCCGAAGTCGATGATATCACCACTTGTGGCAGGAGCGGTTTGAGCGTTAAGGAGGCAGGGCGAAACACTCAGCAAGGCTATACCGAGCGCCGACAGGATCATGGATTTTTTCATCGTTATTTTTCGAGTTTGGAGTTTGGAGCACGATCAGGACAACAAACCCACAATACCATGAATGCCGTCTATGCGTTAGTACTCGCCTGATCCAAAAAGTGTATTTTACCGACTGATAGCGAACGCTCTATAGAATTTTCAATCAGGATTATGGGAGAAATTGCAGCCACGTTCCAATCACAAGCAAAGTCACTATGATGAAAGTAATGAGCCGAAATAAGCTGTAGGAATCAATCGTATCAGATAATGGGCAACTATCTTTCAATGCTTCTCCTTTTCAGAGAACGCCACATCGTCGGCCGGGGAGTTTTGCTGCGCAGGATGAACTGGTCATCGCGCTGATGAGTCTTGAATTCGTCGTGTACGCCCTCGATTCCCCAGAGTTGGGAATAAAGGGCGACGAGTTCCGCAGCAGGAACCGTCTCTGCATCGTATTCCGGTTCCTGCGTCAGCGTTTACGTGGATGCAACGTCAGGTTGCCCTGCCATCACGCTGCCTGGTGGTGGGCGATGGCTTTGCGGTAGACTTCGACGTATTTTTGCGCGGAGGTTTCCCACTTGAATTCCTTCGTCATGGCGGCCTGCTGCAATTTCTTGTAATGCTGCGGGCGGTCGTACCAGGTGGAAACGGCCCAGCCGATGGTGTCGTAGAGGGCTTGCGGGGTGGTCTGATTGAAGACAAACCCGGTGCCGTTGCCGGTGGTCTGGTCGTAATTCTCCACCGTGTCGGCGAGTCCGCCGGTGGCGCGGACGATGGGCAACGTGCCGTAGGCCAGCGAGTAGATTTGATTCAACCCGCACGGTTCGTAGAGCGACGGCATGAGGAAGAAATCGCTTCCCGCCTCGATGAGATGGCTCAGTTCATTGTTGAAGCCGATGTGGACTCCGGCGCGATTGGGATAGATGGCGTGGAGCCAGTTGAAGAAATCTTCGGTGACGTGATCGCCGGTGCCGAGAACGACGAGTTGCATCGCCATACCGTTGAGGGCGCGGGGCAGCGCACCCTGGAAAAGTTCGCAACCCTTCTGCTGCGCGAAGCGGGTGACGATGCCGAAGAGGGGCACGTTGGGCCGCACGTCGAGGCCGAACCGTTTCTGGAGAGCTTCCTTGCAGACGGCTTTGCCCTTGAGATTGTTCGCGTTGTAGCGGGCGGGCAGGAGCTTGTCGGTGTTGGGATGCCAGAATTCGTAATCGGCTCCGTTGAGGATGCCGGAGACGTCGGCGCGACGGCCGTTGAGAATCGATTCGAGACCCTGGCCGCCGATGGGCTGGAGGATTTCCTGCGCATGGGTGGGCGAAACGGTCGTGATGGCGTCGGCAAAATGGATGCCCGCCTTGAGGAGGTTGACGCCGCCGAAGTCTTCGAATTTCTCCGGGGTGAAATGTTCGTCGCCGAGGCCGTAGTACCACATGACTCCACGGTGGTATTTGCCCTGGTGGCCGATGTTGTGGATGGTCAGGACGCTGGCGGTGTTGGACAGCGGCGAGCCGGAGCGATCCCAGGTCTTGAGGAATGCGGCGGTCGGCGCGGTCTGCCAGTCGTGCAGGTGTACAACGTCGGGGATGAACTTGAGGTCTTTGCAGAGTTGCAGGGCAGCTTTGGACAGGAGGCCGAAGCGGTAGGCGTTGTCGGAGTAATCGTTGCCGTTGTCGTTGTAGAGACCGGGACGGTGGAAGTAGCGGCCGTGGTCGACGAACCAGACTTCGAGGCCGTCTTCGAGTTCGGCGGTATGGATGCCTACCCAGTTTTCCTCGTGACCGCCCATGTGAATGCAGGCGGAGCTTTTGAATTGGATATTGTGCTTGTTGTAGTCGATCGAGGAGTAGAGCGGCAGGACGATGCGCACGTCGTGGCCGAGACGGTGCAGCGCCTTGGCCAGCCCCGCAACGGCGTCACCAAGTCCGCCGGTCTTGGCGTAGGGAACGCATTCGGAGGTGACGAAGAGAATGCGGAGTTTGCCGCTGCCGCCGGAACGGGCCGGAGTGGCCGCAGGCACGGTGGTCTTGAGGACAAGCGCCGGTTTTTTGGCGGGAACGGTTGTGCTCGCGGCGGCGGGGATGACTGGAGCGGGGGCGGTTTCGCGCCGGGAGGCGGGGAGGG
>DBTH01000245.1:3561-4273 GCA_002306945.1 Methylacidiphilaceae bacterium UBA1321 | reverse complement strand
CTGGAGGCGGGAAGGATCGTCTTTTTCAATCTCGGCTCGGGAGAGAGACCGAACGTGCTGGCGATGACGGGAGTGTTCGGCGCGGTGAATATCGAAGGTTTTTTAACGGGCTCGGGAGTGATGGGCGCTTTGGTGATAAGCGGCGGCGGGACGGAAGCGTTTGTGGACTTCGGTTCGAGCGCGGTTAAGGGCGTTGAGGGTGCGACGGGTTTTGCGTCCGGCTTGATCGTGGCGGGCGCGGGTGTCGCTAACGGCGTTGGCGCGAGCGCGGGTTTGGAAAAGGTGGGAGTGATTTCTTTGGCGGAAGGAAGGGATGCTTTCTTCGCGCGGGTGGTTTTCTGGTTTTTCTTCTTCACGGGTGAATGGGTCGCCGGGCTAACGGCGGCGGTGGAATTGACTGGAATTTCAGGCGCAACGGCGGGAGCGATGGAAATCGACGGCGGCAAGGGCGCGGCCGGTTTGATTGCGGGAATGATTTTTTCGGAAGCGATCGGTGTTGCGGCTGTGTGAGACGACGATTCGCGTGATGAGACCGGTTTGACGGCGACGACAGCTTTTTTTTCCTTACTTTTAGTGACGACAGACTTCTTAGACTTAGCCATATTTACCCCTTTAAGTTAATCGTTTTAAACTGGTGTATATGTGTTCGCCTATACACGGAACCCAATTTAGATACGTTTGGGGCGGTTTGGCAAGGCAACGTAACGGCAGG
>DBTH01000245.1:0-3300 GCA_002306945.1 Methylacidiphilaceae bacterium UBA1321 | reverse complement strand
ACGGCAGGCTGAGCCTGCACCCAGTAACGCTAACGCCGAAGTCGGAGTTTCTTTCGGCTCTGAGTAGCCCTGTGGATTCACCCTGCCAACTGGTAAGCCGCAACGGTTTGTGCCGCGCAATCGCGCCAGGTGAATTTGCGGGCCTGGAGGAGACCGCGTTCACGCAGGGTTTGTTGCAAGGGGGCCGAGGCGAGGACTTCGGCGAGGCCGCGGGCGATGTCTTCGACTGATTCGGGATCGACCAGGACGCAGGCGTCTCCGGCGACTTCGGGAATGGAAGTGGTCTTTGACGTGACGACCGGGCTGCCGCAGGCCATGGCTTCGAGGACAGGCAGGCCAAAGCCTTCGAAGAGGGACGGATAGGCGGTGACGGTTGCGTTTTGGTAGAGGCGGACAAGTTCGTCCTGACTGACGTAACCGGTGAAGGTGACGTCGTTTTCGAGTTTGTGGCGGCGCAGGGTCTCGAAGATTTCCTCGAAGAGCCAGGCTTTCTGGCCGACGATCTTGAGCTTGGTTTCGGTCTTCGTTTCGGCCTTGAGGCGGACGAAGGATTCCAGCAGGCGGACGAGATTTTTGCGCGGGTGCAGGTTGCCGACGTAGAGGATATAGGGCGGTTCGCTTTGTGCCGGTTTGGTTACAGGCGCGTTAAAACAATCGTCGAGTCCGTCGTAGGTGACGCTGATGCGGTCGAGCGGAATGCCCCAATGGCCGTGGATGTCGTGGCGGGAAAATTCCGAAACGGTGAGCACGCGGCGCGCGTGGAGGGCCACTTGCCGTACGAGATTGGCATAGACAAGCCGCTCGTGGGTCTTGAATCCCTGAGGGAAACTGACGAACGAAATGTCGTGAACCATGACGACGTAGGGAACCTGTTTCCACCAGCGCGCCCAGTACATCGCGTGGAAGAGATTGGGCCGGGCGGAGTTGAGCAGGCGGGGCAGGGCGAGGAAATTGCGCGAGATGAAATTGCCCAGTGGAATGTCTGTCCACTGGAAGCGGGCCTGACGCACGCCGGTGTGGTGGACGGTGGTGAGGACGGAAATGTCGAGCTCGGGAGCGGCGAGTTCGTCGAGACCGCGCAGGAGTCCGCGCGTATAGGTTTCGTTTCCGGTTTTTCTCCGGCCCAGGCAACAGGCGTCGATAAAGATTTGCATATTCAAGCCATCTTGATGACTATCAGGATTAACAAAAATATGCAGGTTAAAAAATCGAAACAAAAATTTCGCGTTGGCATTGATCTGGCCCCGGCGAGCCGCATGAAGATTTCGCCCGGGACGGCCGTGCATGTATTGCACCAAGTCACCGCCTTGATGAAAATGGATGTTCCATGGGAATGGGTGCCTGTCGCCGAATCGCCGGAGAATCCTCTTCTCGACATCACCTCGCGGTGGGATCCCTCGATCCTGGCGGGGAAAAGCGTCTGGCGCCGCGCCACGTTTCCCCTGGCGGCGGAATGGAAGAGGCGCGGTTGCAATCTCGGTTTTGCAACGGCGTTTTTCGTGCCCTGGATGGGAATTCCGGTCGTGGCGAATTTCTTCGACGCGGGAATGTTCACCGAACACTACGCCAATACCTGGAAGAGCGGCGGCCGTGGATGGAGTTTTCGCCTCATCAAGACGCTCGGTTCGTATGCCGTCCGGCGTTCGCAGAAACTTTTCACCGATTCCGAGTATTGGAAAAAGATCCTGCTTCAGCGGTTACCGCCGGGGAGTGAAAAAGTCGTTGTCGCCCCGTGCGGCGTCAAGCCGCCTTCGCCCTGCGTTGAGAAAACACCCGATTGGGCGTTGACTCTCCTGAAGCCTTATTTCCTCTATGTCGGCGTGTTTTCCGACAACAAGAATCAGTGCGGACTCCTTGAAGCATGGAAGCGGTTGCAAGCCGCGCATCCCGATTTCCCGTCATTGGTCTTGATCGGGCCGCACGCGGCGGATTACTACAGTGCCCGGATCGCGCCGCTGGTCGCGTCAATGCCGCGCCCGCAGGAAATCGTCATTCCCGGCGTGGTCAGCAACGACGATCTGGCCTGGGCTTATCAGCACACTCTCGGCTACTTCCAACCTTCCTACATGGAAGGTTTCGGCATTCCCATCATCGAAGCGATGAGTTACGGCGTGCCGGTGGCCTGCTCCGACAGCACGAGCCTGCCCGAGACGGCGGGCGGGGCGAGTCTCTTGTTCGCGCCGGATGATCCGGAAACGATTTGTCGCGCAGCGGAATCGCTCTGGCGCGATGCCAGCCTGCGCGCGAAGCTTTCGCAACAGGGGCGCGAACGCAGCGCCATTTTCACCTGGGAAAATCACGCCCGCATCGTGGCCGAAGGCATCGAGTCGGTTTTGTTTGGATGATTCCGATGTATAGAGCAGATATAAAGACGGGCTTTATCGGATGAAGTGAGACACAGTGAAGCACTCTCGTCCCGGCCCTCTCCTTGGAAAGGACACGGGTAGCAACGCGAGGTTGCGTCCAGTAATGTTGACGCCGGAACCGGACATCCTTTACCGTTTCGCGTCGTGTGGGTGCAGGGGAGATTGCCCCTGCGCGGTGAAGGTGAGTTCACCGGACTTGGCTCCGACGGTGACGGCGGAGTGGTCGGTGATTTCCCCGGCGAGCAATTTGCGCGAGAGATTGGTTTCGATCTGACGTTGCAGATAACGTTTGAGCGGACGTGCGCCGTAGACCGGATCGTAACCGGCGCGGGCGATGTGTTCGCGGGCGGCGTCGGTCAGGTCGAGCGTGATGAAACGCGGGGCGAGACGTTGGCGGATGAGGGCCAATTGCAGGTCGATGATCTTCTTGATTTCTTCCAGCGTGAGCGGCTTGAAGAGAACCGTTTCGTCGACGCGGTTGAGGAATTCCGGGCGGAAATGCTGACGCAATTCGGCCATGACTTTCTTGCGGGCGTTCTCGGAAATCTCTCCCGACGCAGTGAGCCCTTCGAGCAGAATCGGGCTGCCGATGTTCGACGTCATGATGATGATCGTATTCTTGAAATCGACCGTGCGACCCTGGCTGTCGGTGAGACGGCCATCGTCTAGGATTTGCAAGAAGACGTTGAAGACATCGCTGTGGGCCTTCTCGATTTCGTCGAAAAGAACCACGCAGTAGGGTTTGCGGCGGACGGCTTCGGTCAATTGACCTCCTTCGTCGTAACCGACGTAACCGGGAGGCGCGCCGATGAGGCGGGCGACGGTGTGTTTCTCCATGTACTCGGACATGTCGATGCGGACGATGTTGTCCTCGCTGTCGAAAAGCGATTCGGCCAGCGCGCGGGCCAGTTCGGTTTTGCCGACGCCGGTGGGG
>DBTH01000162.1 GCA_002306945.1 Methylacidiphilaceae bacterium UBA1321 | reverse complement strand
GAAAGGTGTTGATGTACCGCGGAGTAGCTGAAAATATCGACGCGGGCCTTGAGGCGAACTCGCATCCCCATAATGTTCAAGGACGCCGAAGACGACCCTGCCGCATGGCTTGCCGGCTCCACAAAGTATCCGCCGTTACTGTCGCTGCGTGTGTTCTGCAGAGTAAAGCGCAGCGCGTGGTTGATGGCTCCGGAAGCCACTTCGTCATAGCGCACGAGCCCAGGAAAAATGGGCAACCCGGCGGCATCCGCCGATGTCCATCCCCACGGACGCTTTTCATAGTTCTGCAAATCCCAGATCGTCTCGGAATCGGAGGACCATGTTCCGTTGCAGAGCGAAGTGTTGAACGTCTCGTACATCATGCATCGATTGCGGTCGAGCACGACCACGTGCTGATCCCCATTCGATACGCAATTTGCCGGAGTTCCCTCGATTGGCGCGGTCGTCGGAATTGGCGCATACGAAAGATCGCTCTCGTCCGGATAAGCCAGCACGCTCACTGCGACTGGAGACTGCGTGCTCGAATCGACAACAACATAGGGAATGCCGTAATTTCCGCCTGAGACCGACGAAAAGTCGGGATGCAGATAGGCCGAAGTGAAGCCAGAGGCCGCGGTAATGGCAGCACTATTGGAATCGATTGACGCCGAAGAAATATCGGTATTCCACGCCGTGGTCGATGGGAACGGCACAAATCCATTGAGGTTGGCGTTATTTCCTAGACTCATGCCCGCGCATGTAGGCGTGCCGCCTGACACGGTGATCGCAATAGTGGCCGAGGCCTGCTTGGTGGAGTCCTGCGTCGAAGTGGCCTTGATCGTAGCCGTTTCCGGTGGAGTTCCCGCCGGAGTGAAGGTGACACTGGTGCCGGATGCGACTCCGGTTGTGGCGCTCAATGCGCCGTATGCCGAGGAACTGACGCTGAGGTTCACCGTGTTGGTGAATGCACCTGTGCCAGTAACGGTCGGCGTGCATGTCGAGGTTTGCGCAGGGGTGATGGATGACGGAGTACACACAAGCGAGACGCCCGTGACAGTGGGCGGTGCTGCCGTAACCGCGACGTTGGCAGAGCCGGTAATGTTGGTGTATCCGACGGCGGAGGAGTGGGCGGTGCATGTCGCAGTGCCCACGCCCGAGGGCGTTAGCACGCCACCCGACGTAATGGTTCCACCGGTCGCGGTCCACGTAACGGTAGAGACATAAGCTCCCGTGCCCGATACCGCGGCTGAACAGGTGGAGGTTTGCGCGGTCGTAATAGACGCTGGTGTTGCGGTCACCGCAATGGATGTAACAGTAAACGGCGCAGAAGTAACGGCAATGTTCGCCGAGCCCGAGACGCTGGTATAACCGGCTTGCGCGGAGTTGGCAATGCAACGGCCGGCGCCTGTTACGGTTGGCGTAAACACTCCGCCTTGCGTAATGGTTCCGCCGGTCGCGGTCCAGGTAACCGCGGAGCTATAGCTGCCGGTGCCCGTGACGGTGGCGACACAGGTAGAGGTTTGCGCGGTGGTAATGGAAGCGGGTGTAGCAACCACGGCAACACTGGAAACGGTAGACTGAGTGCCCGAAGTCGCGATGGAAACCGCGGTCGTTCCAGACTTCGTTGAGTCCTGGGTAGACGTTGCCGTGATCGTGCCGGAACCTGAGGCAGGCACGGTGGAAGGGGCTGTATAAAGGCCGGTACTCGATATGGCGCCAGTGGTCGTAGACCAGGAAACAGCGGAGCTATAGCTGCCGGTGCCCGTAACCGTGGCTGAACATTGGCTTGTGTGGCCAAGTTGGATGCTGGTCGGAACGCAGGAAATGCTGACAGAAGTGATGGTCGGGGACTGCGTTGATGAAGTGAAGCTGCCGTTTGTGCACCCGGCAAAACTCAACGCGCCTAAAAAAAGAAGGCTCAGTGCAAATTTGTTGCGCATCATGCTAGTGCCCTTTCGCGACTCAGAAAGAACGCTGGAGAATCGGCTGACTGTTTCGAGCTATCAGCCATGGTTCCCGAACGGATCTGGCCGTCCCAAGGCATTTTGAATCCAAATTGAATAAAAGAGCCAAATGAAAAAGAGAACCTCGTGCTGCGGGATCTTAACGGATTATAGCCTGATTGGATTCGCTGTCTCGACGCGAATCGGCGATTTCAGGTCTGATGTATTACGTAAGTAACGGCAGAGAAAACGGAGAAGACGATCTGAGTCTATAAATTAGACGCACATCCGCGAAAAGGTCATACGCCTCTTGGTAAAAATGCTGAGAGGACGTAAAGGCCGAAAAACAAAGAGGAGGAGATCCGGCAAGACCGATTCTCCCCCTCTTTGTTTGGCCCTCGGAACACCGAATGGTTCATGCATTCAGTATTCCGTGTTTCGCGCCCTAGAAGTTCATCTTGAGCGCGAGCTGGATAATGCGGGAATCGGCCGTGCCGGCTACGTTGCCCGCAGCGGTCCCGATGGTTGTGCGCGTGGTGCCAAAATTGGCATTTGAATAAGTGACGTTGGGATCGGACCACTGAGGGTGGTTGAACAGATTGAAGAATTCACCGCGGAATTGGAAGTTGACATTCTCGTGACTCTTGAGAGGCACGAAATTCTTGATGAGGCCCATGTCCACATCCCAGAGGTTTGGACCGCGCCAGGTTCCTTTACCGACGTTGCCGTATGTTCCGGCTGCCGCTGGAGAGAACATGGACTTGTCGAGCCAAGGAGTGCAGTGAATGATTGAGGTCGATGTGCCAACCGGACAAGCAGTCGGTGTGCCTCTGCCGCCCACTGCGCCCGTGCCGACGAAGTCCGCGCGGTCAACTCCATTATTG
>DBTH01000171.1:7719-7971 GCA_002306945.1 Methylacidiphilaceae bacterium UBA1321 | reverse complement strand
CCACGGCGGACACCTCACCCACGGCCACCCGATGAATTTCTCCGGCCGTTTCTTCAAGGTCGTCGCTTACGGCGTCTCGAAGGAAACCGAAACTCTCGACTACGACGAAATCCAGAAACTCGCCACCGAGAACAAGCCCAAACTGATCACCGCGGGCGCTTCGGCCTACTCCCGCATCATCGACTTCCCGCGCCTGCGCAAGATTGCCGACAGCATCGGAGCCTACCTCTTCGTCGACATGGCCCACATCGC
>DBTH01000171.1:6679-7492 GCA_002306945.1 Methylacidiphilaceae bacterium UBA1321 | reverse complement strand
TCTTCGTCGACATGGCCCACATCGCCGGTCTCGTCGCCGCCGGAGTCCATCCCTCGCCAGTGCCCTACGCCGATTTCGTCACCACCACCACCCACAAGACCCTACGCGGTCCCCGCTCCGGTCTGATCCTCTGCAAGGCCAAGTATGCCAAGGATATTGACTCCCAGGTATTCCCCGGCCTCCAGGGTGGCCCGCTCGAACACGTCATCGCCGGCAAAGCTGTCTGCTTCAAAGAAGCCCTCCAGCCCGCCTTCAAGACCTATCAGCAGCAAGTCGTCCGCAACGCCAAGGCCCTCTGCGAAGGCATGAAGAAAAACGGCTACCGCATCGTCTCCGGCACGACGGAAAATCACGTCATGCTCGTCGATGTTCAATCCAAGGGACTCACCGGCAAGGAAGTCCAGGAAGCCCTCGACAAGGCTGGCATCACGGCCAACAAGAACACCATCCCCTTCGACACCCAGAGCCCGTTCAAGGCCGGCGGCGTCCGCCTCGGTTCGCCCGCCGTTACGACCCGCGGTATGAAGGAAGACGAGATGTTCGATATCGCTAATTTCATCCACGAAGCGATCCAGAGCCGCAACGACCCGGCCAAACTCGGCGAAATCCGCCAGCATGTCCGCGCTCTCACCGCCCGCTTCCCCCTCCCCTATTAGGGGCTCTGCCCCCAGACCCCCGCTCAAGGAAATGATTTCCTTGAGAATCCTCAAAAAGGGCGGATGGCAAGGTACCCGCAACGGGCATCGCCATCCGCCTTTTTAGTGGGGTTCCCAGGGTATCATACCCTGGGCTGGAGGTTTGGAGGACAGCGTC
>DBTH01000171.1:692-6399 GCA_002306945.1 Methylacidiphilaceae bacterium UBA1321 | reverse complement strand
TATTACGAAGCCAACTCGACAAAACCGCGTTTGCGCATTTCGGCGACAATCTCGGCCAGCGTCGCCCACGACAAATTCGACACGCGCCAGAGTTCTTCCAAGCTTTGCGGCTGCTTGACGACCCGTTCCCAGAGCGCCTTGGCCTGTGAGACCGTTCCCGGATTCTCCCAATTGAACACATCCGCGAGGCGACTCAAAACCTGTTCCGGATTTTTCAACGCCGGATCGGCCACGCGAAATTGCCTGCGGTGAGCAGCCCCTTGCAAGAGCAATTCGCTCGCGCCAATAGCTATGGCCTGCGACTTGTCGTGCTTGAACGTCGGCTTGGATACGAGTTGGAACGCGAAGGCGCTTGCGGGTTTTTCCTCGATCAAAAGCTGCCAAACCGCCTCAATCCCGCTCAAGTGGCCGTACCTCGCGAATTGGATTTTCCCCTCGGAAAAGAAAAAACTCCCCGCCACATCGCCGTTGGCATGAGTCAACTGCAGTTCGCCCGTCCGACCACCGGATTGAATCGTCTGGAAAACCATCAACAGGTCGAAGTTTTCCGTATTACCGCGAAAGTCGATGCAGCAACTGATGTAATAATGCTCGCCCGTCGCGCGGCAAAGCCGTTGCGCCAGATTCAACGAAAGGAACAGGCTGAAAGCCGGAATGCGCTCAATGAGGCGCGTGAATTGATTCGCGGTAAACTTGCGCAATCGCACCGGTTCGCAAGCCCGTACCGTGGCCGTGCGGGGCTTGTCGATAATCACGTCCACCTCGCCAAAAATATCCCCAACGGAAAGATAGGCCGTCGAACGCCCCGGCAGCAGATCGACTCCCTCCCGAACCACTTCCACTACACCCTTCTCGATGGCGTAAACTGCGTCCGGGGCCTCTCCCTGGCGGATGATGACATCCCCTTTCCGGATCTCGCGCATGGTGCTGCTATGATCGACTACCTGGCGCCTGACACCGTCAAGCTCGCTATAGAAAGCGATAAAATCGGAAGCGGCTTTCATGACGGCTCATCGTATCTGGGATTCAACGTAATCCTTATCGTACTCCAGCTTCGTCAATTCGGAAAGCAATGCGTCATAACACTTGAAAACATCCTTCAGGCGGCTCTGACGGGGAACGTCATTGGAATACTGGTTCAGATACCGGGTGACATTCGAACGGTGCGGCACGCCATGATATTCCCGGTCGAAATTCTCCACTGCGCTCTCCATGTTCATCAGCGCGTAATAGGTATTCTGAACCTGCGACGGAATCTTCTTTTCGAGTTGCTGCAATTGCCGCTGGGCATTGACGTAGACCTCACTCCGCATATTGAAAACATAGTAGTCCCGACGTCCCAGCTTTTCTTTTTCCTCGTCCGTCAGAGTGCGGCAGAAACCCATGGTCGGAGAAACCGCCTCGAAAATCGCATTCATGGCCGCCGTCGGAGTCAGGGCCGTCGGAGCCGTACCGGCAATCTTGTCGTGGAGATATTTGGCTGAAAGATGGTTCGGCGCAAGCTTGAGCACCGTGTCGATCTTGGCGGACACATCGGGATTATTCAGAGTCATTCCCTTGTCGAGCGCCTGTTGAACTTCTGCAAAGGTGGCTATCGCCCTGGTCAGGTTTTCGGGACGATCCTGCCGCACCAATGACAAGGCATCATCCAGAGTCGAAAGCGAAAAAATCTGTATCCCCGCCAACGATCGGTATGATTCCAGCACCATCAGATTGCCGACATCCTCGCTATTGCTATCGGGAATACCGACGTACTTGCAACCATCCTTTTTGGCTCCGCTAATCTTGGACGGAACCCCACCCACCTTGCGCACCTTACCCTCGACTGTAATATCGCCGGTAATGGCGCAGGCCGGATCGATGTTCACATTTTCCAGAATCGAAAGCATGCTCACCGCATAAGCCGTCCCGGCCGAACCCCCGTCCTTCCTGGTATACTTGTCATCGAAGCTCAGGGTGAACTTGACGCCTTTTTTGCATTCGGGATGGCGGGAAATGACCGCGCGCAAGGCTTCATCCTTCGATGTTTTAGTGACGTCGGTGACATTCGACGTGGAAAAATCGCATGACGCCTCCGAACTTCCGGCGGGAGTAACCGTCGTCAGAATTTCCATGACTTTGCCCCCGAGCTGATTGTCCCCGGAAGTCATCACCACCAGACCATTGATCTTGCAGGGATCTTTCCTCAGCGACTGGAGATTGATCGACGAAGATGAAGATGAAGAGGATTGCGATGCAGAAGCTACAGGAACACTTGTCCCCGATGTTGTGGCCACAGCTGGAGAAGCCGACGGCACCGAGCCCGATTGAAAAACCGCAGCCCATTGAACCGGATTCTTTTGCTGCGCCAGTTCGGCCTGGTAGATGACATCCTCGTTTTTCGGATCGAGTTGCGCGAGGAAATCGAGCACATAGGCGGAAAAGGCTTTATCCTTGTCCTGACCCTGGTCGAGTTTTTTTACTTGAAGCAACAGTAGTTTGACCAGATCGGCCTTGGAAATTGACGGCCCCGGCGGAGGCGTGAAATTGCCGCGCTTGAACTGCGCATTGGCAACGACGGCCCCCTTGCTCTGGTCGTCCAAACGCAACGCGAGGGCAATGGCCTTGCCCCGCAATCCATCAATATCCGGCGTGTCCTGCGGCAGGGAACGCGCGTAGTCGGCTAACGCCGTTGCCAGTTGGCCACGCTCTTCGACAGTAATAACGCTTTGAGCCGGATCAAAGGGAAGATTATTCCAGGCGGGAGCCTTATAATCGGCAAATGCCGTCGAAAAAACCGCCGCGAAAGCGGTCAGTCCCCAGACAATAGACAATATACATGAGCTTTTCCTCATACCCTTCCCGAAAAAACCATTAAACCGACTTACACCTTATTTACCCTTGTCTCCCCGGAGATGTCACTTCCAAAAACCCGGCTTTTTACGGCGACGACTCCCGGTTGACCGGCAGGACAATCTTCATGTATTCCTTGGGCGGCTCGAATAACGACGAATCCTGCGCACCTTTTTTAAAACTCGTGTAATCGACCGTAACCATTTCCACTCCCTCGCCAACAATCGTTCGCACAGGCACCTTCTCCGCCGAATCGACATACAAGAGCGAAACGACCGCCGGTTTCAAGTCGTTGGAAGCAGGGGTTGTCACCCGGTATTTGTCACACTTTTTCCCGCCAATCGTCTCCGCACCCAGATTCTCCCACTGGGCACGGGAATCGGTTTGCGTGCCAATCGACCGGGCCTGTTCGTCACTGAGAGGAATCTCCGAATATTGTTTCTTCGAGGGCAGGATGGTGTACATCACCTTAAGATCGCCCCGGCCGATTTGAATCACACGGCTGCCGTTGTTGTCGAATTCGGTGCGGCTTTTATTGTTGTCGACATAAACCTTGGCCGTGTTGTTGCCGACTTTCCCGCCGCTGGCGATCACGGCACTAAATTGCTTGGGCAATTCAAACGGCGCGCAAGGCTCCGCACTGACAAATTCCATGGCCGCAAAAACAATACAGACGATTCCCCCGATCAATCCCGCAGAGAGGTAGCGCATGGGATAAGTTGACCGCAGTTGCGCGCCTGTTGGCAATACCAAACTGGAACGGCTTTTTGACGGGAATTAACGGAATGGGAAAGGTTGAAAGGTTTTATCAGGAACTCATGAAAAAGGCGAAACTGAATTGGCTGAAAGTGGCTAAGCCGTAACTATTCAAAACCTCAAGGTTTACAGAGTTGCCTTTTCCTATTCTATCCCTTCCTGAGTTCTTGATACAATCCGTTGCCTTTTAATTTTCGTAAATTCCGTTAATTCCCGTCTAAAAGTCTTTTCTGCCGTCTCGGTTACGCCTCGTGACGAACCGGGTCTTCGAAGCGGGTATAGTTCGACTGGAAGTGGATTTCAAGATTATCGGTCGGACCGTTACGTTGTTTGGCGATGATGAGCTTGTATTTCTTCACGCCGGGCGGCAGCGCAGCGCCGTTGCTCTCTTCCGAATCGGCTCCGTCTTCGCGGTGGAGGAGGAGCACCATATCGGCGTCCTGCTCGATGGCGCCCGATTCGCGCAAGTTATGCAGAGCGGGCTCGGTCTTGCCTTCCTCGCTCTTACGATTGAGCTGTGCGAGCACGATGATGGGAATGTCGAGTTCCTTGGCCAGCGCCTTGATGCCGCGGGAAATTTCGGCGACTTCGTTCTGACGGTTGTCCTTGGCCTGCTCGGACTCGGAACGCAGGAGCTGGAGGTAGTCGATGACCAGCATGTCGATCTTGTACTGCTGCTTCATGCGCCGGGTCTTGCCTCGAAGCTGGTTGATCGTCAGGAAACTCGAATCGTCCAGCACGAGGGGAAATTGCTTCATGTCCTCGCCGATCATGCAAAGTTTTTGCATCGCCTGATCGTCGAGATCACCCTGGCGGATGCGCTGGAGGCTTTCGCTCGCGTAAGAGGCGAGCATACGGAGCATGAGTTGCTGATTGGTCATTTCCAGCGAGAACATGCCGACGCAGTAACCGGGCTTGACCCAGTTGTCCAGTTTCTCGTCGTAACGCGCGTCCATCGCGTGCCGGGCGAAGGTCAGCGCCAAAGCGGTTTTACCGATACCAGGGCGGGCCGCCAGTACGATCATTTCACCGCCATGCCAGCCGGTGGTAAGTTCATTGAGGCGATGAAAACCGGTCGGGATGCCAAAGAGACGACCTCGGTTTTTCTGGTAATTTTCGATGAGCTGAATCGCCTTTTCGATTTCAGTTTTGGCCGTGACGGTGGAATTGGTCAGACCTCGGTTGGTGACCTGGAAAATCTCGCGTTCGGCATTGTCGAGGACGCCCGTGACTGAATCCTGATTGTCCTGTACCGACTGACTGATATTCGCGCAGGCGTGTTGCAGATGGCGCAATAAACTCTTCTCCTTGACGATGGAGACATAGGAACCGACGTTGAGGTGCGTCGCCAGACCCGCGGCAAGTTCGGCCAGAATGCCGGGGCTGCCCACGACTTCGGCGAGTTTGCGGTCGGCGAGGTATTGGTGAAGGGTCGTGATGTCGATGGCCTTGCCGCTGTTGTGGAGGGCGTTGATCGCCTCGTAAATTTCCTGGTGCGACGGAACGAAGAAATCGTCCTTGGCCAGACCGTCCGAGACTTCGTCAATGACGACGTCGGGCCGGGCCAACATCGACCCGAGCACCGCTTTCTCGGCTTCAGCACTGTAGAGGGGGGCCATGATTGCTTCGGGATCGGTAGTGGAGGGACGACGTTTGCGGGCGGTAGCGGGAGCAATCATGGAGTTATCGATAGCCTCATACAGACATAAAGCAACCGTATGATAACAAAAAGAACTCACCCGGAAACATCTGAAGTGAATAACTTCAAAAGCAACGCCAATATAGCCCCTTTGCAGACACTTGCGGCTGGGAATATCCTGTGAATAATCTGGTGAATAACTTGCGGAAGCAACTATCTCGTCGTCCGTTTCCTCGCATAAATCTATGGCAAAATCGAACTGATTGTTGCTAGAGTCTTCATTCTAACCCATTTATCCATCATGGCTGAACGCTTTTTCCTTACCACCGCAATCGACTACGTCAACGGCAACCCCCATCTCGGACACGCTTACGAAAAGATCCTCTCCGACTCCATCTGCCGCTATCACCGCAGCATCGGCGACGATGTCCGCTTCCTGACCGGCGTGGACGAGCACGGGCAAAAAGTCCAGCAATCGGC
>DBTH01000171.1:0-437 GCA_002306945.1 Methylacidiphilaceae bacterium UBA1321 | reverse complement strand
AAAAAGTCCAGCAATCGGCCCAGAAACAGAACATCCCGCCGCAGGAATTCACCGACACGATGAGCGGCCGATTCCGTGACATTTACGACAACCTCCGCATCAGTTACGACCAATTCGCCCGCACGACCAATCCCGCCCACAAGGCCGTCGTCCGCGACCTGCTCCAACGCACCTACGACAAGGGCGACATCGAATTCCGCACTTACGAAGGTTTCTACAGTACCCGCGCCGAACAATTCGTCACCGAGAAAGAACAGGTCGACGGCAAGTGGCCCGAAATCTACGGCGAAGTCGTTCCGCTCAAGGAAGAGAATTACTTTTTCAAACTCTCCAAGTATCAGGACTGGCTGCGCGACTACGTCACCACGCACGAGGACTTCATCTTCCCCGCCTTCCGCCGCAACGAAGTCCTGCAAGCACTCGAAAAACCGCTCAAC
>DBTH01000115.1:8200-10955 GCA_002306945.1 Methylacidiphilaceae bacterium UBA1321 | reverse complement strand
CCGATCTTGAGTTTTCCCGAGGCAAAGGCTTCGTTGCGCGTCGGTCACTTATTGATGAGCAATAAACTCCCTCCTTGCGCCTCGCCTTAGCCTCGGGAATTTCTCAATCCCAAGCATGATGTTTTGAATAGTTACGGCCAAGAACGAACGGTCACTTTGGTGTCATGCACCGCGGCTTGCCGCCCCGTAATTTTAAGGTAGATTATCGTCCCATAAAGCCCTATGTTGGACAACTCCCCCTATGGAAAGCCCGTATAAGACCATAGGCGATTTTATTCGCCAACATGACAAGTTCACCGTTCTGGCCCACGTCCGGCCCGATGGCGATGCCTATGGTTCGACCTTGGCTCTGGCCCTTTGCCTGCGCGCGATGGGCAAGGACGTCCTCGCCTGCAACGCCGACGGGATGATCGACCGCTACCGGTTCCTGCCCGGCGCCGACACGCTTGTCGCCACGCCCGCCACCGATCCCGATGCGGGCCGCAAGGTCATCGCCCTCGATACCGCCGATCCGATCCGGTTGGGCAAAGTCTTTCACAGTTGGCAGCGCACGCCTGATGTCAATATCGACCACCACATCAGCAATACGAAGTTCGCGCCGCTCAATTGCATCATCCCGACGGTTCCCGCCACGGCGGAACTGCTCTTTGAATTGATCCAGAGCGAGAAGTTCCCCCTCGACGCCGCCATCGCCTCCAATCTCTTTGTCGGTCTGTCGACCGATACCGGTTCCTTCAAGCACCGCCAGACCACGGCCCGCAGTTTTGAAATCGCCGCCGCGCTGGTTCGCGCCGGGGCCGACCCGACCGACCTGGCGCAGCAATGCTATTCCAGTTTTGAACTCGGTCGCTTCCTCCTCTTGCGCGAAGCCCTTGACGACACCAAGTTCCTCGACAACGGCGCGATCTCCTATTTTCATCTCACCTCGGAAGTCTACGCCCGCACCGGAACCAGTTCGGAGGACACCGAGGGCTTGATCGAATCGATCCAGATGGTTCGCACGGTCGAAGTGGCTTTCATGGTCGAAAAGACCGACGGCGAATTCACCCGCGTCAGTCTCCGTTCGCGCGGCAAGGTCGACGTGCAGCAGATCGCCTCCCGATACGGCGGCGGCGGGCACCGGCTCGCGGCGGGCATCCGCTCTGTTCTTCCCCAGCAGGAGCTGGAGGAGAAACTCATCGCCGACATCCGGCGGGCGTTGGCCGCCTGACCGACAAGCCACCCAAACGGTTCCATCCCGCAAACATCCCCAATTTTCTCACCATTCGTACCAACCCTTAGCTTATTCAACTCATCATGGACATCGACGGCGTACTCCTCGTAGACAAACCCACCGGCTGCACTTCACACGACATCGTGGACGTCGTGCGCCGCCGCTTCGGCTTCAAAAAAGTCGGTCATTGCGGCACCCTTGATCCGTTGGCCACCGGCCTGCTCATGCTCGTCATCGGCAAGGCCACCAAGATCCAGGATTTGCTGATGGCCGAGGACAAGGCGTACATCGGCACGATGAAATTTGGCCAGAGCACCGATTCCCAGGACGCCGACGGACAGGTCATCGAGGAAAAACCGGTTCCCGACCTCACGCGCGAACAGATCGAAACAGTGATGAAGGAATTCACCGGCGACTTCTACCAGACTCCGCCGATGGTCTCCGCGTTGAAGAAACAGGGCGTCCCGCTCTACAAACTCGCCCGCGCCGGCAAAGTCGTCGAACGCGAGCCGCGCCTGGTCAACATCAGCTACTACCGCATCCACGAAATCGCCCTGCCGCAGGTCAAATTCGAGATCGGCTGCAGCAAGGGTTTCTACGTCCGCACCTACTGTCACGACATCGGGCAGAAACTCGGTTGCGGCGCGCACCTGATCCAATTGTCCCGCATCAAGTCCGGTAATTTCTCCCTCGACCGCGCCATCTCCTGGGAGAAATTGCAGAGCCTCCAAAGCGCGCCCGAACTGGCTCCGTTCATCCTCTCGCTGCCGGAAATTTCCCGCATGCGCCGGGCCTGAACCTCTATTGAACCGGGCGATCCCTTTTCAATACCGACATGTTCCCCGCCGACATCCCCCAAGCCTTGCGCGAATTGGCCCCGAAGCCCGGCCTCACGCACGTGGCTGTCGGCGTGTTTGACGGATTCCATCGCGGCCACCGCCAGCTTGTCACCCACCTGCTCAAGTCCGCGCCGAATCGCAGCTCCACGGCCATCCTCACCTTCGAACCGCACCCGCTCCAGGTCATCGCCCCCGAGCGCGCCCCCAAGCGGCTCAGCAACGTGCGGCAAAAACGCGAACTCCTTCTCCAGGCCGGAGTTGCCGAAGTCATCACCCTGGCCTTCGACTCGCCCACGCGCGAACTTTCCGCCAGCGCCTTCATCGACGAACTCCTCCGCGTTTTCCCGAAGCTCGCCCTCATCGTCATGGGGCCGCGCTGGTCCTTCGGCAAGGATCGTCTCGGCAATGCGGCCCTGCTCAAGACCATCGGCGCGGAAAAAGGGTTCGCCGTGCACGAGATCGAACCGCTTTTCATCGAGGGCGAAACCGCCAGCAGCACCCGCATCCGCGAAGCCATTGCCAACCACGACTTCAAACTCGCCACCTTGTTGCTCGGCCGCAGCTACGCCATCGAAGGCCACATCGTTCGCGGCGATGGCCGGGGCCGCACACTCGGATTTCCCACGGCCAATCTCGAAAACATCTCCCAGATGTTGCCGCCCAACGGCGTCTACGCCTGCCGCACCCGCATCGGCTCCCGCCC
>DBTH01000115.1:7540-7969 GCA_002306945.1 Methylacidiphilaceae bacterium UBA1321 | reverse complement strand
CTCTTCTCCCCCTGCCGCACCCGCATCGGCTCGCGCCTCGTTCCATCCGTTCTCAACATCGGCACCCGCCCCACTTTCAAGACCGGTGCACCGGCCACCGTCGAAGCCCACCTCCTTGATTTCAAGGCCGACCTCTACGACCAGACCGTCGAACTGACCGATTTCCAGTTCATCCGGGCCGAACAAAAGTTCAGTTCCATCGACGCGCTCAAGGAGCAAATCTCCCGGGACATCGTCACCGCGCGCGGACTTCTCATTTCCTGAAAAAAGCTTTACGTCCCTTAAGCGTTGTACGAAAAGAGTTTATTCCTGGTACGGGAATGATAGTGTCCCTCCTTCCATGCAACTTCACACTTTCAAGCCGTCCACCGGATTTACCCTGATCGAACTTCTGGTTGTCATATCCATCATTGCCATTCTCGCCGCCCT
>DBTH01000115.1:412-7297 GCA_002306945.1 Methylacidiphilaceae bacterium UBA1321 | reverse complement strand
CATCATTGCCATTCTCGCCGCCCTGTCCCTTGCCGGCGTTCAACGCGCGCACATCTATGCAGACAAATCGGCATGCGCCAGCAATCTGCGCGAGATCGGCGCGGGACTCTTCACCTTTGCCAGCGAACACGATGGCCAGCTTCCCGAATCGGGCGGCACGATCCCGCGCGGCTCGACAGACTCGCAGACCCTACAAGCTGGCTGGACCGAACAACTCGAACCGTACATGGGTGGCAAGGCGCTCGGTGTTTACCGTTGCCCCGGCAGCGCCGCCAAATTCTCCAACAACAAAGTCTACAGCTATTTCCAGGGCAGCCATGCCGCCGGTATCGCTGCATCGGATGATGGCTCAACTCCCAAATTCGCCGCCGTGCGTCTCTCGCTTATTTCCAATCCCGGCATCACCATCATGGGTGGAGACATCGCCTCCAACATGTTCACCTCCACCGATGCCGACAAGGACGACTACACGCAAAATCCCGCATTCCCCGGCGGTACGATCCCGATTCATGGCGGCTACTCGAACATTCTTTTTTACGACGGCCACGTTGCGGCATTTAAAGCATTCGACAGTAAAACAATGGCCGTCCAATATGGTGGCCCAACCGATAGCGATAGCGTTTACAAACCGGTCAACTAACCACATCCATGCAAGCGCCGAGAACCCTGTTTACGATTCTCCAGGCGCTTTTTTTTTCCGGCCTCGCCCTGGGTGCTTTCGTTCCCTCCACGCAGGGCGCGGAAACCATTCAGCCCCTTGCGGGAGGAACGCCACTCTTTCCCAAGCCGGTCGAATCGGTTCTCAAGTTTTACGATCAGGATCACTACGGCGCATTCCAGCCCATGAGCGTCGAGGGGATGAATTTCAAGCAGGCCGTTGAACTGGAAACAAAGGTCGTCCCACCGCATGAATGGAACCTGCGCTTATCGGCGCTCATTCCCTCGGAAATTCACGCCGGGGACAAGCTCTGGCTGATGGTGTGGATACGCGGGGTCGATCCGAAAGCGGAGAATCCCACCGGCACCGTACAATTCGTCGTCGAACGCTCCTTCGATCCCTACGACAAACTTCTCCTGCGCACACTGACGGCGGGCAAGGAATGGAAAGCGGTGGCCATACCGTTCGAATCGGAAAAAAATTACGCCGTCAACGGCACGCAGTTTTGCATCCAGAGCGGCTACAAACCGCAGACCATTCAGATCGGCGGCATCGCCCTGCTGAATTACGGTGCGGGCAAAAAACTCGTTGACCTGCCGCGCACGCCGGTTCATTACGACGGCATGGAACCCGACGCCCCCTGGCGCAAGGCCGCCGAGGAGCGCATCGAACACTACCGCAAGGCCGAGTTGACGATCAACGTCAAGGATCCGTCGGGCCGCCCACTCAAGGACGCCAAGGTGATCCTCCACCAGACCCGGCATGGCTTCGGTTTCGGCTCGTGCGTGGTCACCTCGTCCATTCTCGGCAAGGGACCGGACTTCGACCGCTACCGCGACATCGTCGAGCACAACTTCACCAAAGTTGTCTTCGAGAACGATCTCAAATGGCCCGAATGGAACAACCTGGAGCGACGCAAAGACACCCTCGCCGCGATCCAGTGGCTGCGCAGCCGCAACATCGACGTGCGCGGACACAATCTCGTCTGGCCGTCCTGGCAATTCCTGCCGAAGGAACTCCAGACCTACCGCGACATGCCCGAATCGCTGCGCCTGCGCGTCTCCAACCACATCCTCGACGAGGCGGGAGCGACCAAGGGCCTCATCTCCGACTGGGACGTCATCAACGAACCCTATTCCAATCACGATCTCCAGGATCTCTTCGGGCCGGGCGTCATGGTCGAATGGTTCAAGCTCGCACGTCAGGCCGATCCACAGGCAAAACTTTTCCTCAACGACTACGCCGGATTCATGGCTCTCGGCATCGAGACCGCGCACAAACGCAATTTCGAAAAAAACATCCGCTACCTCATCGATAGCGGCGCGCCCATCGGCGGCATCGGCATCCAGTCGCATTTCAATTACGACCTGACCCCGCCCGAGGCGATCATCAAGGAACTCGACCGCTGGGCCGTTTTCGGCCTCGACATCGAGATTACCGAGTTCGACATCGACATCGACGACGAGGAATTGCAGGCCCGCTACACGCGCGATTTCATGACGGCGATCTTCAGCCATCCGTCCGTCAGCGCGCTGTTGACGTGGGGATTCTGGGAACGTCAACACTGGGAACCAAAGGCCGCGCTTTATCGCAAAGACTGGTCGCTCAAACCCAACGGACAGGTCTGGAACGATCTGATTTTGAAAGAATGGCATACCGAATTCACCGGTCAGACCGATGCGCAGGGTTCGGTCAATACTCGCGCCTTCATCGGCGATTACGAACTCACCGTCGAGTATCTCGGGAAAACGAAGTCTTGGGCCCTGCGCCTTCCGCGCGATGGCGCGGCCTTCGACGCCGCTCTCGAAGCTCAGATGCCTTAGCCAGCGTGACGCTGCTGCTGGAGCCCGTCAACCGATAGCAAATGCGTTGAACAAATCAACCAAACTTGACCAATTCTACACCCTGTCCTACATTTCCTCTATGGTGCGCGCAGCAAAAAATTTGCGCACCGTTCGTAAGTTGGTAATGAGCCTGAAACCTACCGACCGCGTGCGAATTGTTAACGACGTTGTCAGCGACCTGTTCCCAACGAAAGCCCCCAAGGCCATTTCTATCACTGAGCTGCGCCGCCGCCGTGCTGCCATTCTTGCGGGTAAATCCAAGACCACACCCGCCGCGACCGTGCACGCTATGGCACGCCGCATAGCCGGTCTAAAGCCTGCTCGTTCCACCGTTACGGCTTAATAACACGCTTGAGCCAGTAGCCCGGACGTCTCTCAGGAGCAGCCACCGCCAGGATGTAAGCCTTTTTCCCTTCAAGGATGAAAATCAGACTATACTTGTGTTTCCGAGTCGGTTCCGCTTTGTAAATGGCGTCACCCTTCGCACGGCTTCCGTCAATAACCGGGAAGCGGTTTCCATCGGCGCTGATGTCAGCCTCCAGCCCTTCAATCTCTGAAACGAAATCGCTGATGACTTTTTGCGCTACCTGTTGCTTGCGTAACCAACGGACGCGATCCAGATAATCGCGAATCGCTCCCTCGTCGTAATCTACGCTGTACATTTTATCGTTTATTAAGTTCAGAGATCATCCCGGCTTGCAACGCGCGGGTGACGGGGCCGATTTTTAACGCACGGTGGCCCCAGCGATTGACCGGGCGGATGCCGATCCAACTGTTGGTCAGGAAAATCTCGTCGGCATGGTCGAGGGCTTCGATTTGGAAAATGCCTTCGCGCACTTTCCTTTGCCGCAACACCCACGCGCGCACGACTCCGGCGCGGCAACCAGCCCGCAAGGAGGGGGTAAAAATCTTTCCGTCGCGCACCCAGAAAATATTCGCCATCGCACCCGACGCCACGGCGCTGTTTTCGTTGAGCAGCAGTGCTTCGTCGGCAACGACCGAGTGGCGTGCCTGCCAGTGCGTGAGGTAACTGAGGGTTTTATAGAGCGCATCCCAATTCGCGCTCCCGAGCCGTTGCGCGGCCAGTTCGAGTGAGAACGCCTTCTTCACCGGCTTCGCTTCTTCGGAGAAAATCGCGTAAGTCTGTTGGGGCTCCACGATCCAGCGCAAGCGGCCGTTGGGCCGGGGCAATTGCGCCGAAAGATCGCGCAGGCTGGCCTGCACTTTCAACCCGAGTGCGCGGGCCGCCGTTTTCAGGCTGGCGAAATGTTCCTTCGCAAATTCGATTTCGCCCGCCGACACGCGCAACGTTTCAAACACGCCCAGCCACGGAGTAAATCCTTGCGGTATGGAAGTCGTTTTTTTTCGTGCTGGGCTCATGATGGGATCACCTTTCGGGGCAAGCGGAGATATTCATCGAGGGCGAGCCGCATGCCCGCCGCCTTGTGAAGTGTCTCCTCGTATTCGCGCGCGGGAACTGAATCGGCCGTGATGCCGCCACCGACGTGGAAATGGAGTTCGTCCCGCTCCTGGATCATCGTGCGGATGGCGATGTTAAACGCTGCGTCGCCGTTGAAATCGAAATAGCCGATGGCTCCGGTGTAGATGCCGCGCGGGCACGGTTCGAGTTCGCGGATGATCTCGCACGCACGTTTCTTCGGCGCGCCGGAAATCGAGCCGCCGGGGAAGCAACTGCGCAATGCTTCGAGTGCGTCGATGCCGGGCCGCAGGCGGCCTTCGACGGTGGAGACGAGATGAAAGACCTGCGCGTAACGTTCCTCCTTGAGGAGTTCGGTGACTTCGACCGTGCCGAATTCGCACACGCGGCCGAGGTCGTTGCGTTCGAGATCGGTAATCATGACCAACTCGGCGAGTTCCTTCGGATCGGTGAGCAATTCGTAGGCGAGTTGCTGATCGCAGAGCGGATCGCGACTACGCGGTCGCGTGCCTTTGATTGGGCGCGTGACGATTTGCCGACCGCGGATGCGCAGAAAAAGTTCCGGCGAGGACGAGAGCACCTGTCGTTCGCCCGTATCGAGGAATGCCCCGCCCGGCGCGGGACTGCGCCAGAGGAGTTGCTCGAAAAGCACGTAGGGATTGGTTTGCAGCGGTAGCGAAAAACGTTGTGAGAGGTTGACCTGGTAAATGTCCCCGGCGGCGATGTATTCCTTCGCGCGAAGCACCATGCGTTCATAATCGGCGCGGGTGAAGTTGCTGCGCCAATCGGATTTTGCCAGCAACTCTCCGGTCAGCGGGTGCGCCCCGGCAAAAGCTTCGCGTCGTTGCTGCCAGACGGTGCTGCCACGTTCGCTTTTGATGACGGAAATTTCCGGGAAGAATCCGAACCAGTAATCACCTTCGTAGGTAAAATAACCGACTGCCGCGCCTCGCGGATGCGTGCTGGAATCGGCCTGCGCGTTGCGCCGGTAATGTCCCAGCGCGTTTCCGAGCCGCTGCCAATCGCGCGCGGTTCCCTCGACCACTTCGACCGGATCGCACGCCTGCAAAATCGATCCCGGCTCATCCCACGAATTCAACGATACGAATGGAGCGGACGCGGCCATGGGCGGAGGCGGGGTTAAAAATGATTCAATTTCCGCAAATCTTTTTCCTCGGCAACGGGACTGACTACGGCAAGGTTGAGACGTTCATCGCGGAACAGGAAGCGCGCGGCGCTGTGGATTTCGGCGGTCGTGACCGCTTCGATGCGTTCGGAAACCTTGGAGGGATCGGTGACCTTACCGTGGGCGATGGCGTGTTCGCCCATCCACATCATCTGGTTGGTCGTGCTCTCCAGACTCAATGCCATCTGGCCGAGCGTGTATTCTTTGGCGCGGGACAATTCTTCTTCCGTCACGCCTTTGGTAGCGACTTGCTTGACGGTCTTAAGGATCAACTGGAGCGCCTTGGAGAGCTTGCCGTTTTCGACTCCGGCGTAAATGCCGAAGCTGCCCGAGTCGTTCATGTAGGACACGCTCGACTGGATCGAATAAGCCAGGCCGTGCTTTTCGCGGATGCTCTGGAACAGGCGCGAACTCATGTTTTCGCCGAGGATCACGCTCAAGAGCCGCACATGAAACCGGCGCGAGTCGTGACGCGAAATGCCGCGCAGGCCGAGCGCGATGTGGGATTGTTCGATCGGTTTGCGCACGACGGCCAGGCGCGGGGATGTCTGTCCCCAACGTACCGACTTGTTCGTGATGGCCCGCCCATGCGAGAGCCGCTTGAGCAGTGGATTTAGCATCTCGCGGGCCTGTGTCGGAGTGATCTTGCCTGCGATGGAGATCCAGAGATTGCCCGCGTGATAATGCTTTGCCTTGTAATTAATCAGGTCGCAGCGGCTCATCCGCTGCACCCGTTTGACCGTGCCAGCCAACGGTCGGCCGAGCGGATGACCGGCCCAGACCAGCGTGTTCAATTTTTCCTGCGAGACCTGTTGCGGCTGGTCGTCGTACATGCGGATTTCCTCGCAGATGACGCCCCGCTCGCGTTCGATTTCCTCCTGCGGAAAGGTGGAATTCAAAAACATGTCGGAGAGCACATCGCACACCAGCGGGAAGTGCCGCGCCCCGGCCTTGGCGAAGTAACAGGTCATCTCCTCCGCAGTGAAGGCGTTCAGATAACCGCCCACACCCTCGACGGCTTCGGAAATCTCTCGCGCATTGCGGCGTCGCGTCCCCTTGAAAATCATGTGCTCGATGAAATGGGACACCCCGTTGAGCCGCTCCGGCTCATGGCGACCGCCCACGCCAAACCATAATCCCATCGAAATACTTTCCACTTGCGGCATTTCCGCCACGGCCAGACCGGCACCGCAGGGTAGTTTTTCCACGGAAAAATTCATGCGCTATTGTCACGTAAAAGGCATAAAGGAAAAGGCGAAAATGCATGAGACCCGGAATATTGTGCACACGCCGACTTGTTTCATACAGGCCTCACTCCCCAATACCCTTCATGCCTACTGCGCAGTAGGCATTATCAACGAATTGACAAACAGAAAACTTGCGCAATGCGATGAAATGGCCAATTTTGTTTACGTCATGATGCGGCTGCGCGAAGAACAGGAACAACTCGAAGACAAGGGGCTGACCCCTTATGCCCAGCATAGTTGCGACACTCGCGGGCGGTTGCACGAGGAGGAACCCCACCTCCACCGAACCCTTTACCAGCGCGACCGCGACCGCATCGTTCACAGCCGCGCCTTCCGCCGCCTCGACTACAAATCCCAGGTCTTCCTCAACGGCACCGGCGATCATTACCGGACCCGCCTGACCCACACCATCGAGGTCGCTTCCATCGCCCGCAGCGTGGCCCGTTCCCTCGGCCTCAACGAAAGCCTCGCCGAAGCCATTTCCCTCGCCCACGACCTCGGCCATCCGCCCT
>DBTH01000115.1:0-164 GCA_002306945.1 Methylacidiphilaceae bacterium UBA1321 | reverse complement strand
ACGACCTCGGCCATCCGCCCTTCGGTCACCCCGGCGAAGCGACCCTCAACACGCTCATGCGCGAACATGGCGGCTTCGAACACAACCAGCAGAGCCTGCGCGTGGTCGAAGATCTCGAATTGAAATACCCCGAGTTCAACGGCCTCAACCTCACCTGGGAGGTG
>DBTH01000089.1 GCA_002306945.1 Methylacidiphilaceae bacterium UBA1321 | reverse complement strand
CTTTGGCCTTGCAAATTTGCGACTATTTAAATGGAAAAGGCTCTAAGGCTTCGTTGCGCGTCGGTCACTTATTGATGAGCAATAAACTCCCTCCTTGCGCCTCGCCTTAGCCTGGGAAATTCTCAATCCCAAGCATGATGTTTTGAATAGATACGGCTAAGCTCAATGAGCACCGCGACAAGGCATACTTGGAGTAAGTCCAAAATATATTTTCATTTTACTGGCAGCGGTATATTAGCGCCGCTAAACATTAAAAAGTAAAACTTATTTTTAACTTCCAGTAGCTCGTATTCTCTGGAAAGATACAAGGGTGTTATCTCTGACCGAACATCGGCTTTCGTTCTGGGGTCGCCGTTTTTTTGCCTGGGGGGCCGGCTTGACTGGCTAACGCTTTTGAAACGGATACTGTTGCCACTTCTATGGGTGCTGGGGTTGACGGCGTGTGGTTGGGGCTGGTTTTTTGGGCGCTCGACATTGAACTCGATTCTGGAGCGACGGCAGGTGGAGGCGGCCGAATCTTTTCTTCGCAAGGGCGATCTGCGCAACGCGGTTGTTTCGGCGCGTGAGGCGCTCCATCGTAATCCCGATAACGCGCAAGCCTTGCGGGTCATGGCCTCCATAGCGGAGGCGTTCCCTTCGCCCGAGGCGATTTTGTGGCGGCAACGGCTGGCGGAATTGACGCCGGATGATGTGACGGGTTTCCAGAATCTGGCGTTGACTGCGGTGAAGTTCGACGAGATTGGCATGGCCCAGCAGGCGCTGGAACGGATTCCTTCCGCGGCACGTCACACGCTGGCTTATCATCAAACTGCCGCCGCGGTGGCTACGGCGGCAAAGCAAAACGACCTGGCGCTGGAACATTTCAACAAGGGCCTGGCGCTGGCCCCGCAGGACACCTGGCTGCGGTTCAATGTCGCCGCGCTCGGCCTGTCGTCTCCGGACGCCACCCAGGCCGCGCAGGCTCGCGCCGAACTCAATCGCTTGCGGGAAAATCCGTCGATGCAACTCCCCGTCCTGCGGGCGTTGCTCGGCGATGCGCGCAAGCGGCAGGATGGCGCACTGGCCATGCGACTCGCCACCAGGATCGACCAGTCGCCACGGGCCGAAATTACCGACCATCTACTCTATCTTGAGGAACTCCAGCGGGCGAAGGATCCGGCCCTTGCGGAAAAGCAGATTGCCCTGGGCGACCGTATCCGGGACAACGTGCAGGAGGCGTGCCGGTTCCTCCTCTGGATGAACGCGCACGGTCTGGCCTCGCAAAGCATCGACTGGTACCAGAACCTCGATCCGATCCTGAAAAAACAGATGCCGCTGCCGTTGGCCCTTGCCGAGGCGTGCGTGATGACGGGAAACTGGACGGTGCTGAGCCGGGCCGTGAGCAATGCCCAGTGGGAGACGTTGGAATTTTTACGCCTGGCCTACCAATCCCGCGTCCTGGCCGAGCTGTCGCATTATCAAGCCGAGTCGATGATCGAGCTCAAATGGGATCTCGCCCTCACCAGCACGGCAGGCCGCATCCACTCGCTCACCGTATTGGCCCGGATGGCCGAATCGTGGGGCTGGAGCAGTCAGGCGGTCAAGGCCTGGTGGTTTCTGGCCCGGCACAAGACGCAGCAAACTGAGGCCCTTTTCAATCTCAACCGTCTCTATGCCGCCGAGAAAAACACGCTCGAACTTTGCCGGGTGGCCCGCCGTGCATACGAGTTGCAACCGGACAATCCGGCACTGGCCAACAATCTCGCCTACTACGAATTGCTGCTGCGGCAGAACCTGGAACAGAACGCTCAGGCCGTTGCCGAACATTACCGGAAGATACCGGGGCAACCCGTGATCGCTTCGACTTATGCGCTGGCGTTGCACCTGCAAAAAAAAGATTCCGAAGCGCTGGCCCTGCTCTCTCCCCTGCCCAAAACATTCCTGTGCCAGCCCGCCATCGCGGCCTGTTACGGCGTAGTGCTGGCGCGGACGGGGAATGCGTCGAAAGCCCGGAAATATCTCGGTATCGCCGCCAATAACCGGAATGCACTCCTTCCCGAAGAAGCGGCCCTGGCCGACAGCGCGCGTCCGTTTGCTCCGTAAATAACGATATGAACGGGATGGGCCGGATTCTGCTCCTGTGCGGGGTCTGGTTCGTATCGTGAACGCCACTTCGATTATTGGCAAATGGACGCTTCTTCGCTAACGTCGCGCTGCAATGTCACATACTAAATGGTTTGTACGCGGCGACCTCGACGGTTTTTTCGGACTTTTCATCGACAATCTTCTCCAGCTCATGCTCATTGCCATCCTCTGCCCGATGGTATGCGGACTGCCTCAGGAAATGGTCATCGGAACGATCCTGCCCGGCGCGGCGATTTCGATCCTCGTTGGCAATCTCTTTTATGCCTATCAGGCGTGGCGGCTGGCGCGCCGCACCGGACGCGACGACGTGACCGCGCTGCCCTACGGTATCAACACCGTCAGCCTCTTTGCTTACATTTTTCTCATCATGGCCCCGGTCTACGCCGAGACCCACAGCGAAGTCCTCACCTGGCAGGTCGGTCTGGTCGCCTGCTTTATCAGCGGCGTGATGGAATTGATCGGCGCCTTCATCGGCGACTGGTTGCGCCGTCACACTCCGCGCGCGGCGCTGCTCTCAGCCTTGTCGGGCATCGCGATCACCTTCATCTCGATGGGCTTCATCTTCCAGATCTACGCGTCTCCGCTCATCACCTTCCTGCCGATGTTCATCATCCTGACCGGTTACGCCGCCCGCGTGCGCTGGCCGTTCCAATTGCCCTCGGGGTTGTTCGCCGTGCTGGTCGGAACCGGGCTGGCGTGGGGATTGCGCGCGGCGGGTTTTGATTTCTGGCATCCCTCGACGGTTTCGTACACGCCTGGAATTCACTTGCCGAGGGCGGTGCCGCAGGATCTGTGGCAATTGCTCTTCGATCCACTCTCGTGGAAATATCTCGCTGTCATTATTCCGATGGGCCTGTTCAACCTGATCGGTTCGCTCCAAAATCTCGAAAGTGCGGCAGCGGCGGGAGATCATTACAGCACCCGCTCGTCGCTTTTCGTCAACGGCATCGGCAGCATCGTCTCGGCCCTGCTCGGCAGCGCGTTCGCCACGACGATCTACATCGGTCATCCGGGTTGGAAGGCGATGGGCGCGCGGGCCGGTTATTCGGCGCTCAACGGCATTGCAATCACCCTCCTGTGCCTTTTCGGCGGCGTGAGTCTCGTCGTGCAATACATCCCGATCGAAGCGACCCTGGGCATTCTCCTCTGGATCGGCATCATCATCATGGCGCAGGCGTTCCAGGAAACGCCGAAACACCACGCAGGAGCCGTAGCGCTCGGATTGATTCCGCCGCTGGCGTCATGGGCATTATTGCTCATCGAGAGCACCCTGCGCGCCGCCGGGAGCAGCCTATTCGTCGCCGCACCGAAGTTCGGCACCGATCTTTACATCCACGGCGTGATCGCGTTGAGCCAGGGGTTCCTGCTGACCTCGATGATTCTCTCGGCCACGCTGGTGTTCCTCATCGAACGGCTTTTCCACAAAGCGGCCGCCTGGATGCTGGTGGGAGCGGCGTTGTCGGCGACCGGATTCATCCACGCTTACAATCTGATTCCGACCGGCGTGCAGAATGTCATCGGATTGCGGCCGGGCGGCTGGTTCTTCGGCCACAGCTTTGCCGCGCCCGATTTCACGCTGGCCTACGCCACCGTGGCTGCTGTCCTGTTCGGGTTCCACCTCTACACGCGCAATAAGAAGGTGAACTAAAATGCCTGAGAAGCACCCAGTTTATAAAGGCACTGTTTCGTAGCTGGGCCTTCCCTTTTTGATTACCCGAGTTCCTGATAAAATCTGTTTTTGGGCAAAAATGAAGCGCAGGGGCTGGAAACCAGGAAACAGCCCCTGCGCACTGACTCCGACGCGTTCGGAAATTATTTTATTAAAATTTCTTTAATCTGATTTTTTAAATTCCGCGATAGAGTCTGATAAGGGATTTCATATAACGCTTGCGCCATTTCTCCTCCGGGGAGTCGATCACGGCGTGGATCGTTTGTTGAATCCCGTAGGCGGTGACCGACAGAGTCACTGGGAACATCACCGCTATCAGAACCACGTTAGCTGTTGTCTCCATGCCTTACCTATCGTCCTTGCTTAAAGTCAGTGAAGCGCGAATTGTGAAAAATTTTACGCCGGAATAAAATTCCACATCCGGCCCCCAACCGCTCCCAGAATCGGGGGCAAAAGATTGTTGGCAGCGGAAATTTTTCACTCTAAGAGTGAATTATGAAACACTTCGTCATCGAGATCACGTATAAGGCCCCGCTGGAACAGATCGACGCTGCCGTCGGCGACCACCGGCAATTCCTTCAGGGCGGCTACGACCTCGGTCTGCTCCTTTTCTCCGGCCCGCAAAACCCCCGCACCGGCGGCATCATCATTGCCCGCGCCGAATCCCTTGAAGCCATTCAGGATCTGTTCAAGAAGGATCCGTATCAGGCTCGCGGCCTGGCCTCCTACCGCTTCATCGAATTCAATCCGGTCAAGCGCCAGAACTTCCTCGAATCCTGGACTGCCGCCTGATTGGCCGGCGGAACGCAACCCATAACCTCTCCCACCCACGACATCGCCCATGAGTTACACCGCCAACGACAAACGTTACGAGACGATGAAGTATCAGCGCTGTGGACGCAGCGGCCTGCTCCTGCCCCGGATTTCACTCGGGCTGTGGCATAACTTTGGCGGCGTTGACCGGGTGGAAAACATGAAGGCCATCCTGCGCCATGCCTTCGACCTGGGCATCACCCACTTCGACCTGGCCAACA
>DBTH01000031.1 GCA_002306945.1 Methylacidiphilaceae bacterium UBA1321 | reverse complement strand
GACGTGTCCTCTCCCGATCTTATCTCAGCGTCGGGATGGCAGTGACGGCGTGCCTGCCGCAGCGGATCGATTCGTCAACGCGCATTGCGTTGATGCTCCTCCTGCTGTTTCTCTACAACACCTCGCGCGGCATCTCCGTCTGCGGATTCCTCCCGTGGATGACCAAGCTCGTCCCCGAAGTCGTCCGCGGCCGCTACATTTCACGCGACCAGATGTCGAGCGCCCTGGCTGCCGTCGGCGCCATGATGCTCAACTCCTTCTTCCTCCGCCACGGCGGCACTTCACTCCCGGCCTTCGGGGGCATTTTCATTTTCAGCTTCATCGCAGCCATGATCAGCCTCTCCTACCTGCGGCGCATTCCCGACGTCCCCGTCGAAAACTCCGCTTACACTCATGGCAAGGTTCCGTGGAAGGAAATGATGCTCTATCCGCCCTTCCTGAAGTTCATGATCTTCAACGTCATCGTCAACTGCGCCTTCGCCGCGGCGGGCGTCTTCTGGATTCCCATGTTCCGCGACCTCTTCCACTTCAGCGATTCCAAGACCCTCTTCATCGCAAGCTGGTCCGGAATCATCAGCGCCTTTTGCCTTTTCTTCTTCGGAAAAATCGTCGACCGGGTCGGCAGTCGGCCCGTGATCGCGCTGGGCCTGATTTGTTTCATCCTCCACTTCTGCGGATGGGCTTGCGCCGCCGCGGGGATTGTTCCCGTCACCATCGTCACGCTCGTCATCATCCAGATTTTTTCGGGCATGTCCGGCGCCATCTTCAACCTCGCCAACACCCGGCTCCTCATGGGAACGGTTCCCGCCATGGGGCGCAGTCACTTCTTCGCCCTCTACAGCGTCATCACCAGCCTTGTCCTCGGACTCATGCCAGTCGTCTGGGGAATCCTTCTCGACAGTATAGCGGGCTGGCGCCTGACATGGTGGCACTGGCAATGGAATCCCTACAGCCTCCTCTACGTCGGACTGGCCATCATTATCGCCAGCGGCTTATCTTATCTCAAACAACTCTCCGAACCCAAAGCCATGCCCACGGACGAATTCATGCGCGAACTACTCATCAACACCCCTTCCCGCGCCATCACCCGTCTGTTCTACCGCAAGCCGCTGCAATGAAATTGTGGTTCCAACGACGCATCGCCCCCCTGCTTGGCGCCGCCATGATACGGCTGCTTGGTGCCACGGTGCGCCTGCACATCCACGACGAATACGGATTCCTTTCCACCGAACAACGCACCCCCATCATCTTCGCCTTCTGGCACAACCGCCTCTTCCTTCTGCCCTATCTTCATCAACGTCTCATCACCGACCGCAAAACCGCCGTCATGATCAGCCGCAGCCGCGACGGCAACCTGATTGCCGACATCGTCGGGCAATTCGACATGTACTCCGCCCGCGGTTCCTCCTCCAAACGCGGCTCGGCGGCCCTGCTCGACCTGGTGCATAGCATCGAAAAAAAATTCATGAACGTGGCCATCACCCCCGACGGCCCACGCGGACCGCGCCAGAAAGTCCAGCCCGGCATCCTCTACCTCAGCCAGGTGACCAGCGCCCCCATCATTCCCGTCGCAGTCGAATACTCCTCAAAGTGGGAACTCAAAAGCTGGGATCGATTCCAAATCCCCCGCCCCTTCACCCGTTGCGACCTCTATTTCGGCAAGCCGATCCAGATCCCCCTGGAAGCTGACGAAAAAGACTGGGAAGCCGCCGAGGCGGAGCTGACCCGCGGATTGGGCAAATAGGGCAGATTCCATTGAGTAGGGTGAAGACCCCATAGCGTGGGCGGGCCATTCCGGGTTTACTGGTCGGCCCATGAGAGAAAACAGTACTCCGACTGTACGCAAGTCTCACCGCGTATCACCATTCGGCTCAATACCTTTCCCCCATCGTATTCTGGTGGCCGATGACGATCCGGATATTCGCTCTCTCAACGTCAAGGCGTTAACCCATTTGGGATACCACGTCGACGCCGTTGAAGATGGCGCGACCGCATGGGACGCGCTTCAACGCAAAAGTCACGATCTCCTTCTCACAGACAATAACATGCCGAAAGTGTCGGGCATTGAATTACTCAAAAAAATGCACGCCGCTAATATAAAAATGCCGGTCATTCTGGCAACTGGAGTATTGCCCGCAGAGGAGTTTCCCTGGATCAAACCTTCCGCCACTCTGCTTAAGCCGTATTCCATCGACGCATTACTGGGGATGGTCAGCGAAGTTTTGACTTCGCTCGTGAGGGTGCCTGCAAAAATATCCACCGGGGAAACGTATCCCGGCGTCTTCCTCATTTAGTATCTCTGTTGCAAACAACGAGCCTGTTTTCAACGATAATTCTCAAACAAAGACATAAGACCCTTGACGAAATTAACGGAATTTTGACCGGCATTTACGGGATTATGATTTTCAAAAAAGCCTTTCGTAAATTGGTTTTAAAATTCCGTTAATTTCGTCAAAAAGCATTTTGGCTCTGGCTCGGCCAGGTTAGGGTCAACCAGTCAGTAGGGTTAGACCCCATAGCGCCTTTACGGATAGGGATTACACTCCATCCAACAAGCGAATTTCATTCGTATACCCAAAGGAAACACATGCTAGGCACCATACTTGTAGTTGTACTCATTCTGATGTTGGTCGGCGCGTTGCCGACATGGCCGCACAGCCGGAACTGGGGCTATTATCCCAGTGGCGGACTCGGTCTGGTTTTGACCATCTTGATTATCTTGTTTTTGTTGGGCCGTATTTAAACCGCGCCTCAACCGACTCCAAACAGACACCTTCGATTATTAAAAAATATATGAAAACCGTAACAAATACATTTGAAGAAGAACCCACTCTTTACAAAACCGAAAACGGCATCTCACCGCAACACCGGACAGAACTCAACACGCTGTTGAACCAGCGTCTGGCCTCTGCCGTTGATCTGCAAATGCAGATGAAGCAGGCGCATTGGAACGTGAAAGGCCCGAATTTCATCGGCCTGCACGAACTCTTCGACAAAATCGACGAGGCTGTCGAATCCTATGTCGATACGATTGCCGAACGCATCGTGCAACTGGGCGGCATCGCCGAAGGAACCGTGCGCGTCGCCGCCACGCGGTCGTTGCTCGAAGAATACCCGCTCGCCATCGCGGATGGCACAGCACATGTCGCGGCGGTTTCCACAGCGTTGTCCACCTTCGGCAATGAGGCTCGCACCGCCATTAACGAAGCGGACGAACTGGACGATGCCGACACGGCCGATCTCTTCACCGAGATTTCGCGCGGAATCGATAAGTGGCTGTGGTTTGTCGAAGCCCATGCGCAAGCGAACAAATAAGAAATCAGGTCATATGAAAAAAACCACTATTTATCAAAGCACCCCGGAACAGCTCAAACCGCATCCGGAAAATGCGCCGCCGCTTCCAAAGAGAGATAACACTTTCTCTCAAGCCCGTGACGTTCGCGAAGATCGCGGCACGCGCCAGATGAAAACCACGCATAACTCACAAACTTTCCACAGACGCACCAACCCCGGAAACTCATAAACCATGAACGAAAACCCTCTCAATAAACATGGGTGTCATCCATTGAGAGATCAAAGATGGGC
>DBTH01000262.1 GCA_002306945.1 Methylacidiphilaceae bacterium UBA1321 | reverse complement strand
AGAGCGGGCGTCCGGCGGGAAAGGTGACGATGCCGCTGTCTTCGAGACCTTCCATGACCAATTCCAGCGGTTCGTCGGAAGGCCAGTGGGCGGTGAACCAGTCGATGATGGTTTTTTCGCTGATCTTGTCGATCTGGTAGATGGTGTCAGAAATGGTGTGGGTGGCGACGGTGGCCAGGGATTCGGTGGAGTCGTTACGGCGCGCGGCGAGGACGTCGTCGCGAATCTTGTCCTGAAGCTGGCAAAGCAGGAGGCGAAGGGAATCGAGTTTTTGTTCGGAAGGAATGGCCATGTGGCTTTGTCAGTTCTTGGGCTGGAGGGTGACTTGGACGGTTTGGGAACGGCCATTGTGGAGGAATTCGATGGGGATGGGAGTTTGAAGGGGAAGAGAGCGTAGAAGGTTGACGAATTCGGAGACAGAGCTGTTGATGAGCGGTTGGCGGTTGAGGCCGATGAGGATGTCGCCGGGGACAATTCCGGCTTGCGCGGCGGGCGAGTTTGCGCCGACTTCGCGCACGAAAATGCCCGGTTTGCCGGAAATCTGGGTAGGGCGAACGCCGAGATAAGGGGTTTGGGGCGCGGGTTTCTTGGGGTCTTTGGCCTCGGGCTCGGCCGGGGAATCTTCTTTTTCGCTCGTGGCAACAAAGGTGGCTGTCGGAGAGTGGCCGAGTTCTTCACCGTTTTTGCCCAAGGCGATCACGCTCCAGCGGTATTGGTTGTGGGGCAGGGCGTCTTCGGTGAGTTTGAATTTGGTCGAGGAGGTTTCTCCATTACCCCGTGAAGAAGCGATGTTTTCGCTGTCTTCGGCCAGCCATTCGACGTGGTACTTGACCGCTCCGGGGAGGCTTTGCCAGGTGAGTTGGGGCCGTTTTTCGGTGACGGAAGAAAGGGTCAGGGGGTCGGGTCGCAGCAGGACGATTTTGCGCGTGTGGGTGAGGGTGGGGCTGATGTCGTGGAGGGTAATCTTGCCGGATTCGTTGATGAAGAAACTCAGGGATTGCGATTCCCAGTAGAGCGCGGCTTTGTCGGCAGCGACGGCGGAGGTGATCCAATAACCTCCTGGTGGGAGATCGGCAGAAAGGATGAAGGGTTGTTCGTCGGCAACGGCGGTTTGAAAGACGGGCTGGCGCTTGAAGTCGGCAATGGTGACGGTGACGGGGAACTCGGGTTCCTGGGTGAAGGCGATGTGTCCGGTGTAGACGAAGGCGAAGGTGTTGGTCGATTGGCCTGGGAGCAGTTGCGGATTGGCATTGTAATCGACGGCGATGGCGGTCTGTTGCGCGTGGACGGACGGCGACAGCAGCAGGCAAAACAGAAGAAGCAATAAAGGCGATTTCATGCCGGAACTTTTCCGAGATATAACAGAAATCGCACTGAACGGGAAAAGATTCTTCGCCGACGTTCTATTGCAATCCGAGGGCGATGTATTCGGATTCGAGACCCTTGAAGCGGGTTTTCTTGAGGGCTTCTCGAATGATGAGGCGTTCGAGTTGTGTGGCGTTCTGGACGTTCTTGTAGCGCACTTCCTGCAGGTCGACCCGGACGGTGACGGGAGTGGGGCGGCTGTTGTTTCCGAGACCGAAGGAGTCGTAGAAAGAGACTTTATCGATGGAAAGTTCGAGTTCGCCAATGAGCGGATAGGAACGGATCCTGCCGGGTTTGGCTTTGGCGAGTTCTTCGATGAGCATCACATTGACCCTGCCGGTGGCGTTGCGCACGATGGAAAATTCCTTGATCGTGAGGCTGAGCTTTTCGATACGCGCGCGATCGAGTTGATTCCAGAAATCCTTGGGGAAGCGGATTTCGGCCTGGGAGATGTCCAGTGCGTTGGGAACGTCGAAATCATCGGGGTTTTCAACGGTGAGATTGGAGGCGAAGATGACTGGAGGAACGAACCGCGAGAAGTCGCACGATTCGGCGCGAAGTGAAAATCCCGTGGCGTTGTTCAACGCGTATCCGAAGCCGTGAATCAGTATCCAGTTGCGGAAGATGAAAGTGACGACGACAAGAAAGACGAGGAGGAAGATAAGCCTACGCAATAAGCTGAGCATAGGTGATTTTCCGGCTTGCTGACTTCCTTTGGCTCACGCTCCCAGCGTGAAAATGCATTTGTACAAGCCCGATACGCGGTCGATCTGGCGGCGGACTTTTGTCCCCAGAACGCGCTCGAAGAGGTTTTCCTCAAGCTGGAAGAGGATCTTGTAACGGTCTCCAACGGCCAGCAGTGGGGAATTATACTCAATGATCTGGTGCTGATGGCAGTCGGGATTGAAATAATATTCGCTCATGTAGCCTTCGCCATTGCGGTAGGTGGCCAATGAGACGGCTCTTTCTTCGAGAGTGTTCCCGGATACTTTCGAGAGAACGGAATTGGTGAGGTTCTGGTAGATCTGGTAAAGGATTTTTTCGGGGGCCGCTTCGCCGTAAACCTGACGAATCGACTCAAGAATCTCCAGGGTGAATTGAGTGTACTCAGTGGGAAAAAATTCCTGCGCCTGCGCGGTAAGCCTGTAGGCTTTTTCCGGACGCCCCATCCCCTTGGGACGACGCCACGTATCGAGGTAACCGTCTTTTTCGAGCGAAACGCAGTGCTGTTTCACTCCCATGTAGGAGAGATCGATTCGTTCACACAGCTCGGAGACTGAGAGACCTTGACTCCGTTTGATCTCGGACAGAATTTGGTATTTCTGACTCTTGGCAAACTTCTTGAGCAGCCGGCTCTTCATAAACTCCTGTGGTAAATCACCTTTCATCGGTTTTTATAACGCCGACAATATGTATTCCGTTGGCACTCGGCAAGACTTTTTAACGAGAAAGTTTTTAAAAGTCGGTTTCAGAGTAAAATCGGTTTGTTTTCGGAAAAAAGTAGCTGATTTCGTAGCGCTATCGTTGACACTGGAGGCGTAGCTCCCTAGTTTTACGTTTCTCATGAATCTTTCTTTTCGCGTGCTAGTCCTCGATGGCGTTTCGCCAAAAGGGGTTGAAATTTTGGAGCGTAACCCGCACTTCACCGTAGTGGTGAAGGGGAGTCTGAAAGAACCCGAGCTGATTGAGACGATCAAGGATTTCGATGCCGTTGTTGTCCGCAGTCAGACCAAGATCACCGCCAAGGCCATTGCCGCCGCCAACAAGCTCGCCGTCATCGGTCGCGCTGGCGTGGGTGTGGACAATGTCGATGTCGATGCCGCCACGGAACGCGGTATTATTGTCATGAACACTCCCGGCGGTAACACCATTTCCACTGCCGAACATGCGTTTTCGTTGTTGCTCTCGATGGCCCGCAACATTCCCCAGGCCACCGCTTCCATGCGCGAAGGTAAGTGGGATCGCAAGAGCTTCCAGGGTGTCGAACTTTGTAACAAGGTGCTCGGCATCGTCGGCATGGGCCGCATCGGCAGCGAAGTCGCCCGCCGCGCCATCGCTTTCGGCATGCGCGTGATCGCTTACGATCCTTATCTCGCCGCCGGTCGCGCCCGCAGCATGCAAGTGGAATTGGCCGACGAACTTCCCACTTTGCTCACGCAGGCCGACTTTATCACCGTCCACATGCCGATGACCCCGGAAACCAAGGGCATCATCGACGCCAAGGCCATCGCCCAGTGCAAAAAGGGCATCCGCCTGATCAATTGCGCCCGTGGCGGTCTGATTGTCGAAGCCGACCTCATCGCCGCTCTCAAGAGCAAGCATGTGGCCGCCGCGGCCATCGACGTGTTCGAGAAGGAACCGCCCGCCCCCGATTTCGAATTGCTCAAGTTGCCCAACGTCGTTCTGACCCCGCACCTGGGTGCTTCCACCAACGAAGCGCAGGAGAGTGTCGGTATCGAAATCGCCGAAGCCATCCACGATTTCCTCGCCCAAGGCATCGTCCGCAACGCGGTCAACGCCCCCAACGTCGATACTCGTACGCTGGCCGTCATTCGTCCGTACCTCCAACTCGGCGAAAAGCTCGGCTCCGCCCTTGCCCAACTCGCCCCCAAAGGCCTCGACACGCTGCTGGTCACCTACAGCGGTAAGGTCACCGAAGTCGATACGACGCCGGTTACCCGCACCATTCTCAAGGGACTGCTCACGAACGCCGGTGGTAGCGAAGTCAACGAAATCAACGCCCCGAAGCTCGCCAAGAATTGCGGTCTCAACTACAGCGAGACCAAGGCCAGCCAGATCGGCGACTTCACCGACTTCATCCGCGTCGAAGTGGCCAAGGGCAGCGAAAAGTACGCCATCTCCGGCACCTTCTTCGGCCCGCACGCCCGCATCGTCCGCATCAACGACTTCTCGCTCGAAGCCGCTCCGGAAGGTTACCTCTTCATCATGGAGAACAAGGATCGCCCCGGCATCGTCGGCTGGATCGGTTCCCTGCTTGGCAAGCATAAGGTCAATATCGCCAGTATGTCGCTGAGCCGCACTGAACCCGGCAGCCGCGCTCTGAGCGTGCTCAACCTCGATAGCGCTCCGGAAGAAGACGTTCTCAAGGAAATCGCCGCCGACCCGGACATTTATTCGGTCAAGGTTGTGAAGCTGTAAGAGACCGCCGAAAACAGATTCATCGAAAAGCCCGGATTCCGTGAGGAGTCCGGGCTTTTTTTGACCGAAAAGACAAAAGCCTTTTAGACGGAATTAACGGAATT
>DBTH01000226.1:2518-9391 GCA_002306945.1 Methylacidiphilaceae bacterium UBA1321 | reverse complement strand
TGTTTTGAATAGATACGGCTTAGTACTTAAAACTTAGTACTTTTTTTCATCCCTACCTGAGTTCCTGATAAAATCCCCTGTTTTTTAATTCCTTAAATTCCGTTAATTCCCGTCTAAAAGTCTTTTGCCTTTTCTCTTTTCAGCGGGCATTCAGGAAACAAACCGCACTCTCCTTCGAGCCGGGTGCGACATAACGCAACCCCTTGCCGTGATGAATCGCATTCGGCAGGCCAGTCCACGGTTCGAGGCAATAAAAATCCGAATCGGCCTTCTCCGTCCACGTCGTCGCCTCGTACCAAGGCACGTTGCCGCCGCCATTGAGATCAATCACAACGCCCTGTCCGGTTTTCTGCTTGAGAATGGAAATTTCCGACGACTTGAATTCGATCTGGAAACGGTCGCTCAAATCGGCATCCGTCAACAACGTCACATCGCTGGCGGCAGGCCTTTCCGCGATCGAACCGTCCGCGCTTTGCCGTCCCCAACGGGCGCACGGCACCTTCACCGCCCACTGTGCGCGGTCGGTGTGTGGCACGACAAAATAAAAGTGATGTCCCATATAATAAGGCATCGGATCGGTTCCCTTGTTCGTGACCTCAAGACGGGATTCCAGCTTCGTCCCTTGCAAGCGATAGACCACATCAAAAGTGAAATCGAACGGATAAAACTCCCGCGTCACCGGAGTCGCCTCGATCCGCATCCGCAACATATTCGGATCGGATTCCTCAATGACCGCAAAAGCCGTATCGCGGGCAAAACCATGCATCGGCATCGCACGCTTCTTGCCCGTCGCATCCAGCCACCAGCCGATCACGCCGTCGACCATATGCCGGGCCGCGAACGGGAACAAAATCGGATTACCACCGCGGACATGCGCGGGCTTGCTCCAATTCGCCTCCTCGGGCCAATAAATCACCGGCTTGTCGCCTACATGCCAATTCAATAGCCGGGCCCCGGCCTGGGGAGCCACCAACACCTTGGACGAACCCTCACTCAACTCATAAACCGACTGACCTTGAAAAGTAGTTTTACGCAGCATGAAACCCACTCTGCGCACCAACACGTGTGGGCGCAAGTTTTTGTCTCTCGTTCTCCCTATTCACACTTCAAAAACCTGTCTATGCAGGTGCCCCTTCTATCATCTGCACGAAAAAACCCGGCCATGGTGGCCGGGTTTTTCGCGGGAAATACGGAATTTCCGATTTCGAGACCGAATGTTATTCGGCTGCTGAAGACTTCGAGGACGACGTATAGCCGTTGGCCTTGGTCGCTCCGTTGCCCAGACGTGAGAAGATCTGGGAGAACTCGGGCTTGGGGTCATTGCCGCTGAGGGTCTTGGAATTACCCACGAAGATTGAACCGTCTTCGACCATGATGCGGTTGGCGTGCAAGTCACCGTAGACCTGGGCCTTGCCCTTGATTTCGATGCGGCCCTGGGCGGTGATGTCGCCCTGAACCTTGCCAAAAATAATGACGTCTTTCACCGAGATCTCGGCCTTCACCACGGCTTCTTCGCCAATGGTCAACTGGCCATCTTCGGCTTCAATGGTACCTTCAAGGCGTCCATCAAGGCGGAGTTCGCCCGAGAAGGCGAGCGCCCCTTTGAATTCGGCCTGAGAGGTGATAACGGTGGTATCCAGTCCGGAGGAACGGCTCGGCGCCGGGCTCGAGGTGGAGGGTGAACGGAAGACGTCAGACAGGGTGGTTTTCTTATTATCGCTCATGGCAGTAGAAGGAGTTAAAGGTTTTTCCGGTTCGCTCGTGCTACTAGGGAGCGGAACCGAGTCGGTTTTCTTTAAGAGTTTGTCGAACACAGAAGTATCAATCGTAAGGTTGCCCTAATTAAATTAGGAATATTTTACCGGATCATGTGATTTTTCCAGCGAAAGTCGAGGAAATTGGAAACTGTTTTGTCGCAAAACCTTGAAATTACCATCGCACTTATCAATACATTGGATTTAAACCGGAAAAAGAATCCCCTTTATTCCTTGATGACGGCGGGGATGCGCGGAAAATTCTCCAAACTTCCTCCTGCTTTCACCCTTGACAGGACGAGCTACTTACGCAGACTCACCCATTGCCATGGTTCACAATATTTGTCTTCTCGAAGTCAAGCCCACCGTCACTCCGGAACAACTGGAGACGCTCATGGTGGAGACGCGCATCCGCCTTTTGAAGATTCCCGAAATCAACAACCTGCGCGTCGGCAAGAAGATCGACATCAAGGGCAATCCCTACACCTATTTCTTCTCCATGGACGTCGAGAATCTCGACAAGCTCAAGTACGCTCAGGACAGCGCCGTTTTCACCCAGTTCCAGAAACAGGTACTCGAACCGTTCGTCACCAAACTCGCCACCTACCAGTACGAGATGGAACCCGGCAAGGATGTCCGTTACTCCTGAAAACAGCCCGGAGAACTTACTCCGAATTTTATCAGGAACCCAGGAATTCAAGAAAAGAGGAGCTAAAATCGAAAGCGATATGGGATGGTCGAGCTTGTGGATAATTCCCACTTTTACTCCCGCTTCTGATCCTTTATCACAACCCCTTGCGCGAATATGATTTCTCCCTCACGCGAAGAATTTCTCGCCCTCTCGAAACAGGGCAACCTGATCCCCGTCTACCGCGAAATCATGGCCGATCTGGAAACACCCGTTTCCGCCTACCTCAAGATCGACACCGGCAGTCACTCGTTCCTCTTTGAATCGGTCGAACGCGGCGGTCGCTTCGCCCGCTATTCCTTCCTCGGCGCAAGCCCGAATCTCATTTTTACCGCGCGCGATGGCAAAATCACCATCACCGAGAACGGCAAGAAACGTTCCTTCAAGACGCAGACCGATCCGTTGCGTGAACTGCAGCAAATCATGGAGCGTTACAAACCGGTCGGCAGCGAACATCTCCCCATCTTCACCGGCGGAGCGGTCGGCTACCTCGGCTACGAGTGCGCCACTTATTTCGAGAAAACCGTCCCGCGCGCCAAGATCGACGATCTCAAGATTCCCGACGCCTATTTCGTCATCAGCGACACGCTCCTCATTTTCGACCACCTCGAAAACCGCATCAAGATCGTCGCCAACGCTTTCATCCAAAACGACGACCCCGGCACCGCCTACGACGAGGCTGTGCGCAAGATCGAGGAACTCACCAAGCGACTGAAGCGTTCCGTCAGCCACAAGATTCTCGCCCTTGGCTCGTCCGATTCCGACATTCAGCCCGGCGTCAATATCACCCAGGACGAATACGTCCGGATGACCGCCGCGATGCAGGAATATATCAAGTCGGGCGACATCTTCCAGGTCGTCCCCTCGCAACGCTTTGAAGTTCCCTTCGATGGCGAACCGACCGACCTCTACCGCGCCCTACGCCTCATCAATCCCTCGCCCTACATGTTTTGCCTCAAGTTCAAAGGCATGGCCGTCGTCGGTTCCTCCCCCGAAGTCCACGTCCGCGCCGTCGACGGCAAGGTGGAAATCCGCCCCATCGCCGGAACGCGCCCGCGCCGTCAAGACCCCGCCGAAGACGAGGCCATGGCCAAGGAACTTCTCGCCGATCCGAAGGAACGCGCCGAACACGTCATGCTCGTCGACCTCGCCCGCAACGACGTCGGTCGCGTCTGCGAATTCAATACCGTGCGCGTCACCGACTTGATGATCATTGAGCGTTACTCGCACGTCATGCACATCGTCTCCAACGTCGAAGGCAAGCTCAAGCCCGGCCAGAATTCCTACGACGTCATGCGCGCCACCTTCCCCGCCGGAACCGTCAGCGGTTCCCCCAAAGTCCGCGCCATGCAGATCATCGCAGAAGGCGAGAAAACCTGTCGCGGCACCTACGCCGGAGCCGTCGCCTATTTCGGATTCAACGGCAACCTCGACTCCTGCATCGCCATCCGCACCGTTCTCCTCAAGGACGGCAAAGCCTACCTGCAGGCCGGTGGCGGACTCGTCGCCGATTCGACCCCCATGGGCGAATACAACGAGAGCGTCAACAAGGCCAAAGCGGGCATGAAAGCCCTCACCCTGGCCAAGGGACTCCAATAAAGCCGGGCAGCCATTTCCGTTTTCGACAGCAAAATTTTCGCCTAATCCTGTGGACAGTCTGCGCGGCACCCATTAGTCTTACCCTCCGCCAGAAGTGGCAAAGCTGAGGCAAATAAACCCCGCCAGGTCCGAAAGGAAGCAACGGTAGTTTGACCAAAGTTGTTGCTGCTTCTGGTCTTTTTTTGTCCAGGAGAAAAAAATAGGCTTTCGACGCTCTGCACCCAAACCTTCCTCCCATCACTTCCGGTTTTCCTGAGTTCCTGATAAAACAAAGCCTTTCGTTAATTTCGTTCAAAAGCCTTTTCCTATGTCTTGCAGTGGGCCGTGGAGCTTGTAAAGTAACGCGATGGCTTATCAGGTTTTCGCCCGCAAATACCGTCCCCAGACCTTCGCCGAGGTCGTCGGGCAGGAACACATCACCAAGACGCTGGAAAACGCCATCAAACTGGGCCGTCTTGCCCAGGCTTACCTCTTCGTCGGCCCGCGCGGCACCGGCAAGACTTCGACCGCCCGTATTCTCGCTAAAGCGCTCAATTGCGCCGACGGCCCGCGTGTCGATTTCAACCCGCAGGAAGAAATCTGCCAGGAGATCGCCGAAGGCCGCTGTCTCGATGTCCTTGAAATCGATGGTGCCTCCAACAACGGCGTCGAACAGGTACGCGACCTGCGCGACAACGTCCGCTACACCCCCGTCAAGGGCCGCTACAAGATTTACATCATCGACGAAGTCCACATGTTGAGCGTCGCCGCCTTCAACGCGCTGCTCAAGACACTCGAAGAACCGCCCACCCACGTCAAATTCGTCTTCGCCACAACCGAAGTTCACAAGCTGCCCGCCACCATTCTCTCCCGCTGCCAACGCTTCGACCTGCGCCGCATCCCGGACATTCTCATCGCCAATCACCTCGGCGAAATCTGCAGGAAGGAAAACGTCGAAGCCGAACCCGCCGCCCTGACCGCCATTGCCCGTTATGCCGAAGGCGGCTTGCGCGATGCCGAATCGGCTCTCGACCAGGTCATCAGTTTTTACGGCACCAAGGTCTCCGAAGCCGACGTTCTCGGCATGTTCGGCCTGACCGGCATCACACCCGTGGCCACTCTCGCCAAGTCGATTGCGCTTGGCGAAACCGCCTCCCTTCTCCTCCAAAGCCGGGAACTCGTCCGCGCCGGAAAAGACCTCGGCAAATTGAGCCAGGATCTGTTGCGCTTCTTCCGCAACCTCGTCATCTACCAGATTTCGCCCCAAACCCTCGCCGGAGAACTTTCCCCCGAAGAAAGCGACGCGCTCAAGGAGGTCTCCGGCCAAATCTCCCGCCAGAGCGCCCTCGCCATTCTCGAAGACTTGAGCCATCTCGAAGCGCGCTTGCGCTACGCCCTGGCCAAGGACGTTCTCTTCGAAGTCGCCCTCATCCAACTCAGCCAGCTCAAAGAACGCGTTTCACTCGAAAGCATCCTGCTCCAGATCGGTACTGGCAACGCGCCGTCATCGGGAACGATTCCTTCCACCGGCCACGCCCCTGCCGCTCCCTCCCGACCCGCTCCGACTTCAACTCCAACACCCGTAGCACCCACGCCCACCTCAATTTCTACTCCCGCGCCACAGCCCACGCCGACAGCCACACCTGCACAGGCTCCAACGCACACCCCGGTCACAACTCCCTCTCCTTTCACCGCGACGGCACCCGCTCACCCCACTCCTGCCGTCCATGAACTGGTTCATGCGCCCGCTCCCGCAGCGCACCCGGTACGACAGGTCTTCAAACCGGTCGAAAACGCCTCCGAAATCTGGGCCACCGTTGCCGCGAAGTTCGCCAAGGAGCGCCCGTTGGAAAAAGACACCATCGCCGCCTTGACCTTCCTCGATTGCAAGGCCAACACGATGGAAGTAGCGATCCCACCCGCGCTGCAAAACAAGATCCCCTACCTGACCAATCCGAAGAACCAGCCGCTCCTCGACGCGCTGCTCAACGAAGCGGCAGGCCAGCCGCTCAAGCTCGTTTTCATCACTACCGAACCGAAGCACAGCGAGCACGTCTCGACACAATCCGCCGGAGCCCCTCCCCTGCGCATGGGCCAGGAGGAATTCGAGAACGACCCGCTCATTCGGCAGGCGTTGGAACTTTTCCAGGCCCGAATCGCTCCCGCCGAAAAGGCGTGACCGTCTCCGTAATTCTAATTAGCTTTCAAAATTAGAATAAAATGCGCAGTAATTTTCTGCATTGGCGAGGCGCGACGAAGACGCATATCCCGAGTGGATCTGTAACTGAGACAACACCGAAAAGAACAAGCTGGTTAATCTAATCTTGAAAGCTAATTAGAATATACAGCCCGATCCGGCAAACACTTTTCCAATCAACCCGACACAAGGAATCCCCATGAACGTAATGAAAATGATGAAGCAAGCCCAGGAACTCCAGGCCAAGGCCGCCAAGATTCAAGCCGAACTCGCCGCCCGCGAGTACAGCGCCGAAGCCGGTGGCGGAACGGTCAAGGCCGTCGCCAATGGCGAAGGTTCCCTCATCAGCCTCAAGATCGATCCCTCCATCGTCAAGGAAGGCGAAGCTGAAATGATTGAGGATCTTGTCGTCACCGCCATACGCGAAGCCGTCGAAAAGGGCAAAACGGAAGCCCAGGCCGAAATGGGCAAACTCACCGCCGGACTCGGACTGCCCGGACTCTAAGACCCAATGGCCGATTACCCGCCAGCCTTTCAGGAACTCCTCACTGCCCTGCGCCAATTGCCCTCCGTCGGACCGCGCAGCGCAGAACGGCTGGCGCTGTTCCTTCTGGAAAGTCCACCATCGGTCGGCGAACGGCTGGCCCACGCCCTCC
>DBTH01000226.1:2066-2273 GCA_002306945.1 Methylacidiphilaceae bacterium UBA1321 | reverse complement strand
GGTCGGCGAACGGCTGGCCCCCGCCCTCACCAATACCCGCGCCCGCATCCACCCTTGCCCCCAGTGCGGTTTTTACGCCGAGGGGCCACTCTGCACCATTTGCGCCGATACCCGGCGCGACACACAGATATGGTGCGTTGTCGAGCAGCCCAGCGATGTTCTCAAGCTGGAAAAATCGGGCTCCTTTCGCGGCCTCTATCACGTTCT
>DBTH01000226.1:1378-1815 GCA_002306945.1 Methylacidiphilaceae bacterium UBA1321 | reverse complement strand
CCTTTCGCGGCCTCTATCACGTTCTCGGCGGTCGCCTCTCACCGCTGGACGGCGTCGGCCCGGAACAACTTTCCATCGACGCCCTCAAGGCGCGTCTTGAGAAAAGCAAACCCGCCGAAATCATTCTTGCCCTCGGCGCCGACGTCGAAGGCGAAACCACCGCCCTCTACATCGCCCCCATTTTGAAAAACGCCGGAATCCGCGTCACCCGGCTCGCCACCGGTCTGCCCGCAGGCGGCGGCCTCGAATTCGCCGACAGCGTCACCCTCGGCTACGCCCTCTCCGGCCGCCACGAGTTATAAACGACTCCCGGCAATAGCGCAGGCTTCCTCTTCTTTTTTGGTTCCTCGGTATTTTCAGTGGAATAAAAATTGGATTGTCAAAGAGGGTCGAAGTTAAAACTCAAAGGTCAAAAAGTTTTGAGCTTTGAGTTGTCG
>DBTH01000226.1:0-1115 GCA_002306945.1 Methylacidiphilaceae bacterium UBA1321 | reverse complement strand
TGTCGTTTTGACTTTTTACTTTTGATCTTTGACTTGGCATTCCATTCCCCTCAAGTCCTGGTTATTCCAATGTTTTTGCGATAGAACCTCTTTCTTCTTCACTCCCGACTTGGTCAATGTGGCCAATAAAAGGCCCCAGATGGCCACCGCGGCGAGAAAGAAGGGAAATTGCAGCGCGAGCGGGAGCGAATAAGTCATCATCACCACCGGTATCCAGAAGACCCACTGCATCATCAGCACCGGCAGGTAATGCTCGGAAAAATACACCGTGCGCAATTCGCGGCTCACCCCCGTCCAGGAATAACCCTTGTTCTTCCAGAGCCAGAAAATCGACTGGTAAGGAGTCGCCCAGAACGGAGTAAACAGGCCCATGTCGACGAGCGTCTTGCGCAGAACCACCGACCAGGCCAGCCGGTCACCGAACCAAAACGCCTGATAATCGTAAAAGACGTGGACGACACTGCCCGCAAAACCCAGCAGCAAGAAATTGAATACGCCATCCTCTACATTCGCACAAGTCCAACGCCCCCGCTGGGCGAACAATACCTTGCAAATCTCCGACAGGATGCCGCCGGCAAAACCGGTCGCCGCGAAGCTGAAATAAATCCCGCCTCTTGCCTTCCACTGGCTCAGCTCATAGAGAATAACCGCGCTCTTCGGCCAGAGGAAATAAGTCGCGATCAGGATCGCGAGAATCCCCTGCAAAAACAGCGCCGGAAACAGATTTTCGCGTGCAGCGGCGATTCCACGCTCCACCGCGCGGGACAGGGTGGACGACTTCACAACTCAACCGGGAAAAGAACATCCGGCTCTTCAGAATAATTGAACACAATGGGGCAGAAATAGCGGACCGCAGCCTCTTGAAAAGTCAAAAACGAATCGTAGGCAACAGCCAATAGGCCGCAATCAGGATCACCGCCGCCCCGGCAATGGCACCGTTGAATTGCTTGTGCAGGGTCATTCGGGTCGTTTCGCGGTGCCGGCGCGACACCAGATTCTGCCAGGAAAACCACAATCCCACGACAGGGGCGAGATAGACCAGAAGACTCACCACCATGAAACACCACGTCGGCATGCCATGGGCGTGGCGCTGCGATTCATGCATGTAAAGCAAT
>DBTH01000116.1 GCA_002306945.1 Methylacidiphilaceae bacterium UBA1321 | reverse complement strand
GAGCAGAGCGTAGCGACGTCGAAGGATCGGTTGGATAGCTTATGGATGTGACTGTCCAGTGAGAGGCTTCAAACCTCCAGAGTTACTCGAATGGCATACGCTCCTCTTATCAGTCTATTGTGTTGAGATCAATAGCCTCAGCCTGAGTCAACGAGATAAGCATATACTTTAAAATGCTGGATGCGAGGGAGGTCTCACGGTTCATCGGGGAGGGTGTGCGTTGGTTGATTCCCTCACGACGAGTTCGCCTTTCAGAAGAACGGAACGCGGAGGCAGGGAAGGACGGTCGAGTCGGCTGAGCAGGGTCTCGACGCACGCGACGCCGATGGCGCGGCAGGGTTGGCGCACGGTTGTCAGTGGAACCGGCAGCAGGGTCGCGTAGCGGACATCGTCGAATCCGGCCAGCCGGAAATCTTTCGGAACATGCTTACCCAATTTCAGGGCGCTTTGGAGAAGTTGCGCGGCGGTCAAATCGTTCGAGCAGACAATGGCGTCGTATTTCCTGGAGGAGCGCAGGATGCGGGAAACGAATTCGCTTTGTTCGGGATTGCCTGTGAGAAAATCGACGGCGGCCAATCCCGCGCGACGTGCGCCTTCCCGGATTCCCGCCAGCCGCAGGTCGGTGGTGGCGGGATAGTCGGGCTTGGCGATGAAGGCGATCCGTTTGGCGCCCAATTCGGCGATATGATCGGCGAGAATGCATCCGGCCTGAAAATTATCCAGCGCGATCAAGTCGTGGTCGCTGCGTTGGGGGAATTCGAGAAGATCGCGGTCGATGAGGGCCACGCTCAATTTGGCTTCGCTGAGTTTGCGGACGATTTCCAGATTGTAGGCTTCGCGATTTTCCATGCGTTCGACCGGAGCGAAGAAGACGCCGCGCACTCCGCTTTTGACCCACTCCTGGATGTGTTCGGAGAAGCTCGCGTTGTCGAGCAATCCGCCGCTGAGCACATTGCAGCCACGCTCCTGCGCGGCGCGGGTGATTTCGGCGCAGATGGGGTCGAGTATTTCGGTATTGCCCAATCCCTCGACGAGCATTCCCAGAACCGGGCGAGTGGTGCGCAAATCGGCGCGTACATAAGTGCCCGATCCGGCGCGGCGTTCAAGTAATCCGAGATTCTGGAGATCGCGCAGGGCGCGGGAGACGGTCGGACGGGAAACTTTCCAGCGGCGCGACAGGGCGATCTCGCTCGGGAGAAGACCGCCGGGAGCGTAATGACCCTGGAGAATATCCTGCTGCAGGGTTTCGAAGATGGCTTGGTGCTTGGGACGGTAGGACATGCAAATGTAATATCAACTTTAACAGAAGTTGTCATATTAAATTTTGCATTATATCGCTATTCAATTTACATTTCAAAAAAGAGGTTACGCTATGAAATTGGACAATATTCCGCCCTGCACCAAATCACATGAACCGAATTGGCTTGAACAAGCCCTGACAACTTTGAATGCCGGAAGGGTCTCCGTCTTTGGCGATTTTTGCCTGGACGCCTACTGGTTGATCAATCCGGAACAAGCGGAGCTTTCCCTGGAAACGAGGCTGCCGGTGCATCACGTGCGGGAGCAGCGCTACAGTCCCGGTGGCGCGGGTAACGTGGCGGCGAATCTCGCGGCTCTCGGAGTCAAGCAGGTTCGAGCCGTTGGCGTGACGGGGAACGATTTGTTCGGCGCGGAATTGATCCGGCAACTGTCCTCGCGCGGCATTGATACCGGATCGTTGCTGCCTCTTGAGAATCCCTGGCAGACGCCAGTTTATGTGAAACCCTACGTCGGATCGGATGAACTCAGCCGCATTGACATGGGGGGTTATAACGATTTCCCCGAGGATAAACTCGAATCGGTTTTGGCTCGGCTCGATCAGGCGGCTGGTCAATCGGACGTCGTCATTCTCAATCAGCAGTTGCCCGGTTCGTTCTTCAACGAAAAATCCATTCGCCAGATCAACGCCCTCATCGAACATCACAGTGCCGTCACGTTTATTGTCGATTCGCGTCAATACGCAGGGAAATTCGAAGGCGCGGTTCTGAAGGTCAACGCCCATGAAGCGGCGCGTTTGCTCGGCACCGAACGTCCGTTGAACGAAGTCATTTCCCGATCCGAAACCATCGCCTACGCCCGTCAACTCAGCGCCCATACGAAGAAGCCGGTCTTTCTCACTCGGGGAGAGAACGGACTCATTGCGACCAGCGGAGAGCAGTTGATCGAAGTGCCCGGAATTCAATTACTGGGAAGAACCGACTCGGTCGGCGCAGGGGATACGGTCGTTGCGTCGATTGCGGCGGTGCTGGCCGGTGGCGGTGATCTGGTGCAGGCGGCGCGTCTGGCGAATCTGGCCGCGACGATCACGGTCGGCAAGGTGCAAACCACCGGCACGGTCACGGTGAAGGAATTGCGCGAGGCGGGGCCGACGCCGGATTATATTTACGAACCGGAACTGGCCGGCAATCCGCGAGCGGCCCGTTATTTGCCTGGAAGCGAAATTGAAATCATCCGCGAATGTCTCCGGTCCACTCCGGTTCGCTATGCCATCTTCGACCACGACGGCACAATATCCGTCCTGCGTCAGGGATGGGAGAAGATCATGGAGCCGATGATGATCGAGGCCATTCTGGGCGCGAAGATCAAGTCGGTCCGCGAGGATGTTTATGCGAAAATTGTGGAAGAGGTGCGCGCTTTCATCGATAAAACCACCGGCATCCAGACGTTGGCTCAGATGAAGGGGCTGATTTCGCTGGTGCGTGAGCACGGCTATATTCCTGAAGGCGAAATTCTCGACGAGCACGGCTACAAGGCCCGCTACAACAAGGCGCTCCTGGAGATGATTAAATCCCGCGTGGCGAAAATCAAACGCGGCGAACTCGATCCGTACGATTACGAGGTCAAGGGCGCGCGGAAGTTTCTGGAAGCACTTCACCGCAACGGTGTGAAGCTCTTCTTGGCTAGCGGAACCGACGAGGCCGACGTCAAGGCCGAAGCCGAAGTGATGGGCTATGCGTCTTTGTTCGAGGGCGGCATCCATGGAGCTGTTGGCGACCTGAAGGTGGAAGCCAAGCGCGTTGTCCTCGAACGCATTATTCAGAGCGGTCATTTGACCGGACAGGAACTCGTTGTCGTCGGTGACGGCCCCGTCGAATTGCGCGAGGGCAGCAAGCGCAACGCCTTTTGCCTTGGCGTCGCCAGCAACGAAGTCACCCGCTACGGCCTCGACCTGACGAAACGAACCCGGCTGATTCGCGCCGGTGCGGACATTGTCGTGCCCGATTACTCGCAGATGAAACACATCCTGCCGCTGCTCGGGTTTTCCGATAAGAAATAAACAAGTCAATCCTCCTCCTCTATGTTGAATCCAGAATCCAAAATTATGACGGTGCAACAGGCGCGCGCTTTTCGCGACCAGTTGCAGGCACAGGGCAAGAAACTCGTATTCACCAACGGCTGTTTCGACATTCTTCACCGCGGACACGTGACCTACCTCAGTTTTGCGCGCAATCAGGGAGACGCCCTGTGCGTCGGCCTCAACAGCGATGCTTCGGTGAAACGCAACAAGGGGCCGAACCGCCCGATCAATCCGGAAGGCGACCGCGCCTTTGTCATGGCTTCGCTCGAAGCGGTGGACGCCGTCGTTCTTTTCGACGAAAACGAGCCGAAGGAACTGATCGGCAAGATCATTCCCCAGGTGTTGGTCAAGGGCAAGGACTGGGCGCATTACGTCAGCGGTCGCGAGACTGTCGAAGCCAACGGCGGTCATGTGGTGCTGGCAGATATGGTGGAAGGCCGTTCGACCACGGGAACCATCGAGCGCGTTCTGAAGGTCTACGGAACGAAGGAGTGAAGCGATGAAAAACCAACCCATTATCGTTACGGGCGCCGCGGGTTTCATCGGTCGCAATGTGGTCGAAGCCCTGAACCAGCGCGGACTCGACAATCTGATCCTGGTCGATCTCCTCGGCACCGATGAGAAGTGGCAGAATCTGCGCGGCCTGCGTTACGAGGATGTCCTGTCCCCGGCACAATTCCTCGCTCTGGTGCAGGGTGGAAAAGCGCCGAAGGCTCTGGCGTGCATTCATCTCGGCGCGTGCAGCGCGACAACGGAACGCAACGCCGATTATCTCCTGGAAAACAATTACCGCTACACGCGGACGCTGGCCGAATGGTCACTGGCCAAAAAAGTTCGCTTTGTCTACGCCTCCAGCGCGGCGACGTACGGCGATGGAGCACTCGGTTATCGCGACGAAGATGCGGTGACGGAAAAACTGGTTCCGCTCAATATGTACGGTTATTCCAAGCACATGTTCGATCTCTGGGCCTTGCGTCACGGATTTCTCAAGCAGATCGTCGGCCTGAAATATTTCAACGTCTACGGTCCGTACGAAGATCACAAGGGCGATATGCGTTCCCTCGTGCAAAAAGCGTATCACCAGGTGAAAACCCGCGGGTATATCGAACTTTTCAAATCGCACCGTCCCGATTTCAAGGACGGGGAGCAAAAGCGCGACTTTGTCTACGTCAAGGATGCGGTCGACGTGACGGTGCACTTCGCGCTCGATTCAAAAAAAGGCGGTCTCTTCAATTGTGGTGCGGGACAGGCGCGCACCTGGATTGATCTGGCGCGGGCGCTTTTTGCCGCGATGGATGTCAAGCCTGACATTCGCTTTATCGAAATGCCGGAGATTTTGCGTGGCAAATATCAGTATTTCACCCAGGCCGACGCCACCAAGCTCCAGAAGAGCGGTTATAAAAAACCGTTTCATTCACTCGAAGCGGGCGTGCGCGATTATGTGAAAAATTATCTCGCACAGGCAGCGTGACGGCAGGTTGCGTCTGCCCCGAGTTACGCGAAGAGGTAGAGGATGCCCGGAGAAATTTAAGGTGTTGCGCGGGGACAGCTATAGTTACGGCTCAGGTGAAGATTGACACACCCCGGCGCTGACGCGCCACCCCTCTTCATAGAGGGGACTCCTGCTATCGAGACTTACAGTTGCCGAATTCCCCTCTATCAAGAGGGGCGGACACGAAGTGCCGGAGTGTGTCAATCTTCACCCGAGTTCTCGCTATCCTCATCCATGACATTGACTACTCATCTTTCTTGGTTACTTGCGCAATACGTTTAAGTACACCCCTTCGGCGTCAGCGTTACTGGATGCAACGTCACGTTGCTCACGTTCCTTACGTTGTCAGGATACCGCCCTGGCTGGCGTTGGTGACGAGCTTTTGATAGCGCGC